>CALUJF010000001.1 GCA_944320855.1 uncultured Phocaeicola sp.
GCTTCTTCCAGCAATGCAAGATATTCATCGAGCATTTTCTTCTTAGGGAAAGAAATACCATAGATACGTGTCATCTGTTTACGGTCTTCCTGTCCTCTCCAGTATGCACCTGCCACTGACAACAGTTTAACGGCCTTGATAGGAGCTGTTGAAGTCAAGTGTGGGCCACGGCACAAGTCAGTAAACGCACCCTGAGTATAAGTTGTGATATGTCCGTCTTCAAGTTCAGAGATAAGTTCGCACTTATAAGTTTCTCCTCTTTCGCCGAACATTTTCAAAGCATCTTCCTTAGATATGTTTTCGCGAACTAATGCTTCTTTCTTGGAAGCCAGTTCCATCATTTTCTTTTCGATTGCAGGCAGGTCACCTTCTTTTATTACGGCCTCACCCGGATCTACATCATAATAGAAACCGTTTTCGATGGCCGGACCGATACCGAACTGAATTCCAGGATACAGTTCCTGAAGTGCTTCAGCAAGCAAGTGTGCACTTGTATGCCAGAACGCATGTTTACCCTGTTCGTCATCCCATTTGTAAAGTACAAATTCAGCATCTTCGTTTATAGGACGACTCAAATCAATAGTCTCACCATTAACACTGCACGCCAACACATCCTGAGCCAGACGAGAGCTAATGCTTTCTGCTATCTGCAGACCGGTTACACCTTCGTTGTATTCACGAACCGAACCATCCGGGAAAGTTATCTTAATCATGATTTTATATTTTAGTCTTATTTTACTTCAATTTTATCCGCAAAAATAGTAAAAGTTTCTTTAATAGGTTTCTTTTTGAAATAAAATGTTATTTCTCTTTTACCGTAAAGCGTTTAATCACATTATAAGCTGAGAAAAGTCCCAACTCACCGGCCTTGCTCAAATCCTGTATACCAAGTCGGTTATTACCGAGGAATACATGAGTAAGACCTCTGTTGAAATAAGCGTCAGCAAGATTTGGTTCCAACTCCAACACCTTATTATAATCAGCAATCGCCCCACGGTAGTCTTTCATTATAGTAAGGATGTTTGCCCTGTTATAATATGCATATACAAAGTCAGGAGCCAGTTCTATAACCTTATCCAAATCCTCGCGTATTTTCGCATAATCCAAAGAGCGAACCTGAGCTGTCTTGTCGTCTGTAGAAACTATCTCGAAGCTTTTCTCGCGTTTTCTATACTCCAACTCCTTGTAATGAATCAATGCACGGCTGAAATAAGCCGGGAAGAACAGCGAATCTCTGCTTATACACTCATTCAAATCGTTCAGAGCGTTATCAAAGTCCTGCACCAGATAAAAGTCCAATGCACGAGAATAATAATTAAGGGCATTATCAGGAGCATTTGCTATCGATGCCGACAGTTTATCTATCGAACTGAAGTGCTGTTTAACAAGAACTTCATTCAATGCCATCTCATTGTTGGTAATTATCAACCTTTCAGGGAACAGATGCTTTTCGTTCATCTGTGCAATTCTCTTGTCGAAATTGATTTGCCTTCTCACCTCATCCTTACGTTCATAGTAAGTAAGGGCAAACATCGGCTGCGGCAAGATATTCACGTTCTTGTCCTGCACCCTTCCGCGATAGTTTGTCTTATATTTGCTTTCCGTATCATCATTGTCTGCCACGACAATCTTACGGTAGTTGTTCATATTCTTGTCAGACTTCTTTCGCGTCTTGTCATTCGAAGCTGTATTATTCTTCGTACCTGTCTGAGCATCAATCTGAGCTTTAAGCACTACCACGTCATCCGCATCAGCTCTCCTCAAATCGCCCATCTTGCGATAAGCCTCTGCCCTGCACTGATATCCCGGCATAAAGTTTGGATATTCATCCAGAACAGCAGTAAAGTCGGCAACCGCACCTTTATAATCACCGGTTCTGCTGCGCAACAAACCTCTGTTGAATGCAGCCATAAGATTATCCGGTTCTACGCTGAGCACAAAGTCAAAATCTTCGATAGCCCTGTTGTCATCCCCTACCTGCGCTCTGAGCAATCCTCGGTTATAATGCCCTATCAGATTGTTTTTGTCTATATCGAGTGCGATATCATAGTCGGACATGGCGCCGCGCAGATTATTCTGATGATATCTTGCCAATGCCCTGTTTATATAAATGCCTGAATTCTTGAATGAAAGCCTTGCAGCCTCGTCAAAATCCGATTCAGCTTTGGCATACTTGCCTCTTTGCATAAACAGAATGGCCCTCGAAGCCCATGGGTCAGGGTTATATCTGTCCATTTCTATAGCCTTGTCGGCATCAGTCATCGCCTGAAGCGTATCTTTCATTTTCAAAGACACTTCAGTACGCATCAAATAAGCATCAGTATATCTTGGAGAAATAGAAATAAGAGTGTCGAGTTCGGCTCTTGCTGTAGAATAATCCTTTTTCTGTATGCGGCATAATATCAGATTATGCCATAGAGCCTCATTCTCCGGTTCTAAAGTAAGAGCTTTCTGATAGTCGGCTATAGCCCCGTCAAAATTATCCTGGCGGATTCTGGAGATACCTCTTATCTGATATGTGTTTGCCACGAAAGGATTGCGCTCGATAGACTCTGTACAATCGGCCTCAGCTCCCTGAAAATCGTCAAGGTTTATTTTCGCCAATCCTCTATAAAAAAAAGGCTCAGCCAGATACGGCTTTGCATTTATAACCTGGTTAAAATATTGTATAGACAATACATAATCCTCAAAATAAAGAGCATTCTTGCCTATGGTCATAACCCTGTCCGTATTAATTTGCGACAGGGCTGCCACAGGCATCATCAAGCCTATATATAATATGTATAGAAGCTTTTTTATCATTTTACAGTCTTCACCTTGTAAGCACAACGGGCTTTTCCTTCAACCATTTTGTTCAGTTTTCCCTTAATCATCTGTTTTCTCAGTGGAGAAAGGTGGTCGATGAACATTGTTCCGTCCAGATGGTCAAACTCGTGCTGCATAACCCTTGCCAGATATCCTTCCACCCACTCGTCATGCGGATTCATATCTTCGTCAAGATAAGTTACACGTATTTTGTCAGGGCGCTTCACACTCTCATGCACACCCGGCAAGCTCAGGCAGCCTTCTTCCATTGACACTAATTCCTCGCCTGTTTCAACAATATGCGCATTGATATATGCCTTGCGGAAATCCTTGAATTCAGGCATATCATCAGACAGTACGTCAAGATTAACCACAACCACACGGATAGGCAATCCTATCTGAGGTGCAGCCAGGCCTACGCCATCGGCACGGTCCATTGTTTCGAACATATTTGTGATAAGTTCTTTCAGGTTCGGATAATCAGGAGTTATATCTTCAGCCACCTTACGCAATACAGGCTGGCCATATACATAAATCGGTAAAATCATATTTCTAATTGTTTATTCTGTTTTTAATATTTCCTTGATTCGAGATAAGACTGCAGAATTATAGTAGCACTTATTTCGTCCACCAGCGCCTTGTTCTGCCTGTCCTTTTTCTTAAGTCCTCCGGCAAGCATCGCCTGGTGTGCAAGCACTGAGGTAAACCTTTCATCTACCAGTTCCACAGGAATTTCCGGAAGCAACGTTTTAAGTCTGTTCATAAACGGGATAATATTCTTCATATTCTCCGAGTCTTCGTAGTTCATCTGTTTAGGATGACCTATGATAATCCGCTCCACTTTTTCCTGACAGACATACTTCTGTATGAAGTCTACAAGTTCGTGCGTAGCCACTGTAGTAAGACCGCTTGCAATAATCTGCATCGGATCTGTCACAGCAAGCCCCGTACGCTTCCTTCCATAATCTATAGCTAAAATTCTACTCATAAGTGGCAGCAAATTTACGAATTAATTTTATTAGCACATTATATATAAGACTTAAAAAATCCTACCGCCTGATTAATACACCAGTCCGACATTGTCAATCCAAAGAGTATTTCCCGGCGAACCGACAAACGCGCCACCGATGCTTGAAGTGAACTGCACAAGAATATGTGTAGGCGTTTCATCCTTATCCGCCCATCCGTTTTCATTTATCATCACGCTTTCCCCCTTGCTGTTTCGGGCGTGATAACCTCCGGTTCCCAAAGCCATCAGTTCCGGCACATAATTACTGTTGCCGGTTATGTCACCATACATAATCTCATATGTGGCAGCATTATTCCAGTCAGTAGATGATGTATACTTCACAGCGGCAGTCCCTACCCTTTTGGCTATGATATTGCCCTCTGCGTCTTCAGTCCTTTTCTGAAGATAGCAAACCATTATGGCTGCATCTTTACCCTTTACCACTGACTTCTTGCTGAATCCTGTAAGACGGATTCTATTAGGTTCACCAGACATTTTCACCTTATAATCATACCTTATCGCAACAGGCCTTTTAGTAAAAGGAACTCCACAATTAAGAGCCTTCTCTCCATCCTTTGTACCCGTAATAGGTTCTTTAATGTCACCGAGAAACATTGACCCGGACGCCAATACCGTGATATTTACCAGCCCAAGCACTTTTACACTTTCAATATGAGTTTCCAGACGGGCACATTTTCCATACCATCGTTTTTCAGGATAGACACTCGTATTGGTCTTCACTATTCCGACAACCTTCGCCATTACGTTTGAGTTTCCCCATGGCGAACCTCCCTGATTTACATACGGATTATTTCCGTCAAGTTCCATTTCCGGTCCCAACTCATACAGATGCTTCACGCTTCCGCCAATAATAGCAGATTCCTCTATCCTTCTGGTAACCCACTGATCCATGTTACCATACTTGAACAGTTCAAACTTCTCCTGTGCCACAGCCGGTACTGCGAGCAAAATTCCTATAAGACAAGCATAATACCTATTTTTCATAATTCGTTTAATTCTATAATTACATTTTGCAAAGGTATAAAAAAAAGCGACAGCACATCGCCGTCGCTTACAAATAGAATATCTATTCCGAACTTTCTGCTATTTTAATATATTCTATACAACAACCAAGAACCCTGGAAATCCTCACGGTTAGGATACTTAGCCTTGAATGCATCTCTGGCAGCTGCAGCCTCTTCTCTTGTGTCAAAAGAAGAAACAACCACACGATACATATTGCGTTCAGCGTTATACACCACTTTAGCATTATATCCATGACCGTCAAGTGTAGATTTCAATCCGTCAGCATTAGCCTTTACACCGAAGCTACCGCACACTACGCTGAAAGCCTTAAGTCCGTCGCCTGAAACAAGCTCCACTTTTTCCTCACGCACAGGTGCAGGAGCAACAGGTGCAGGAGTAGCAACCGGAGCAGCCTCTACTACAGGTGCAGCCTCAACTACAGTTTCTTTCTGTTCAGCAGCCTCAGCCAATTCATTTTGTTTAGCTTTCTCATAAGCTTTCTTATAAGCACTTTCACTTGATTTACAAGAAGAGAATGCCAAAACGAGGCATAATCCCATTCCTAAGACGAATAATTTTTTCATGTTGCCTTATATTTATATGATTTAATAATTTGCTAACTTAGTTTTTCATGGCAAAAGTAGTAATATAAACATTTCAATGATGTTAAAAACGGTTAATTATACATTCAACTAAATAAATTGATATTATTTCACGGACAAAAGCAGACAAATTACAATCTTTTTTATTAGATTTGTGGAAAGCAAACTAAAAGAAGTAATAATACACACTGATAAAACATTATTATCATGAAAGCATTAAACATTGTAGCAGCATTCTTGGGCGGGGTAGCTCTTGGTGCAGCAGCCGGAATCTTATTCGCTCCGGAGAAAGGCGAAGAAACTCGTAAAAAAATTGCTGAAATCCTACGCCAAAAAGGAATCAGACTGAACCGTGCTGAAATGGAAGATTTAGTTGACCAGATTGCAGCAGAAGTAAAAGATGCCGAATAAAAAGACATTCACGCAGAACCATAGTTCTGTAAAATCAAGATTTTAAGAAAGTACATTAGGGATTTTAAAAGGAAAAGCCGCTCACGCGATATGCGACTGACGGAACTTCCTTTTAAATTTCCCTTTTTTATTAATGACAAAACCATAGAAGTTATGTTTGCAAACGACAAAAGCATTGACAATCTGGAAGCCCTGTTCAAGGAAATAAAGAAATACATAGAGCTTCAGGGTCAATACATCAAACTCGACCTGGTAGAGAAACTCACCATACTGATATCTACCCTCATCCTGATATGTGTTCTCATCGTATTGGGAATGACGGCATTGTTTTATTTCTCATTCATGTTAGTATACACGATAGATTCTTTTGTCAATAATATCATAGCCAGCTATGCCATCATAGGCGGATGCATACTGCTCATAGGATTCGCAATATACATATTCAGACAAAAGATTATTTTCCAGCCTATGGTGAATTTCCTTGCAAGACTATTCCTCGAGGACAAAGACAAAGAAGAGAACAACCCTAAACAATAATGTATCATGAACGATATCACCAAATACAGTATACAGATTATATCGGAAAGAAAGAACAGAAAAAAAGATGAGCTAAGAGAGTCAAAACAGAGAATACACGAGCTGACACAAAACCTGTTCTCTCCACCTGAAACAAAAAACAAGATGGATCTCCTAATGCACCATTTCAACACCGGAATGGCTGCATACGACGGAATAATGACAGGAGTGAAAATATACAGAAGAATAAAAGACATCTTCTCAAGCAGAAAACACAAAAACTTATAAACTCACCTATTTATGCACCGGATATTTTTAGTATGTTTGTGCTGAATTTCAATTTAATATTTATAAACCAAAAGTAATTATGAAGAAAACCTGGACAATCATCACTGTCATAGCAGTAATAGCAATTTTAGTAATTTACAGTATTTCATCCTACAACTCGCTTGTAACACAAGACGAATCGGTAAGTACAGCATGGAGCAACGTAGAGAACCAGTACCAGCGTCGCGCCGACCTTATCCCTAACCTCGTAAACACTGTAAAGGGATATGCCGCACACGAAAAGGAAACTCTCGATGCCGTTGTTTCGGCAAGGTCGAAAGCCACTCAGGCCACAATAAGCATTGACGACCTCACTCCTGAGAAACTCCAGGCATACCAGAAAGCACAGGGCGAGATAGGTGCAGCTCTCGGCAGACTGCTTGCCATTACAGAAAACTATCCCGACCTTAAAGCCAACGAAAACTTCCAGGCTTTGCAGGCTCAGCTTGAAGGTACAGAAAACAGAATCAGCGTGGAACGCAGAAAATTCAACGAGACAGCCAAGAGTTACAACACAACAATCCGCCGTTTCCCTAAAAACATCATAGCAGGACTCTTCGGTTTCGAGAAACGTCCTTACTTTGAGGCAGCAGAAGGCTCTGAAAAAGCACCGGAAGTAAAATTCTGATTCACAGTCTATGAGAAAACTGAGTTTCATAGCGATAATGCTCGCCCTGTGCTGCTGCATGCCGGTAACAGCCAAAGAATATAAGGTAAAGGATGTCCCGATGGTACATCTTATGGACCGCACACGCTACGTCAGCAATCCTGACAATATTCTTTCTGCCGGAACCGTCGCTGCCATAGACACCACACTGTTTTCACTTGAACAAAAAACAGGAATACAGGTTCTTGTAGTTGCAGTAGAGCAGATTGAAGGAGGCGACTGTTTCGATTTCGCATATCGCTTAGGTCAGGAAAACGGTGTAGGCCAAAAAGAAAAGGACAACGGACTGGTTATACTCCTCGTGACTGGAGAACGATGCATCCAGTTTGCCACCGGCTACGGACTTGAAGGTGTATTGCCGGATGCCGTCTGCAAGAAGATACAGGTGAGATACATGAACAAAGCCTTCTCGCAAGGCAACTGGGATGCAGGTATGCTCGCCGGAATAAAAGCCGTCAGAGGATATCTCGACGGAGAAAGCGGAACACCCGACAGCCCCCGCTCCGGTTCAGGAGGAGATTCCGGAGTATTGTTCATCTTGCTTTTCGGCGTTATAGGTTTCACCATGTTCTATCTCTGGCTTAATGTCAGACGGCAAAGACGCTGTCCGCAATGCCATAAGCAGACCATGAAAGTCATCTCCAGGCGTACCATAGCCCAATACCCTACATATCATATTGAAGAAATAGTGTCATGCTGCTCAAACTGTGGCCACTGCGTGCGTAAGGAACAGCGCGTAGACGATGAAAACAATCATCACCACGGCAGACGAAGCGGACCGTTCGGTGGAGGAATCTTCATGGGTGGAGGTTTCGGCCGTGGCGGATTCGGAGGCGGTGGCTTCGGCGGTGGAAGTTTCGGAGGAGGCAGCTTCGGAGGCGGTGGTGCCGGAAGTAAGTTCTAATAAACATGTACACATTTCTTGGTGCTGACTATAGTCGGCAGCATTGCCCACTATGGTCAGCAGCATTACCGACTATAGTCGACAGTGCTGCCGACCATGGTCGGCACCAAAATTCGCCCGGTCATTTCGGCTATAAGACCGGCAAACAACAAACCATTAATACATAAATATTAAAAAACAAGATACAATGTACAACAATACTTTTGGAAATATATTCCGTCTGACAAGCTTTGGCGAGTCTCACGGTAAAGGCATAGGAGGAGTGATTGACGGCTTCCCTGCCGGAATACATATAGATATGGATTTCATCCAGAAAGAACTTGACAGAAGAAAACCCGGACAGTCTGCCATTACAACTGCACGCAAGGAGTCTGACCAGGTGGAATTTCTTTCGGGTATATACGATGGAGTTTCTACAGGATGCCCTATAGGCTTCGTGGTATGGAACACCAACCAGCATTCAGGCGACTATGACAATATGAAGGATGTTTTCCGCCCATCGCATGCCGATTTCACATACACTCAGAAGTACGGACTGCGCGACCACCGCGGAGGAGGACGCTCGTCGGCACGCGAAACCATCTCACGTGTAGTAGCCGGAGCACTGGCAAAAATAGCATTAAAACAACTTGGAGTAGAAATCACAGCATACACATCGCAGGTCGGCGAACTGAAACTCGACAAGGATTATTCGGCCTATGATTTGAGCGAGATTGAAAAGAACCCGGCAAGATGTCCAGACCCGGCTATGGCACAGACTATGGAAGACTTAATTTTCAAAACTAAGGGAGAAGGCGACACCATAGGAGGAACAGTGGACTGCGTAATAAAGGGATGCCCCATCGGACTCGGCCAACCGGCTTTCGGAAAGCTCCACGCAGCACTCGGAAATGCAATGCTTACCATCAATGCAGCCAAAGGATTCGAATACGGACAGGGATTCGGCAGCATGGAGATGAAAGGCAGCCAGCAGAATGACATTTTCTATAACGACAACGGCAAGATAGCTTTCCGCACAAACCGTTCCGGAGGTATTCAGGGCGGTATAAGCAATGGACAGGATATATACTTCAAAGTAGCATTCAAGCCGGTTGCTACTGTGCTTATGGAACAGCCAACAGTGGATAAGGACGGCAACGAAACAATTCTCAAAGCCAAAGGAAGACACGACCCATGTGTACTCCCGAGAGCAGTACCTATAGTGGAAGCTATGGCAGCCATGACCATACTCGATTATTATCTGTTAAACAAAACAACAACTCTATAAACATGGAAATAAAGAAATACATAGAAGAAAACGAACAGCGTTTCATCGACGAACTTTTCAGCCTGATACGCATACCGAGCATCAGCGCCCTGCCACAGCATAAGGAAGACATGTTAGCTTGTGCCGAAAGATGGAGACAACTACTCATCGAAGCCGGTGCGGACGAGGCTATAATCATGCCTTCGCAGGGCAACCCTCTGGTTTATGCTGAAAAGAGAGTTAACTCGGACGCTCCTACCGTATTGATATACTCCCACTACGATGTAATGCCGGCCGAACCGCTTGAACTTTGGAAAAGCAATCCGTTTGAGCCGGAAATCAGAGACGGACACATCTGGGCAAGAGGTGCCGACGATGATAAAGGTCAGGCAATGATACAGGCTAAAGCATTCGAATATATGGTACGCGAAGGACTTCTGAAACATAACGTAAAATTCATCTTCGAAGGAGAAGAAGAAATAGGTTCTCCAAGTCTGAATGCATTCCTGCAAGAGCACAAGGAGCTGCTCAAAGCAGATGTTATCCTCGTATCGGACACAAGTATGCTTGGCAAGGAACTTCCGTCGCTCACCACCGGTTTGCGCGGACTGGCTTACTGGGAAATCGAGGTTACAGGTCCTAACCGCGACCTTCATTCCGGACACTTCGGCGGTGCAGTGGCAAACCCTATCAACACCTTGTGCAGCATGATAGACAAGATAACCGATGCCGACGGACGAATCACCATCCCTCATTTCTACGACGATGTAGAAGAAGTACCGGCAGAAGAACGCAGCATGATAGCAAGCATCCCGTTCGATGAAGGAAAATACATGGAAGCCATTGGAGTGAAAGCACTGAAAGGCGAAAAAGGTTATTCAACACTGGAACGTAACAGCTGCCGCCCTTCATTCGACGTGTGCGGAATATGGGGTGGATATACAGGTAATGGCTCAAAGACCGTACTCCCGTCGAAAGCATACGCCAAGGTATCCTGCCGACTTGTCCCACATCAGAACCACGAAAAGATTTCCAGACTCTTTGTGGATTACATCAACGAAATAGCTCCTGAATACGTTCAGGTAAAAGTAACTCCTATGCACGGTGGCGAAGGCTACGTCTGCCCTATCACCCTTCCTGCATATAAGGCTGCCGAAAAGGGATTTGAGAAAGCATTCGGAAAGAAACCATTGGCAGTGCGCCGTGGAGGAAGTATTCCTATCATAAGCGATTTCGAACAGATACTTGGAATAAAGACAGTACTGATGGGATTCGGACTTGAAAGCAACGCCATACATTCTCCTAATGAAAACTTCCCACTCGATATTTTCCGCAAGGGAATAGAAGCCGTAGTTGAGTTCCACAAGGAATATGACAATATACAGAACTGATATTACAGACAAAATAATACATTCATTAAGGTCGGATTTTCAGACAAAGTCCGGCCTTTATTGTTTCTCCAGTACACACACGTCACGTACGGGCATAAAAAAAGGAGTACCGCTGTACTCCAACCTTTATTAACCTTAAATCTAATACTATGAAAAACACGATGCAAAGGTAAGGACTTTATTGTAATCTGCAAACTTTATCACGAAAATTGCATTTTTTATAACATGATTTACGGTGGATATATTTTTATTAACTAAATATGCTGTTATTGTTTTTATTATTACAATAATATTTATCTTTGTAGAAGTTTAAACTACATATTATTATAATACACAGTTTTAAAAAAACACTAATTATGTTTACAGTCATTGGATTTATGTTCGGAGGAATCATTTTAGGCTATGCTATCAAAAACAACCGACTGAACTTCATAAGCTCTATCATTACCACACTTATTTGGTTATTACTTTTCATCCTTGGCATTGAAGTCGGAAGCAATCAGCAGATTATTAACGGTCTAGCCACATTGGGATTAGAAGCCATCGTAATTACAATAGCTGCAGTCATGGGAAGTTGTATAGCCGCATGGTTATTATGGTATGCCCTTTATAAAAGAAAGAAAGGAGGAAAAGCATGAAAGGAAGTTTGATTATAGTAGGTTTCTTTGCATTGGGATGTCTTACCGGATTATTCAATATTATCCCATTCAACATATCCGAAACAAATATAAGTTTTTATGCATTATGCGCGTTGATGTTTTCAGTAGGACTTAGCATTGGCAATGACCCGCAAACGATAAAGAATTTCCGGGCATTAAATCCAAGATTAATATTCTTACCTGTAATGACTATATTAGGAACATTGGCAGGAACTGCACTGGCGAGTATGGTATTAACACATAGAACCATGGCAGAATGTATGGCTGTAGGAAGTGGCTTCGGATACTATTCACTATCAAGCATATTCATAACCGAATACAAAGGAGCCGAACTGGGTACAGTTGCTCTTCTGTCAAACATTACAAGAGAAATAATAACCCTGCTGGCTGCACCGCTATTAGTCAGATGGTTTGGCAATCTTGCTCCCATTTCATCGGGTGGAGCTACAACGATGGATACCACTTTGCCAATAATCACAAGATATAGCGGACAGGAATTTGTTGTGGTATCAATTTTCCACGGATTCGTAGTTGATTTCAGCGTACCATTTCTGGTTACATTTTTCTGCTCGATATAAATTGCGTCCCGATTTCGTCCTAGGGCTAAAACAGCAAAAGCTGTAACTTTTTGAGTTACAGCTTTTTACTTCTGCACGGGAAGAGAGGCTCGAACTCCCGACACTCGGTTTTGGAGACCGATGCTCTACCAACTGAGCTATTCCCGTGTTTGCGAATGCAAAGGTAGTACTTTTTTTTATATTTACAAGGCTTTTATGAAATAAATATCGGTTTTATTTAATACAGAAGATTTAAATCTCTGAAAGCCTGAGCATATAGTTCTGACTTTTTTTCCAACTTTAATGGATAGGCCCTACTTGATGACGGCATTCTGTAGAGAAAAAGAGTTCTGTCCTGAAACGAAATCTCTGTTTTATCTCCAATAGCCGGTTGTTTTACTGAGAAATATTCGCATAAGACATCTGTAGCTTTCTGACCTGTGGTAATTATCGCTTTACAGTCAGGTATCTGCTTTAACAGCAATTCTATGTTAGTGGATTCTACTACTTCAAGGAATTTATCAGAAGCATTGTCCTGCAGCCTGATTACAGCAGATGCCGTATCATACAGTGCTATGCCTTTCTGCGTAAGAAAACTTTCAAGCTTGGCTTTATCAAACGCTTTCTTGCTGTCAGTAAGGAAATACTCTTTATCATTGAAAAAAATATATCCGAATATTCTCCACATGTCGTTCTGTAAGTTTGGATAAAAGAAATCCATACTCCATCTTTTTCGCTGCGGAGGAAAGCTTCCTAACATTAAAAGTGATGCATTACAAGGAAGGAATGGTTCTAAAGGATGTTGCTCTATATTTCTAATATTATTCATAATGGAACATACAAAATAAAGGCGGGATTGATATATAATATACCAACTCCGCCATTAAAATAGGTTTATACTGTTCAGGCTTTTGGTTTCGGCTCCTTTTTAGCCAGCAGAACGATATTATAGACATAATCGTTCATCCATTCCTGTGAATATCCCAAAGCGTGCTTGTACTGACGGATATTATTGCAGGTTTTACGCACTCCGTCGTCTTTCCAGTCTGTCTTTGTCAGGATATCGTTTATAGCCTTTTCAGTCATATTGCGAAGCATCTTTTTCAGAAGGCTTGGCATACGGAATTTCCATTGCATCAGATTTCCGATAACCATCATAAGATCCTGGCTGAATCCCTGGAACATAAACAGATATGATTTTATGTCGTTTACATTCTTACAGTTTTTCTTTATAGAAGCATCTATTTCCTTGAAGAAACTGTCATTCAATCCGTAAATGTCAACAAGCATTTTCTTACAGCGTGACTTTTCTGCTATTCCTAATTTATTGTTTTGTGTAGGAACCTTGAGTGTACGTTTAAAGACAGCCAAATCAGGCAAAAAATTGATATTGCTTATACCCATTTGCGAAGCCATTACAGCCTGGTAGTAAACACGTATAAGGCTCATAAAATCTTCCATTCCGCCTACTCTGACAGTTTCTTCAGCATTTTCGGCATTTTTCTTTCCGAATAGTTTTGAAAATATACTCATATTTGAAATATTATTTATTCTTTATGGGTGCAAATATACTAAAATATATTGATTTGAAATTTATATTTGTATATAATAAAATGTTACCAACAACTTATCTCATTCTCTATATCCTTCATCTTTTCTTTTGTGAAGACAGGACTTTCTATTCCTTTTTTCTTCTGCATCAGATAGTCATCAAGAAGTCTGAATGCATATTTTCCAAGCATTATTATCGCTATAAGATTACATATGGCCATCAGTGCCATAGTTACGTCCGCCAGGCTCCAGACCAGTTTCAGGCTTGCCATTGAACCGAAAAGAACCATTCCTCCTACCAATATCCGATAGATTATTATCACATTCCTGTTCTTGGTAATAAAACGTATGTTGGCTTCTCCATAATAATAGTTGCCAAGAATACTGCTATATGCAAAGAACAATATTGCCACTGCAATGTAAGTACTGCCTATATTTCCTATCTGACTGTTTAATGCAGCCTGAGTCAGCTGTATTCCGTCGAGTCCGCTACCAAGTCCTTCACCACTGAAAAGTATTATGAAGGCTGTACAGGTACATATCAACAATGTATCTGTAAATACTCCCAACGCCTGAATGAAACCTTGTTTTGCCGGATGTGTAACATGTGCAGTAGCAGCAGCGTTAGGTGCAGAACCCATACCTGCCTCATTACTGAACAGACCTCGCTTTATTCCCTGCATAAGAGCGGCACCAATACCTCCACCTATAGCCTGTTCCACTCCGAAAGCATTCTTCAATATCAAAGAGATTACATCAGGCAAATGTGCGAGATTGCTGAAAACAATATATAATGCCAGTACTATATAGCCCAATGCCATAACGGGCACAAGAATGCTGCTTACATTTGCTATCCAATGTACTCCGCCGAATATGATAACTATAGTAAGAACTGTTATTCCTATACCCATATATAGAGGAGGAATATTAAACGCACTGTCGAATGCTGCACAAATAGTATTGCTCTGAACGGAATTGAATGCAAAACCAAATGTGATAGTTATCAGTACTGCAAAGATTATACCCATCCATCTCTTTTTCAGTCCTTTTTCCATATAATAAGCCGGACCTCCGATATAGGAATGTTTACTTCTTATCTTGAACAACTGGGCAAGCGTGGACTCAACAAACGCACTGCTCGCTCCTAAAAGAGCTATTACCCACATCCAGAATATCGCACCTGGACCGCCGACGGTTATTGCCGTGGCTACTCCTGCCAGGTTACCTGTACCTACGCGGCTGGCCAAGGAAATGGTAAAGGCCTGAAATGAAGATATATGCTTTTCATGCCCGTCAATCTTTGCCGTTGAATCTCCAAGCAGCCTGACCATCTCTCCTATCATCCTGAACTGCACAAATCTGGTTTTGAAACTGAACCACAGTGCACAGCCCAATAACATGGCTATCAGCACATACGTCCACAAAATATAATTAGCCTGATTTATAAACTCCGTAATAAAATCCATTATCAATAAATATGCCTGTAATATGTTATAATGATATATCTTCTTTTAGTCTGAAGTAGAAAGTATGTTCCCTGAAAATCTGTTCCACTAAATTGAACCTGATAAAATCTGCCAAAAGGCGGCTTGTCGTTATTCTGGGAATATTTGACAACTTGCTGCACCTGTTCAATGTCAGTTCGCCATATTTGTCGAGTATATCCAGCAAGTGTTTCTCCCGCTCCGAGTATGTCACCACGACTTTTTCTTCCTGCTTGTTATACTTCCACATATTCAGGCAAACCGTATCGGCCAGAATGTTTTCATCATTTATTCTAACGTATGCCCATGCCTTATTGTTCACATCGACTGCACAAACAGGCTTGTTCTCACTCTCTTCTATAGTTACTTCGAGAACATCCTTTCCCTGGACCCTATATATCTTGTTGGAAATACTTACTTCCGGAATACAATACATTTTAGCGGCAGCCTCTATCATGTATATTTCCTCTTCAGAGCGTACCCCGGCTATTTTGCCATTATCCTTTACTCCGACCAAAAGCCTTCCGCCTCCCGTATTTGAGAAGGCAGATATACTTTTGGCTATCTTTCTTGCATCCGAAATAGCGAACTTAAAATCCTGATGGACGTGTTCTCCCTCGTCTATCAGTTTTTGGATATAGTATTCGTCAGATGGAAGCATTATGTGTCTATTTTGTGTTTGTGTTTATATAAATAAGTAATGTTTTAATATTCGCAAGATTTGTTAGTCATAATGTCAAGAACCACCTTGTCTGTTTCGTTCATTCCCACAGAGCCTATTCTTGTAAGATTTCTGATACTCAAATCCACATTATCCTCTATAATACCTTCTACCGACGTAACGCATTTTTGCTCCATTGCCATTATTGCAGAGAAAACTGCTGTCGATACCCCACTTGTCACCTTTAAGGCACAGCTTGGTTTCGCACCGTCACAAATCATTCCCGTCAGGTTTGCAATCATATTCTGCACCGCATATACAACATTCTGATACGTTCCTCCCATCAGATAAGTTATACCGCAGCTGCTTCCGGTAGCAGCAACGACACATCCGCACAGTGCGGACAGACGGCCAAGGCTTTGCTTGATATAAATCACAGTGAGATGGCTCAAGGTAAGTGCGCGAATGAGTTCTTCTTCCGACTTGTTATTGTCTTCTGCATAGACCACTACAGGAAGAGTTGCGGCTATACCCTGATTTCCACTTCCGGAATTACTCATGACAGGTATCATAGCACCGGCCATACGTGCATCACAGGCAGCTGACGTATAAGAGAGTATATGGGTGAATGTGTTATTGCCCATAATATCTTTCTCGTTTTTAGCTCCCATCAGTGTCTTGCCCAACTCATGACCGTAATGCCCATTAAGAGAACGTTCGGCAGCCGACTTATTCAATCGCTTCGATTCGAGAATAAACGATATTTCTTCCAACGGAGATGTTGTGGCAAAGTCGTAAACTTTCTGTAAGGTAAGCTCAAGTTCTTCTTCCTGAACATCACCCTCTTCAGATGCCTTTTCATTCAATACGATATCATTGTTGCGACTGATATATACGAAATGTGTATGTCCTCCGCTTATTATAGCCGTAGCCTCATCATTTCCAGCCGAACATTTCACCTCTATGTAAAGTTTTTCTTCTATACCATATTTCAGGCTAATGTCTATAGCCTGTGAGTCTATCATTCTTTTACCTTCTTCGACAGACTCCGGTGTCAAATCTTTCAATACCTCAAGCTGGTACTCTGATTTTCCCACAATCGCTCCCAAAGCTATTGCGATGGGCAAACCTATCATGCCTGTGCCGGGAATTCCTACTCCCATAGCATTCTTAAGTATATTTGCACTAAGGAGTACTGAAATCTTTTCCGGCCTTGTTCCCAATACCTCAGTAGCCTTAGCCACACAAAGAGCTACCGCTATAGGCTCTGTACATCCTATAGCCGGTACTACTTCTCTTTTTATAAGGGCTATGATTTGCTCTCTCTCTGATTTCGAAATCATTTCTTACTGTCTTTATTTTTTGTAGTTCTTCAATCCTGTTTCCAGAAAATCTATATACAATTTAATATCCTCATCATAAGAGTATGATTTATTGAGCGGCATACCCTCATTGTCTACCAGTACATAGAAAGGCTGGGCATTTGCCCCGAACTTAGAGCGTTGCAGATAACTCCATTTGTCACCTACAGTGCGCAAGGTGCGTTCCTTTCCGTTTTCAGTAACCTTGATAGGTTCAGCCAGTTTCGTCTTATCATCAACGTAAAGAGTTATCAATACATAGTCCTCTGTCAGCAGTTTGCTTACATTCTGGTCGGTCCATACAGCAAGTTCCATCTTTCGGCAGTTCACACATCCGTATCCTGTAAAGTCAAGCATAACAGGCTTGTTGTTAGCACGTGCATATTCCATACCTGCCTCATAATCGGTAAACTTGGCATGTACCTCGTTCTTGTATAAGTTAAAATCCTGAGTCTGCATTGGCGGTGCAAAAGCACTCACGGCTTTAAGAGGAGCTCCCCAAAGACCCGGAACCATGTATACGGCAAAAGACAATGATATCAGTGCCAGGAAAAATCTTGGTACGCTAACCTTCTGCCCGTCATCATCATGAGGGAATTTGATTTTACCTAAAAGATACATTCCAAGAAGTGCAAATATAACTATCCACAATGCAAGGAAAGTTTCACGGTCAAGTATTCTCCAGCCATAAGCAAGATCGGCCACAGAAAGGAATTTCAAGGCAAAAGCAAGCTCAAGGAAACCTAATGTCACTTTTATCACATTCATCCATCCGCCTGATTTCGGCATTGATTTCAGCCATGACGGGAAAAGGGCAAAAAGTGTGAATGGCAAAGCCAGTGCAATGGCAAAGCCCAACATTCCTATGGCAGGAGCGACAACACTACCTGTAGTAGAAACTTCCACCAACAGGAAACCTATAATAGGACCGGTGCACGAGAATGACACAAGCGAAAGCGTAAACGCCATCAGGAAAATACTCAAAAGTCCGGTAGTCTGTTCAGCCTTGCTGTCTACAGCGTTACTCCACTTTGAAGGAAGTGTAATCTCGAATGCTCCAAAGAATGATGCTGCAAAAACAAGAAGCATCAGACAGAACAGAATATTGAACACTGCGTTTGTAGACAACGCATTAAGAGCGCTTGCTCCAAAAATAAGTGTAATGGCAAGACCGAGCGTGAGATAAATTACAACGATGGAAGCTCCGTATGTCCATGCATCCCTGATACCTTTCTTCTTGTCCTTTGTACGTTTAAGGAAGAAACTTACCGTCATTGGTATTATAGGCCATACACAAGGAGTGAATAATGCCAGAAGTCCGCCGGCCAGACCTGTCAGGAATATGTAAATCCAAGACATTGATTCTTCACCGGCATGTTCACCGAAACTGTTCAATTCGTTTATCACCGGTTTCCAGTAGTCTATCTTATCACTTGCTCCAATTTTCAAAGGAGTGAGAGCTATTGCAGATGGAACATTATCCTCAACTGTCTTATTATCATTTCCTGCTGATACAGAAGCTGCATCGGCTGTTCCGCTGAATTCAAAATCTACACTTGTGGGAGGAAGGCAGTTCTCGTCATTACACGCACCATATTCCAGATATCCCTTAATACTGTATTTATCATCAGTAATTTTTATTTTCTGTACAAAAGTGGCTTTACTCTCAAAAAAACGGACCTTCATACCAAATATCGGATCCATTTCCTCTATCTCATTACCTTGCGGGAGAAGCTTTCCATTCACTTCGGCTCCTGATATATTATCAACATTAAATGTTGCAGAAATAGGTCCACCATCACCCAAGTCAGTTGAGTATACATGCCATCCTTTTTCCATCACAGCATTGAAAACTATTTCAGCCTCTGTTTCTGAAATTCTTTTCAGTTCACTATTAAACTTTACAGGTTCCTGAATTTGTGCCAAAACCGGCAGTGCCAAAACGGCTGTCAGCAGCCAACAGAAAAACAATCTCTTTGTCATTTGTTACAATAAAATAATGAGTTTATATTTTTCGGCAAAGATACGCATTTTATATAATTCAACTTTAAGAGTGGAATATTAAAAGTTCATTGAATATTAAAAAAAGCATCATAATCAGTTCAAATAGTATAAAACATCTATACATATTCTATAAATACAAGTTATATTTTTATATATACAGACTGTATTTATATAAATATAAGCTTTGTTTTTATAAAAATAGATTGTATTTATAGATTTCGAGCATTCAAATTACATTTTACGCTCTTGAATTTTATTTTTTGTGGCCTATGCACCATTTTTTCTCTAAAAAAGTTTGCACATTCAAAAAAAAGCAATACATTTGCATCGCTTTTGAGAAAGAAAGCACTTCGGAAGGAGTTCTGGAGAGGTGGCAGAGTGGTCGATTGCGGCGGTCTTGAAAACCGTTGTACTGCGAGGTACCGGGGGTTCGAATCCCTCCCTCTCCGCTCAATAATAAATAAACCGCTGATTTTCAGCGGTTTTCTTTTTTTATATATACATCTTATTCCCCTATTTGGGAAGAAGAGAACTCAACTTATAATTTTAATAGACTTGTAAATACAAAATAAGACTCGAACTTTGGATTAACAATGCTCGAGTCTTATTTTGTTTTCATATTACCAAATCCTCAAACGGTTTTCAGGTGCAATGAACATAGAATCTTTTTCAGTGATACCGAATGCTTCATACCATGCATCAACATGTGGAAGAGCACCGTTTACACGCCATTCGCCAAGTGAGTGTGGGTCCGACTTAGTACGAGAGCGGATTTCCTCTTCACGAATATTGCCTGCCCAAAGTGTAGCATATGCGATGAAGAAACGCTGGTCAGCAGTAAATCCGTCTACATCTGGAAGAGGATTGTTCTTTGTTGCGTTCTTATAAGCAAGATAAGAAACATTCAAACCTCCGTGGTCAGCTATATTCTCACCCAAAGTCAGCTGTCCGTTAGCTTTCAATCCCGGAAGAACCTCAATATTGTTGAAGAAGTCTACCATTACTTTTGTACGTTCGTTGAAACGGTCGCCGTCGCCTTCAGCCCACCAGTCTTTCAGGTTACCGTCCTTGTCGTACTGACGTCCCTGATCATCGAATCCGTGTGTCATTTCATGACCTATTACCACACCGATAGCACCATAGTTGAATGCGTCATCAGCATTCATGTCGAAGAACGGATACTGAAGAATTGCGGCAGGGAAACAGATTTCGTTAGTCTGAGGATTGTAATATGCGTTTACTGTCTGAGGACTCATCAACCATTCATCTTTGTCAACAGGTTTTCCGATACGGCTGAACATATCTTTTGTACCCCACTGTGCGGCACGGCATACATTTGCCCAGTATGAATCTTTCTCGATGTTAAGGTCAGAATAGTCTTTCCATTTGTCAGGATAACCTACTTTCACGTGGAATGTAGAAAGTTTCTCCATAGCTCTCACCTTAGTGCTGTCGCTCATCCATTCCTGTGCCTGGATACGTTCGCCAAGAGCAGTCTGAAGGTTCTTAACCAATGCCACCATACGTTCTTTTGCTGCAGAAGGGAAGTATTTCTCTACATACATCTGACCTACTATCTCGCCCAACATTCCGTTTACGGCATTAACGGCACGTTTCCAACGTGGCTGGTTTACCTGACGACCTGACAATACCTTTCCGTAGAAATCAAATCTTGCAGCTACGAAATTATCGCTCAGATAGTTTGCCGCAGCATCAAGAAGATTATACTGCAAATATGAGATATGGCGTGAAAGCGGCAAAGTATTGATAAGTTTTTCCACTTCCTTGATAGGCTCAATCTGCTCTACGTTGAGTTCTGTCACACCTTCTACTCCCAAAGCCTTGAGATAAGCATCCCAATCTATTCCGGAGAAAGTCTTCTTCAATTCATCGTATGACATTTTATGATAGTTGGCTTCCGGATTACGACGTTCAACTGCGCTGTAAGAAGCCTTTGCGATAGCTGTTTCAATCTCCATCACATCAGCCATTTTCTGCTTAGCTTCATCTTCTGAGAAACTTGCCAATGTGAAAAGCTTGGTGATATAAAGTTTGTACTGTTCACGGATAGCTGTTGTACTTTCATCAGTATCAAGATAGTATTCCTTTTCGCCAAGGTTAATACCTCCCTGGGCAATCTGGAAGATATTCAAGGTACTGTTCTTAGGGTCACCGTAAACATAGTTGCTGAAATATGTACCAATACCGTTATTGAACATTTCAGCCTTAACCTGCATAATCTGGTTCTTGTCAGATATCGCAGCTATTCTGTCAAGCATAGGCTTGATTGGAGCTATACCGTCTGCATTAAGCTTTACGCTGTCCATTGCCAGATTATACAAATCTCCGATTTTCTGTCCCTGGCTTCCAGCAGGATTTTCTTTTGAAGCAAATTCTTCAATCATTTCCTTCAACTGCTTCTGGTTGTCTTCCATCAGCATTTCGAATGCTCCATAGCGTGAGTATTCAGCTGTAAGCGGATGAGAATCATTAAAACCTCCACAAGCGAAACGGAAGAAATCATTTCCCGGAACTGCTGTTGTGTCAAGGTTGGCAAGATTTATTCCTGTGCTCACCTTTGCTTCCTTCTGGCCTGCACATCCGGACAGTGCGGCTACAGCCAATGCTGCAAAAGCAATACAATGTTTAGTTTTCATAAATTAATATTTAGTTTGTGAGTTTATAAGTTTTTTAGTTTGTAAGTTTTCAAGCTTATGAGTTGAGCTCTTCCAGTTCTATCTGAACCATCTCCCATTCCTCTTCTATCTGAGAAATCTGGTTTTTCAGTTCCTGATGCTGTTCATAGAGTTTCATATCGGACGCTCCTTCAGGAGTTGCCATCTTCTCTTCCAGTTGAGATATTTGAGTTTCTATTTTGGATATCCTGTCCTCACAGTCGGCTGCCTGTTTCTCTAATTTCTTGATTTTCTTGTTCAGCTCCTTCTGGGCCTCATAAGAAAGCTTGCTTTCCGACTGTGCCGGTTGCTGTACATCTTTTTTCTGCGACGATGCGGTAGGCGACTGCGACAGATGCAATTCATTCAGGCTTTCCATTTTCTTTTTCTGTAGGAAGTCGTATATACCTCCGATATGCTCCTTCACTACTCCACCACCAAACTCATATACCTTGGTTACAAGTCCGTCGAGGAACTCACGGTCGTGTGATACAACAATCACAGTTCCGTCAAACTCTTTGATAGCTTCTTTCAACACATCCTTAGAACGCATATCCAGATGGTTGGTAGGCTCGTCCAGTATAAGGAAGTTCACAGGTTCAAGCAGAAGTTTTATCATTGCCAGACGGCTGCGTTCTCCTCCGGAAAGGACTTTCACCTTCTTGTCAGAAGCCTCACCACCGAACATGAACGCTCCAAGTATATCGCGTATCTTCAGACGAATATCACCTTTTGCCACACGGTCAATAGTATCGAATACAGTTACATTCTCATCAAGAAGCTGTGCCTGGTTCTGTGCGAAATATCCTATCTGCACATTATGCCCTATCACAAGTTTTCCCTCGTACGGAATCTGGTCCATAATACACTTCACCAATGTAGACTTACCTTCACCGTTCTTTCCTACGAAAGCTACCTTCTCACCTCTGTTTATTGTAAGCGTAACATCGTGGAACACCACATGGTCACCGTATGCTTTCTTTACATTCTCGCATATCACCGGATAGCTTCCCGAACGCATTGCCGGTGGAAATTTCAGTCGCAAAGAAGAAGTATCCTCATCGTCTATCTCAATAGGAACAATCTTTTCAAGCTGCTTTATGCGGCTCTGCACCTGAACGGCCTTTGTGGCCTTGTATCTGAAACGTTCGATAAACTCTTCAGTGTCCTTTATTTCCTTCTGCTGGTTTTCGTATGCACGGAGCTGCTGTTCGCGGCGTTCCTTGCGTAACACAACGAATTCATCATACGGAACCTTATAATCGTATATATGTCCGCATGATATCTCTATAGTTCTGTTAGTGACATTATTGATGAAAGCACGGTCGTGACTGACAAGTACCACAGCTCCCGGACTCATCTTCAGGAAGTTTTCAAGCCACTGGATACTCTCTATGTCAAGGTGATTTGTCGGCTCGTCAAGCAAAAGGACATCAGGACGGCGCAATAACAGTTTGGCGAGTTCGATACGCATTCTCCAGCCACCGCTGAATTCAGATGTAGGTCTGTCAAAATCGCTTCTTGAGAATCCCAATCCGGTAAGAGTACGTTCTATCTCTGCCTTATAGTTTGTTCCACCCATCATCATGAACCTCTCGTTCTCATGAGTGAAGCGGTCTATAAGTTCGTGATAACTTTCAGAATCGTAGTCTGTTCTGTCGGCAAGTTCCTGATTCATTTTAGAGATACTGTCCTGCAATTCAAAGATATGTTCGAAGGCCATTTCAGCCTCAGCCATAACAGTTCTGGTATCACTCAGTATCATGACCTGAGGCAGATACCCTATTGTAACTCCACGCTGAACCGCAACTACACCATCAGTGGGCGACTGTAATCCGGCAAGAATCTTCAGCATAGTAGATTTACCGGCTCCATTCTTACCGACAAGTGCTATACGGTCCTTCTTATTTATCACGTATGATACATCCTCGAACAGAGGAGTAACTCCAAACTCAACTTTTAATCCTTCTACTGAAATCATTCTCTACATATAGATTTACAAAGTGTCGGCAAAGTTAGTATTTTTATGTTAAACAAGAATTATCGGTTAACAAGATTTTATTAATAAATAAATCAGGTTCCGGCTTCATACCAGAACCTGATCATGAGAATATGACCCGCCAAATTATATCTTATACTTTATTTATACAATGTTTGAAACTCTATTTCAACAATACCTAACTGGAATCTTTTCGATTTCTTTGTATCCATTTCATTAGCAGGTCCACCCGCCAATTCCTGTATTGAGAAAGCGTCTTTCTCTGTTGCCGCACCAACTTGGCGAATAGTAATAGTATTCGTCTTAACAGGATTTTCAGGAATAATATGAATATAACCCAATCCTTTGGGTGTATATCCTTTCCAAATTAACTTATCACCGGCATATACTTCTATTGGATATGAACGTTTACGCCATCCTGATAATTTTGCAGTAATATCATTTATAATGGCAGATCTTTCGAGGTTAAACGTAATCCATGAGTTTCCCAAAATGCCGTCTGAAATCCATAATGAATTTTCATTATCATCATATGTATTCTTGACATTCTCTTGTGCGGAACCAGCTTCTACATCGACCACTGGCACATCAAATTTACGTTCTTTATAAGATGGTTTTTCCGGTGTAGGACCTTTTTCAAGATGTCCGGCAAGTGTTGCAGATGGATTGTAATCACTCAAACCATTTGTAACCTTAACAGGCACTGTTTCCATGGTAACCGAAGCTTTGGGCAGACCATCAGTTTTTGCTGTAATCTTGATTTTACCAGCTTTAGTAGTACTCCTTACAAGAACTCTGTTTATACCACACTCTACAGGAATAGATTTACTCAATATATAATTATCAGGTCCCTGAGCTATACCACCTCTCCACTCAACAGGTCCGTCCGTTGTAAATTCAATCATTCGATTATCAAGCGGACAGCGACGGTTCAAAGCATCTACTACCTCAACTTGAATCAAAGCCATATCAGCTCCATCTGCATGAAATCCTTCAGGGTTTTCAATAGTAGTCAGTTTAATCTTTGCAGGTTCTCCAACTGTCACCAACTTGTAACTGCTTACTTCCTTACCACTCTTATCATAACTTACAGCCACCAATTCACCCTTCTGATACTGTACATTTTCGAAAGTAAACAGAAAGTTATATTCACGTTTACCATATCCAAGAGATTTTCCATTAAGAAACAATTCTACGTCATCGCCATTTGAAACCACATATACCGGTTTAACAGTATTCTCATCATAATTCCAATGACCTACAATATATGTTTGTGCTCCTTCGTTGTCAACCCAAGCATCTTTCCACATTACTTGATGCGCATAAAAAGCGTCTTTTGGAATACGCATTGCGTCTGTTACCCCTGAACGACGGTAGTTTTCCTTACCACGATAATGTGTATTAGTATCTGAGAAAATTATCTTTGTTCCTCCACTGCTAACCCTTTTACCGCTACCCGGGCGTTCCAGCCAATAATCATACCAGCGTCTTACCATTTCCACAGCGAACTGATCCTGGTTACGATTATATTCTGAGGCATCAGCTCCTTTGTATTTTGGTCCTTCACCTTCCTTATGGAAAGGATATGAGTATTCATCCCAATATTTACGTAACGCCTCGTCACGGCAATATTCCATTGACCACATCGGATGTTTTGCAGAACGGTTGATATATAGCATTTCACCACCATATTCAGCCTCGTCCACATCAAGCATCTCACGTGATCCTATAGCTCTACCGCCATAAGGATCATACTTGTCTCTTATGGCTATCATGTCAAGCATATGTTCACGACTAATACGGAAATTTCCTGATTCATAAAACAGAATAGAAGGATTATTACGATTATATATTATGGCATCTCTCATTACTTCTTCACGATGTTCCCACTGGCGTCCACCTCGGTCTTTTTCAGAATCTCCCGCAGGCATGGCCTGTATTAGTCCAACTCTATCACATGACTCTACATCCTGTTTCCATGGAGTAACATGCATCCAGCGTACAAGATTAGCTCCTGATTCCACCATCAAATTGTTAGAATAATCACTCAACCATGCAGGAACCGACAATCCGACAGCAGGCCATTCATTTGAAGTACGCTGCGCATATCCGTGCATCTGTATGACGCGATCGTTAAGCCATATTTTCCCTTCACTGAACTTAGTTTTACGAAACCCCGTACGTGTTGTTACCTTATCAATACTTTTACCATTCGCGTCTATAATTTCCGTGTCCACATCATAAAGGTAACCATACCCCCAACTCCAAAAGTTAAGCTTTCCTACGTTCGCAGAAGCTTTCAACGTGGCTGTTTTTCCTGATTCTATCACTGTTTTTCCTCCTGAAAAAACTCTAATTACTTTTCCATCTATATCACGAAGCGTTACACGATACGAGACTGTGACTGAAGCCAAGGTTTCGTTTTTCACTTCTGATTCAGCTGTAATTTTAGCTTTTCTTCCTTTTACATCAATATCTGTGGCATATACATAAACACCTGTTGTTCTCAGATTGCTATATAACGGCAGTGTCTGATATACAGGAGAAGTAACATGAAGCCAAACGTTTTTCGGGATACCACCATAGTTAGCATTGAAATTCTTATCATTCCACTGATATTTTGAATTTGTACGACGCTCACGATAAGCCCAGTTATTGTCAATACGCACGGCAATTACATTATCACCTTTCTTTATGTAAGGAGTAAGGTCGAAACCAACAGCCATCACTCCATTTTCATGAAGGCCAAGTTTCTGACCGTTCAAATAGAAATCACCACCTTGCCGTACACCTTCGAACTCGACAAATACTTTTTTACCTTCATATTGTGATACACTGAAATGCTTACGGTACCAACAAATAGTATCCGTTAGTTTCTCGATTGAAAGTCTGAATGCTTCATCCTCGTTAAAGGCTCGCGGTAGAGTTACACGTTTCCACCCTTTGTCATCAAGGTCTGCTTTTTCACCATTGACGATATCTCCTACTGCAATTAACCAATCACTGTTGAAATTATACTTCTTTCTATTTCCGGCATTGGAAGATAACGATATACCTAAAATGAGGCAAATAGCAATAATAAACGATTGAAATTTCATATTATAAACTTGTATTATTTTTTTAACGATAAGCTTCATTCTGTTCATACAATCCCGGATGGGCTTTCATTTGAGTATCAGGAATTGGATATATATACGTTCCCGGTTGTATATTACCCAAATATTTCATATGCTCGGGATGGATTACATTTCCACTTTCATCATATATATGATTAGTAAATTTTGCTGTCACACATTCAACATACTTGTTATGACGTACTATATCGTGCCATCTTATACCTTCGAAAGCCAACTCACGGCGACGTTCTTCATCTACTGCTTGTAAAAAAGCCTCAGTCGTTGACTTCTGTAATGGGGATAATTCACTTAGTCCTGCACGCACCCTTATTCGGTTTACCAGTTGCACTCCTTCATCTGTAGGACCTACAATCTCTGCATACATAAGCATTACATCCTCCAATCTTATCAGAGGATAGTTTATTGGGAAATAAGTACGGTCAACGATAAGTCCGTCAATATCAGTATATCCTAATTCTTTACGCTTGATTTTATGTTCAAAGAATTTTGTAAAATAATTTCTTTCTTTATCAACGGTATATCCATAACGAATGTCATTCACGTTCTGTTGGTATAGTTTTGCCAGACCGTCAGAACATGTAATGCGATTGCCAGACATGTTTATGCCTATATAATCTGTACCTACGTTAGGAACAGAAATGAATACCATAGGGTTACCATAATCCTTTTCTGATACGTATTGGATTTCAAAAATATGATTCTTATTATCGTTGTCACTTATCCATATATGCGGCCAGTATTCACGACTCTCATTCCAATATTTATTTTCCGAGAAAGCAAAATCTATGACTTCTTTAAAAAGAGTTTTTGCTTTCTCGGCTTTTTCAGAGTCATACAAAGGGAAACCAGACATTGTAAGATACACTCGGCCAAGCAATGCTTTAGCAGCAGGCAGAGTTGCACGTCCAGCCTCGGCATTATCACCTTTAGATGTATAAGCCTGTTCGTCCATGTGTTCTATAGCATATTCCAAATCTGGAATGATGGCATTTGCATATACCTCATAATCATCTGACTGGGGAAGATTCATTGCTTCATCTACCGTAAGCGAATTAAGTGAAACTGGAACACGGCCGAAATATCTTACCAGTTCGAAATATGCGTAAGCTCTCAAGAAACGTGCTTCTGCAATGAAAGTAGCCTTCAAGTCTATGCCATCATCTTCTACATCTAAAAACTCTACATTTTCAATTTTTTCAAGAAAAAGGTTAGCTCTTGCCACTATTTTATACAAATCATTCCATGCCGAATTTAATGTACTGATAGTGTATATACTTGGATTAAAAACACTTATATCAACATAATCACGCTGTTTGTCTTCAGCAGGCTCAGTCCATACATCGTCGCATCTGCCTTCGCATAACAAAACGGAATACTCGGAAAGTGGTAATAGACCATTATATATGCCTAACAATGCCTGTTCGCACTGATTTGGAGTATTGTAAAAATCCTCGGTTTCTCTTGAGGATGGAGACCCTACATCCAAAAAGCTCTCACACGATGAGCAGCAAAACAACATCATAATTGCAATTGTAAATATTTTCATAGATTTCATCATTGTCAAAAGTTTAAACTTACACCCAATGTATATGTACGGGCTTGTGGATAACTATTATTTCCTCTGTTTTCTGGAGAATAACCTCCGACATACGAATCTAAACGCCAAACATTCTCAATGGCAAGATAGAATCTGGTCCCTTTCACATATTTGGACTTTTTGGATAACGGTAAACTGTAACCAAGAGTAATATTTTTTAAGCGTAAATAATCGCTTTTATACAACCAACGTGTGTCTCTTAACTGACCTGTAGTAGAATCTATTGCAGGAGTTTTACCATCTCCCGGCTCATCCTCACTCCACCAACAGTTTTTCCACCATGAAAAAAGATTCTGAGAATATCCCATACCAGGATTGTCTATATATCTTCCTGGCGAAACGCTGTACAGATAACCACCTGTCTGTGCCGTTATTACAATTGACAAATCCCAATTCTTATAATTAAACCTGTTTGTCAAACCAAATATGAAATCAGGATCAGGTTTACCAACAAGAGTACGGTCATTATCATCTATCACACCGTCATCATTGGCATCGCGATAACGCACATCGCCTAATTGTGTACCTTTTCTAACAGGATACCTGTATAAGTCCTCATTATACTGATAAACTCCGACCGCATCATACATATAAAAACTACGCAACGGCTGACCTACCATAAGGACTTGGGTATTATCATTGATAAACACTGTTTCATTATTACCCAAGTTTACTACCTCATTCCGATTATAACTCAAATTGAATGACGTAGTCCATTTTAACGGTTTAATAAAATTGACCGTGTTAACTTCCAGTTCAACACCCTCATTGAATACTTCACCTATATTATCCCATATTTTGCTGAATCCCATAACTCCAGGTACTGTAATTTCATACAATAAGTCTTTTGTAGTCTTACGGTAGTAATCAGCCACAATAGTCAAACGGTTATGCCACATACCTATATCAATACCCCAGTTCCAACTGTAAACCTTCTCCCAAGTCAAATCAGGAATATCAAGTGATGAAGGAGCATATCCATTATAAAGGGCAGTACCCAAAGGGTAATTAGAACTTGACATCAATCCCAACGCAGCACCGTCACGAATGGAATTATTACCATTAGCTCCCCAACTACAACGTAATTTTAAATTGGTCATAACATCATTCTCCGGCCAGAACTTTTCCTGACTGACACGCCATCCTACCGATACAGCTGGAAACAATCCCCAACGTTTGTCTTTTCCAAATTTCGAGGAGGCATCAGTACGCATACTTAATGAAGTCATATATCTCCCATTATAATCATAGTTCAAACGCCCGAAATATGACAACATCCTGACAGGGTAACCAGTAGATGCGTATGCTCTCGTCAAATCCACATCACCCATATCAAAATCCGATATTTCATTGTCTGGAAAATGAGTAGCCGACATACGTGAGCTATACGAATTGGAGGCTTCTACAGAAGCACCCAACATAGCGCCTATTTTATGTTCTCCCAATACCTTGTCATAATTAGCAACAGCCTGAAACATATATTTATGGCTTCTTCCGTCCGACCGGTCTGCTGTGGCATAGTATCCTTCTCCGGTTTGCCAGCGGTTTGATATACTGCTCGGTGTAAAAGAACGTGACTGAGTACTTCTGAAATTGTAGGAACCTGTCAATTCTATTTTAAGACCATTAAATACTTCCGCACGAATAAAAGCAGAAGAGTTTAGACGAAAATCTTCTTTAAAACTCTCTGTCTGTTCCAATATAGCAACAGGACTCACTCTTGTACCGGCCCACCCATAATGTTCATTCGGTTCGGCACCGGTATATATACCAGTATCCGGTTCTGCTACCGGCACCATACTTATGATATTAAGAGCATTAGCAGATGTACCACTATTCTTTGATGCAGAAGGAGCCACATTTATACCAAAAGTAAAGATATCCCAAAATTTAGTAGTAAAATTAAGACGTGCGGTCAAACGCTCAAATGATGTATTTATAGCAATACCCTCTTGATCTGTATATCCAATACTGGCACGAAAGTTAGTCTTATCACTTGCCCCGGAAACAGACAATGAATAATTCTGTTTTGGAGCAATCCTGAAAGCCTCATTTTGCCAATCAATCAACATCAATCCTCCATAATCAGGCATCGACCATCTTGGATCGTTCACGATTCTTGTATTTACAGAACCTCCTGTATATGCCAGTCTTAATTCATAATCATCGTCTGCAGTAGCTCCCAAATGCCCATATTCATTCACATAATTTCTATTATTATAATCAGAACGCCATGCAATCCATTCTTCAGGAGTCATAACATCAAGTTTCTTTTCCATCTGTTGCAATGAGAATGAAGCCTGAAAGTTAACTGATAACTTCTCATTTTCCTTGGCTGACTTGGTTTTAATGAGCAATACTCCATTTGCTCCACGAGATCCATAAATAGCCGATGAACTTGCGTCTTTAAGAACATCTATTGACTCGATATCAGCAGGATTCAAATCGTTCAAATCATCAACCGGTATTCCATCAACAACATAAAGTGGAGCATCAGACGCATTTATAGATGCCGCCCCCCTTATATGTACCTCCATTTCTCCACCAGGTGCACCACTGGAATTTGTTATTTCAACACCAGCAAGTTGCCCTTGTAAAGAGCCAAGAACATTTTCATTCTCTCGGTCTTCAATCTTATCAGACTTCATAGAGGCTATAGCTCCAGTCAAATCACCTTTCTTGGATGTTCCATAACCTACTACAACGACCTCATCAAGACCTATATTTGCCGGTTCCAAACGTATTATAAGTTTGTTCTCACCAGCAAATCTGGATAAAGGAATAACCTGGCTCTTATACCCGATGTATGATACTTGAACATTTTTTGATGACATTAAAACTTCAAGTCTGAAGATTCCATCAAAATCAGTTATAGTTCCTTCTTGAGTTCCGGGAACCATTACTGTGGCACCTATTGCAGGTTCCCCAAACTCATCCACTACCTTTGCCGTTATTTTGCGGTTTTGGGCACTTAAGCCCAAAATCCCCAATAAGACCATAATCAGGCCTAATACTGCAATCTTGATGAGCTGTGAAGACACACCATGTTTTTTCTTAATATTTAAAACATTTATAAGTTTCATCTGTCCTACCCGTTAATCCTTAATAAATATTCAAGTTTCGTAAACTAATCTTTCATTAATATTGCTCAGCGAACGCCTAATGAACACTTGTTGAATGGAATGTGAACAACTAACGTACAAAATATAGGAAAATATATCGTTCATTCCATGTTCAGAAACCGTTCATTCCATGTTCATTAATATGCTACCGTAAATCATAAAATTGTTTTTCTTTATACCGAGGTTCAACCAGTATTTAAGTTGATTTTTCATAATGCGCGTATATATAAAACAATAAAAGAGCCATATTTGAATATACAATAATAAATATGCTTTTAAATACGGCTCTATATCCGGAAAACAATCTTTTAAGATTTACATATACAAATTATTAAAACACGAATTTACCAGAATCAAAACTTATGAAAAGATTTAGTATCTTTCTTATTGTTTTTTGAAACGCACCAATTAATATTTATTGGACAAACAGGTCACTCCATGTTCGTGCCAAACGTATATTTCCAACATAACCATCATTACCTGACCTGATACGCAATGATATCGAACGTATAGCGTGTTTCAAAACATTTTCCTCATCTCCTACCGCAGTACAATCAGGCTGTTCCGGTTCTGTTTCTACATTAGGATCTACGAAAAGAGAAGCAGACTGATTATCATAATCAAGTTTCAATATAACCAAGTGAGGCTTATCATAATCGTATGCCATAGTTGTTTCAGCTTTTGATTTCAACAGGTTTGTGGAAAATTTCAAGCGGTCAGCACCAATCCTCGATACTTTTATAGCAGCACGGTTGCTTACACTTGTGGCCGATGCACTAAGCCCTAAAACATCCACTGCAGAACTGCTTCCTATTTTAGACATTTCTATCAGACATGCCAAATATAAAACCCCTTTGTAATATTTTTTCTTTGTATCTATCGGATATACACTAAAACGTGTTCCTTTAATATCATCAGGAGTTCCTAAAACAATTGATGGACCTTTTTCTGGATAACCAGGATAAGAAAGTTCCTTACCTATAACCGGAGATGGGACATCGCTCGGTTTTGAAGTGAATGCTCCCGCCCATACATTAAGCTGCGGAACGTCATTTTTTGCCTGGAATACGCTTTTTTCCAATTTATCACCTTCCTTATAACCTGATATAACCTCACTATTCAACAACTGAGCTTTTGCTCCTAAAGCAATAAAACCTGCTACTAATGCTATTAATATCTTTTTCATATTTATTTATATTTAATATTATTCCATTCTTTTAATTTCCTGCCGGTTTGTTTGTTAGCACAAACGGCGAAAGGCTATATTCAAAGTCCGCAAATTTATCGGGAACAGCAGGATTGAACGAAGTGTAATCAGCACGTACATGTTCTGCCAGGGGAAGTTTTGCCGCCTTAATTCCTTCAATAAAGCATTTTGAAATTTCATAAGCTCCAAAATTGCTGAAATGGGAATTGTCTTTCAACTCTTTTTCCTGTCCCTTGAATGTTCCCATCGGATAATGAACGAACATCTTTTTAGAATCTTCCACCCCGGCAGCCTCTATCATGGTTTTAGTCATTTCCTGAAAATCTACAAGTACTATATTCTCACGCTTAGCTATTTCACGGATAACATCCGGATAATCCTCATGCGTATCACGTATTTTTCCTTCCTTATCAAACTGACGGCGTCTGGTCGGTGTTACCAGTATAGGAACAGCTCCTTTCAATCTTGCTTCATCAATGAATTGTTTTATATAATAGGCAAATGAATAATGAGCCCCCACACCGGGACCTTTTTGTTTTTGGTCATTATGACCAAATTCCACAACCACATAGTCGCCTTTTTTCATCTGCGTAAGAGCCTTCTTTAATCTTAGTCCACCCAAAAAAGTGTTCGCTGACAAACCTGACTCTGCATAATTGGCTACACAAACATTCTCATCAAAGAAATAAGGCAGCATCTGTCCCCAGCCTGTATAAGGCTCCGCATCATTGTCAACAACCGTAGAGTTTCCACAAAGGAAAACCGTTGGCACGTTGGGGGCCGGTTCAATCTCAATGTAACTTACACGCGGAGCTGCTCCATTAAACTCAAGAGTAAGTTTGTCATCCCAGTTCATGCTTGTCTTCTCACGTGGTTTTATCTTAACCTTTTCCCTACCTTTAATAATTGTATTGCGTTTGTTGATTACAAATGTCTGTTTTATCAACTCTCCCTTCTTCGTTTGCAAATTGTTTACAAACATTCTGCGCGACTCTCCACGTACCGTTGTCTTTCCATCTGATTTCTTAGTTCCAAGTGTTACCGTTACCTTGTAATTACCATCCGGAACATTGACAGAGAAAAAGAAAGGTTCATCGCTTTTTCCGTCCCATGCAGGCATCATGTCATACCCGTAACCTTTTTCTTCTGAAAATCTACTTTCAGAAGTTATGGCAGTAAAGCCGGCCAAAGGTTTCTTCTCTCCGGTAAAATCAAATTTGAAAGACTGCGCTTTAGCTGTACCAAACACAGCTAAAAACATTATCGTGATTATTGAACTTTTCATAATCAGAACGCGATGCTAAGTCTGAAGAATCCTTTTATACCATTAGAATTTCTTGTGAGATAAAGAGCTATATCTCCCCCCGGCACTAACATCGGAGAACCCCAAGTGTAAGAAGATCCTCGCAAATCTGAAGTCCAATAGAATGTCTCATTGTTCGTTGTTCCGAAATCATTGTATTGTAACAATGCTCCACCTGCCTTTACCACACTCGCATTAACGGTGTCATAATTATCTATCACAGCTTTAAACTCCGCGTATGAGGGTATGTACCATGTAGAAGCTTTTGTAACTGTATTAGAAGTATTAAAGCCATCAATTATAGCCAACGTTGCACTTACGCCTGTCTGCGCATCATCATTTATAGTTTCGGAAGCTGCCTTAACAAAACGAGTATTATTATATCCCAACATTCTTTCTCCAATACTTGTCAGATTGAGATTTGTGCCAATATATTTTTCTGAAGTAGAAGTATTATTTTGGTCTTCATACCAATCAGAAAAGTCATATTTTGCAGTCGCAAAACGATCAGCGGTACCATTATTCGCATTATTGATTGCTATTGCAAGCCCGTTTGTACAAGTAGGATACTCAAATGCAAGTATATCCATACTTGCATTATAGCCATACAATACAGACGGCTGTGGATTTCCTACATAGTAAACAACTCCTCTCACATTACTTTTCATGGATTCAAAATCAGGATCATCCTTGTCTATTACGTTTCCATCCGCAAGAAGAAAATCACCGATTTCAAGAACATTCGGCAATTTTTCTTCGGTCACGGCAATACTGCCATTATCTACCTTATTACCCCAATCGGCAATTGTGGGAGAAGAAATAGAAAGCTGTTCACCAGGTTCAGTGGTTGAGACATCAATGGTGTACTGGTATTCTGTATTTACATCAAGACTTGTAAGCGAGATTTCACCACCGTATGCCTTGCCATTATATTCCACTAATACAGAAATCTTTTCAGTTAAATTTTGAACAGGAGTAAGAATAAATGCTGTCGGTGTTCCAAATGTAAAATCTGAAGTAAGTGTTCCAAGCGTACTTGGAGAAGTAACCTCTCCGGTAAGTGTATTGAACTTGCCATCAGTATATACATTCTGAAGATGAATCTTTCCGGTTCCTTCTCCGCCATTTCCACTTATAGTAATACTGATTTTTGACATTTTATGCTGAAACTGAAAAGTGGCATTTGGATTTTCTCTTGTCACATCAGCCGAAGCCCACATAAAATCCTGTGGTGTAGTGAAACTTATTTCCGGATTCGATGCACTTACTGTCTCCAAATAAGGATAATACGCTGTATAAGTATAGGTACCACCTCCCAGCACATAAACAGGAGCCTCAGTTGCAAAATTAGGTGTTCCATCACTTGTAAAATAAAGAATGTTCTCATGGTTGGCAGAAGCGCAACTAACACCTATTTCGTCATTAGATTCCCAAGACGTACCGGTCACACGCGACTCTATCTGATTGATACCACCTGTAACAACAAGTTTTCCGCCTGCCAAATCAGCACCCTCGTACTGTTCCTTTACACAAGCACTTAAAGCCAAAACAACAGCTGATAATAAAAAATACAGTTTCATAATTGATTTATTTTTTGGTTAATAATATAATAATACAAACTAATTCTTTTATTATATTTAAAAGGTATGCCAATAACTCTGCTTTCATTTATGCTACAAAAATACAGCACCTATAATAACACTTCTTGTAACATTGTCCGTTTTTACAAGTATTTTTATACATTGTCAATAACAAATAACAGTACGCATTATTATACAAGAAGAATGTACAATTTTACCATATTAATTTCAAGGTAAAGATGCATCTTTGTATTATAAAAAACAAAAAATTAATATATGAACAAATATTTAATTTCCCTATTTTTCATTTCAACAAGTTATTTAACAAATGCACAGTCGCGCGATTTCTATATTTCTCCAAACGGGAATGACAATACAGCAGACGGTTCTATAGAAAAACCTTATAGAAGCCTAAAGTATGTTCAGGAACTTGTGAATCCAGGCGACAGAGTTATATTCCGCGGAGGAACATACAAGCCAACTGTTGAAAATTCAATGGGAGAACGCTCTTCCATATATTCCTGCGCATTTATTCTGGAAAAAGACGGAGAAGAAGGAAAGCCAATAACATATATGGCTTATCCAGGCGAACAACCAATATTCGATATGTCTGAATATAAACCTGAGAACAAACGTGTATCCGTGTTCTACGTCAGCGGCTCGTGGCTACATATAAAAGGACTTGAGGTAACAGGTACACAAGTTACAATATCGGATGGAAGTAATACACAAAGCGAATGTTTCAGCAATAGAGGCGGAAGCAACAATATATATGAAGAATTAAAGATACACCACGGAATGGGCATTGGATGGTATCTTGTAAAAGGAGGCAATAATCTTGTGCTTAATTGTGACGCATGGTGCAATTATGATGAAAAAAATGGTGGAGGAAATGTTGACGGTTTCGGATGCCACCCGTCAAAGGGGGACACAGGCAATGTGCTTCGCGGATGTCGCGCATGGTGGAACAGCGATGACGGATTTGACCTTATTCATTCGGCAGAAGCAGTATGGATAGACAATTGCTGGGCTTTTTACAATGGTTACAAGCCCAATACATTCAAAAGCGCAGCCGATGGCAACGGCATAAAAGCAGGTGGATATGGAATGAGTGAGAACTCAAAAATAGCAGAAGTCATTCCGATGCACAAGATTACAAATTGCCTTACGTACCGTAACAAGTCCGGCGGTTTCTACTCCAATCATCATTTAGGCGGTATAATATGGATAAACAATACCGGAGTTTACAACAGATGGAATTACAATATGGTAAACCGCAAAAGTGTGGAAGAGGCTGTAGATGTGGCAGGTTACAATCATTTTCTTGCAAACAATATATCATTCAATCCAAGAGAAGATGGCGTCATAAATCTTGATAAAACAAGTTCCACAATAATCAACAATTCGTTCGATTCTCAGAATTTTACAATTTCCGACTTAGACTTCAAGTCCTCAGACCCTGATGAAATGATGTCTGAAAGACAAGAAAACGGTTCTCTGCCTTCGATTAATTTCATGCAGCCTACCGATGATTCTGTTATATCGCAATTGCGCATGGGATATACTTTTCAAGCTCCGGAAATAGAAGACATCACAGAAGAGAAATGGCTTATAGCACCTACAATAGTAACAGATGGTAATGAAGCATGGATAGAAGGTCCCGGAGCCGAAGTGCTGGATGCCTTCCTTGCAAATGACATAAAATTGAAAATTACTGACGGTAAAGTAAACCTTACAGGTATAAATAACAAAGAAATAACACTTAAAGCAAGACTTACAACAGGAGTCATTATAATCCAAACAATAAACCGTGAATAAATATGAGAAAGATATTATTATTTATTTTTACCATTTTCATGTTGACGTTTTACTCTTGCAGTAAAGAACATAATGTGAGTGTCATCAAGAAAAAGCCCGCTACAATTACTTGGAACGAGGAAAACATCAATTTTGCTGAATCATCTCAATGGTGTCTGTCACGCTCAAACAGATGGATAGCTATGACAAATTACAGCCAGAAAACACAATATTACATTGAATGGGAAGGAGGAATGTCGGAAGGCATAAAAAGCAATCCTATGTTTAAGATATCAAAAAACGGAAACGGTCCGACAAATCAGAATATTACCACACTTGAACTTAAGTCTGACGGTATCAACTGTACCTTGACCTTCTTAGGGAAAAACGGCGAATCCGGAGTACTGACATTTCCACTTAGCAATTAGATAAACTTCTAAATACTTCTTTTTGTGAGATAGACTCCGGTTTTTATGTTTCAAAACCGGAGTCAGTTATTTTCAGATTTTCCATTGCCAGGCATTCTGGTATTTTCTTTCTGATATACGCTTGGGGCTTTCCCAAACTGCGACTTAAAACATTTATTAAAATAGGCAGGATCAGAAATACCAACACGATATGATATTTCTGTTATTGTCATATCCGTTGTCAAAAGCATTTCTGCAGCCTTCTTCATTCTCATCACACGTAAATATTCCTTTGGCGCATAACCGGTAACCCCTTTCACCTTTCTGAAGAAAATAGTACGTCCCATTGCCATATCTGCCGCAAAGTCCTCAACAGAATAAGCAGAATTATCCAATTGCTTTTCTACTATATCTGCAAGTTTATCGGCAAATTCCTTATCCTTGTCTCCCATAGGAAGTTGCGGTCTCGCCATTGTAGGATTAGCCGAAAACTTTGCAAAAAGATTTTCACGCTGTTCTATAAGTTTCGCTACCCTTGTTTTTAAGAACTTCAGATTAAAAGGTTTCGTCACATAAGCGTCAGCACCACTCGTTATACCTTCTATTTTACAATCATCATTATTCAATGCTGTCAACTGAATTATCGGTATATGACTTGTGGCAAAATCTTCTTTTAGAAGACGTGTTACATCAAAACCTGACATATCCGGCATCATGACATCGCATATTATAATGTTAACATCATTGTTTCGTGCCGCCTCAAGGCCACTGTTCCCATTACTGGCCGTCAAAATAACAAAATTATCGGCAAATTCCGAACTTAAAAATGCACGTATATCGGTATCGTCATCTATTATCAGCATCTTTCTTAATCCAGAAATATCAGATGTATAAACCTCCTTGTTCGTATTCGTTTCCTCCGGTTTGAAAATTGTTTCAAAACGAGGCCTTCCTATACCGCTTTGAAGTTTATATTCCGATTCAGGCAAATCGGAAGGCAATTCGACAGTGAAAATAGATCCTCCACACGGATTATCATTATGATAAATAACTCCCTTGTGAAGCTCTACAAGCCCGAAAGTAAGGTGTAATCCAACTCCTATACTATTGGGTGACATTGCACTTTGCATGAAACGCGAAAATAACTGATGTTTCCTGTCTTCAGCAATCCCTATTCCATTATCAATTACCTGTATTTTTATTATTCTTTTCTCATTCTCTACTTTTACCGCTAAATCCACTTCCCCTCCCTCGCGCGTGTATTTTATCGCATTAGATATAAGATTATTTACAATCTTATCAAGCGCGCTACGGTCAACATTCATAAAAAACTCATTACAATCTGTTTTGAACTTAAAACTAAGATGCTTTGAGAAGGCTTCATCCTTAAAATTTTCATATATATCTTTTAAGAACCCTATTACTTCAGTAGGCTCAGAGTAAAGCAGAAGTTTATTTTTCTCAATTTTCCTGAATGTAAGCAATTCATCTATCAGACGCGACATCCTTTGAGAATTCTTGTCCAACGTAACCAACGGCATATTCAACCCTGCAAATGAAACTCCAGGATAGGAATCCTTGAGCGAACTTAGTTTGTCATGCAATTTCTCAAGTGAAATTTGAATCAAAGTCAAAGGTGTACGGAATTCGTGTGATATATTGGTAAAGAACTCCAGCTTATAATCTGTAAGCTGTTCCTCAACCCTCACCTTGTTGTGCAGTTCGTTTATACGCTTTATAACATAAAACACAAGATATGTACCTGAAATTATAAAAAGTACATATACAATCTTCATCCACCAACTTGACCACCATGGTGGAGAGATAAAAATTCTACACTCAATTTTTTTATTCCACTCCCCTGATGAATCTGCCGCCTCAACTGACATTTTATAATTACCTGGTTGTAAACTCTTCAGCGAAAGTTTATTTTGAACAGAAGGATGTCCCCATTCCGCGTCCATAGGCTCCACCTTATATCTGAATTTTGTTTGCTTCGGCCATTCAAAATCAAATGTAGAGAACTCAAAATCAATATTATTGCGATTGTAAGGAAGAGACAACTGGTAAACACCGTTTTTCACAGATAATTCCTCCACTCCTGTAATAAAAGGCATACGTTCTCCATTGACTCTAAATGAAGTGACAGTAATCGGAATGTCCCATTCATCCAAAGCTATTTTATTCAGTTCAACAGTATAAGCTCCCTTACTTGTTCCAAGCAGTAGTTTACTATCATCCAAAAATACAGCACTGTTTGCTACATGAATATTCTGCAGAAGTGAAGACATGAAAATGAAACTTTCCACGTTCAATGTTCTCACATTAATCCTTGAAACGCCGTATAATGTCGTGGCCCAAATGTATTCGCTGTTTTCTTTTATCAATGCCTGGACATTGTTATGCCCTAATCCGGACTCCGTTCCCAAATGTTTGACTTCAGGTTTGTCCGTATTAGCATTAAAATCCAAAATTGATATACCATTATTCGCCTCACCGACCCATATACGTCCTTGAGAATCCTCTAAAAAACAATGCACCTCATTTGAACGAAGCACTTTGTTCTCTATATTAAACAATCGTGGTGTATAATCCCTTTCGGAAATTTTCGCAATATCTACACGGTATGCACCAATATTTGTTGCAATCCACATATAACCTTTGCTATCCTCGAAAAAAGCCCTTATACGACGTTGTCCATAATCGTTATTCAGAAAGTTGATTTTCGAATACCCTTCATTATCCTGTGAAGGGACGAACACATCAACTCCTGAGCCGAAAGTTCCAATCCACAACCATCCGTTACTTCCGGCATACAGGCTAAACACATCGCTGGAAGAAAGTTCCAAAGCCTTCTTATCAGCATATTTCTTACCGTTGAGAAAAAGCCCTTCTCCCCTCGTAGCTTCCCAACAATTGCCATCATTATCTATGACGACATCATAGATTATAGCATTCCTGTCTGACACACTCCATTCTGTCAAATCAGAATTGCAGCGGTACAATTTACCATCACGAGTAGAAAGAAAAATACTTCCATCTTTCATTTTTTTTATCATCCTTACTCCTATCTCTTTCCCATTGGATTCAGGAAATTCCAAGACAGAAACGCCTTCACCATTTGTCTCAAGCATTACGGCTCCACCATTTTCCGTTCCAATCCATACATTACCCTGATTATCTATAGCAGAAGATAAAAGATTATCGGTAGGAAGTATCTGATAATTATCTCCACTAGTGCTGATATGTTCAAGTTTTTCTTCTAAAGGAGAAAAGATAAAAAGTCCGTTTCCGCCTGTAGTTATCCAAGCCCTGCCTTCAGTATCACGTGTTACCGAATACCGTTCCATATCAATCAAATTGATAATACTTTCCGGAATAAGATGTAATGGCACAAGTCTTCCATCATTGGAATCAAAATAATACAGATAACCACTCTCGTTATGCAGCCAATGCTCTCCACTATTATCGGTTATAACCTTTCCTGATATAATGTCTAACCCTTTCGGTGTATTTTTTACTTCAAATGTACTCTTGTCTATCGACTTGCCCCCACAGGCTGATGTGATGTACCAAACCCGATCTGTATCAAAAACTCCAGGCAAATCATTTCTCGACTTAACACCTTCAATATTTCCTATCAAAGACAGTTCATTTGTTTCATCCAACTTCACTATATCTCCATTTATAGCAATCAGCAAAGTAGCTTTATTACATGGAAGTATCCATTGATATAGGCGAGTATCATCAACGTTTACAGTTTTACCTGATATATATTCGAGCAATCCATTATCTGTGCTTATCAATATACGTCCCAAACTGTCTTGTTCTACGGAAAAAACATTATTGGACGGAAGTTTACCAACCTCCCGATTTAAAAGTTCGGTCTTTATTGTATCACCGGAATGTTCAATACGCTTTACTCCGGACTCGCCCCACAACCAAACAGAACGGTCTGAAAATTCTTTTATATATCTATAATTTTCCTTACTGTCCGAATCTGTATAAAAATTAACATACTTTTCTGTTCTTATATCAAGACATGTCACATTATCATTATATCCCAAGATCCATAGAAAACCGTACGAATCTTCCATCAAATCCCTTATCTGAAACTCAGGAGAACTTAATGTCGCTTCAAGAGGAGAATATCTGACAATATCATAGCCGTCATAACGGGACAATCCGTTGAAAGTTGCAAACCACATATATCCCCTCTTATCCTGAAAAATCTTACGCACAGTATTATCAGACAATCCGTTTGTAGTGGCAAACTTTATTGAACGTACGTCTGTCGCACACATACACGTATTTCCACACAAAAGTGCCGCCAATATCAGATGAGTTACTATGAGAATATGTTTTATGTGGTTCGTTTTAAGCATCATCGTAAATAATTATAAGCAAACATACAAAAAATATCCTTTTATCTATGTAGAATATGGTATAAATTTCATCTTTAAGAAAAAAGTATATAAAAAAAGTCCCGGTTACATCATGCCGACAGTAACTTCACAATGTGATTTACAGATAATTCAGAATTATAACAATTTAAAATCAAATATTAGCTAATGTTATTTCTATACTATATATGTATATTCCACCACCTAACGGATGGAACGACAAATCAACCGGCTCCTTTACCTCATCTTTAACTTTCCAGACATTTGTTACTTTACCTTCCGCAGGTACTCCTCCGTTTACAAGTTCCAGATATTCCATGCTGTCGGATGTGAGTCCCCTCATACCTTTTGCAGACTTTGTGGTTATCGCGATTGTTTGCCCAGCCGAAACTTTCGGAACAATCATTGAAATATTATCGCTGTACAGACATAAATATTTATTTGGTTTCAATATTATCCTATTAGCTGTAGGACACTTGAAAAACAAGCCTTCAGTCTCTTTTACCTTTTTCCCATTATGTTTCAACTCCTGCCATGACGCCAACGGTTTTTCAAAACGATATCCCATACTCTTGAACTCCACCCATGTATTATCTTCTTGCAGTTCAACCGAAGTTTTATCATCCCATTTCGTATTAAAATACCACTGCCTTTCAGCATCAATCTTAATATTGTCCGTGACAGAAGATACATGAGGTTTCTCCACCTTTACGACTTTTCCTTCTACCAATCCCAGTTCAACCAATTTATTGAACATCAGTTTCCCCACATATTCTGTTCCAAGCCCGTCAAAATGAAGGGCATCACTACGAAGGCTCACATCCTTAAGATTAATAGCATATACATTAGATAATTCTTTAGCAACACGCAACTGTGCCTCCTCTACTCTGGCACTATACTGTTTTGAGCCATGAGGTACAGTACCGAAAATAAAAGGCAAAGTCTTGTCCTTTTCATCCCCTGTAACCGAATAAATCTGTTCACGCATGAAGCAAATCATATCTTTGAAATTCCGGTAATAATCTCCAGCCTTACGACGGTCACTTTCACCCTGATGCCACATTATAGCCTTAACATCATATCCCTGTGGAAGTTTAGACAAAGTTACGTTTGCACAGTCCCTAAAACCTTCTGTCAAAGCAAGCGTCAATGACTTTCCCTCGTCAATGTTACCACGATACGCCTGATTTACACTAATCCAGTCTTTACCAGCATACCATACAGGAAGATGCCCATAAGTGGCACCTGGTGTTATAGATGTTCCTCCATAGGCACATTTAATGACATAAAAATCGTTTTCAAGAGCTTTCTCGATAAAATAATTAGTCACATCACTAAACGCGAAACGTTTTCCGAAATTAAATTCAGAGAATCTACCGTCACTTGCAGATGTAACATTCGCAAAATGCAAATACTTATACCCGTTTTTCAGATATGAGGGCATAAATTCTATTGTTTCTCGCCCGTCGGCATTCGATTGGCCTGCCGTTATAAATACACTTGCCTGTTCCTGGGCAAATACTTGCGCATACACAAATAATATATATGCCATAATAAAATTTTTACACATTTTCATAGACTATATTTTTTATTTTTTACAAAAATAGCCGCATAGACAATCATATACCACATAAAAAAATACATTACTTATGTAATTTCATACGTGAACATAATGTAAGGAACTGTTTTTGCAAGTAAAGGACTTATGAATTTACTGACATAATTATCAACTGCACTAATAAAAGTTTTTCGGATGCCATTAAGACTTTTATTCCGAAAAGACATATTTCAAACCACACGAACTACCGTACAAGCAAATTGTACTTAAATACAATAAAGATATTTCACAAACCATGTAAATTTGGGCAAACATTAAACCATGAAAAAAAATGAAAAAACTTACATTAATCTTATTAGCCATAACACTATGGTTGACAACATTACCCTTAAAGTCGCAACCAAGAGTATTAGAGTTTCAAAATCCTAAAATGATGGTATTCCTTCCTCCAAACAATATGCGTAACGGCAAAGCGATAATAGCTTGTCCAGGTGGAGGATATTCACACTTGGCAGAAAACCATGAGGGATATTATTGGGCACCGTTTTTCAACAACTTAGGTTTTGTATATGCCGTGGTGGAATACAAGCTGCCCGGCGGCGACAAGTCAATACCGATGAATGATATAAAGCAGTGTTTCAAGATACTGACAGACAGTGCCACGGCATGGAGAATAAGTCCCGATAAAATAGGCATAATGGGATCTTCGGCAGGAGGACATCTGGCATCATCCATTGCGACTCACCCGGAAGAAGGCTGCAATCCTGCATTCCAAATCTTATTTTATCCAGTAATATCACTTGACAGTAGCATTACACATAGAGGTACACGCAAAGGATTTATAGGCGAAAACCCTTCTCCAAAAGAAGTGGAGGAATGGTCATCCAATAAAAGAGTAAAACATAATACGCCACCCACATTCATAGCTTTATGCAGCGACGATAAAGTAGTAAAACCCATTAACAGTATTCTATATTATAAAGCCTTGATTGAGAACAACGTACCTGCCGCAATGTTCATATACCCTTATGGGGGTCATGGATGGGGATACAGAACAAAATTCAAGCAACGCGAACAAATGCTTCAGGAGCTTACAGCATGGTTAAAATTACTTTAAATCAAAAAAACTATAATTTCATGAAAAGATTTGCATTCAAAATGTATTTGAAACCCGGTTTTGAAACCGAGTATGAAAGACGCCACGCGCAATTGTGGCCCGAATTAAAGAAAAGAATAACAGAATCCGAAATAACCAATTACTCTATTTTCTTCGACAAGGAGACTAATATCCTTTTCGGCTATCAGGAAGTAGAAGGAGACAGCAACTCACAAGATTCCAATAATGCGGACGAAATAACACACCAATGGTGGGATTACATGTCCGACATCATGGAAGTGAACCCTGACAATTCACCTGTAACAGTTCCCGTTAATGAAGTGTTCCACCTTGACTAAATAATAAAAATGAAAAGACTTTTAACATCTATCGTAATCATTTCTGTATCGTTGTGTAGCTTTTCACAAGCCAAATACGATTTCTCACGTCTCAAAATGGAAAGCTTGGGACGTGGAGTTGTTGCCGTACGTGAAAATACAGACAAAGTCATGGTGTCATGGCGTTATCTGAGCCAAGATCCTATGACACAGTCATTCGATGTTTACCGTGACGGAAAGAAATTAAACAAACGCCCTATAAAAGACGTCACATTTTTTGTAGATTCATACAGCAGTACCCAAAAGACATTCTATGAGGTCAGACCTACAGAAGGAAATATTTCCGGCAGCTTTACCTTACCTGAAAATGCTCCAGAAGGTTACATAAATATACCTCTGAATTTGCCTGAACGTATGGTTGACGAATTTGGCAAAGAATATACATACAACGCAAATGACGCCTCAATAGGCGATGTTGACGGAGACGGGGAGTACGAAATCATACTTAAATGGGATCCAAGCAACTCACGAGATAACTCACAGGACGGACTGACAGGAACGACACTGCTTGACTGTTACAAACTTGACGGCAGGCAACTGTGGAGAATTGATTTAGGTCCGAACATCCGTTCCGGGGCACATTACACGCAATTCATGGTTTACGACCTTGACGGAGACGGCAAAGCCGAGGTGGTATGCAAAACCGCAGACGGAACTGTGGATGGAACAAAAAGAATAATAGGAAACCGTAAAGCCGACTATCGTAACATGAAAGGACGAATAATGTGGGGACCGGAATTCCTGACAATATTCAACGGCCTGACAGGAAAAGCAATGAAAACCATTGATTATGTTCCATCTCGGGGTGGTACAGGTGAAGGATGGGGAGACAAGTATGCAAACCGTTGCGACCGTTTCCTGGCTGCAATAGCTTATCTTGACGGTACACGCCCTTCTGTAGTAATGTGTCGTGGATATTACACTCGTACAGTTTTAGCCGCATTCGATTGGGACGGGAAAAACCTGAAGCAACGCTGGGTATTCGATTCAGACACACCAGGTAATGAAATTTATGCGGGACAAGGCAATCACAACCTGAGAGTAGCAGATGTAGATGCAGACGGATGCGACGAAATAATATATGGACAAATGACAATAGACAACAACGGAAAAGGACTGTATTCCACAGGTATGTACCATGGCGATGCAATACATTTGGTGTCAGACATTGAAAACAAGAATTACTACGTATGGTGCTGTCATGAAAATAAAAAAGACGGAACATCACTGCGTGAGGCCGCTACAGGTAAGATTGTCCTGCATTATCCGTCAAACAAGGATATAGGCCGTTGCATGGCAGCAGATATCGACCCGACTTCACCAGGCGTAGAATTGTGGTCTCCAAATACAGGAGGGGTATTATCGTTCGACGGCAAAGTCATTATGCCACAGAAAGAATTCATAAGTGAAATAGACAGCGAAGTCCCTGCCAACTTCAGTGTTCTATGGGATGGTGACATGCTTAGAGAAATACTTGATGGCAACGAAATAAGCAAATACAACTGGAAAGAAAAGAAGTTAGAAAAAATTATGGTTTTCAATGGGTGTATGTGGAATAACGGTACAAAAAGGAATCCTACGCTACAAGGGGATATTATAGGCGACTGGCGAGAGGAAGTCATAATGCGTACGGAAGATAACACTGCCTTGCGTATATATGTAACCACAATTCCTACAAAATACCGTTTCCATACTTTCTTGGAAGACCCGGCATACAGAGTAAGCATAGCCAACCAAAACGTTGCATACAACCAACCAGCCGAACCTGGATTCTATTTCGGGCCAGACCTGAAAGGTAAAGTGTTTCGTGGAACAAAGGTAAAATGAAATAATGTTTAATATCCATTTAAACTCCATACAAGCATATTGCAATTTTAGGTGAACGCTGAATGAACATATCTTGAACACTCTCCGAACGGTAAATGAACAGTTATAGCAGTCAACCAAAATCAGGAAAAGACAGTTTTTATGCTGTTCATTTATCGTTTACAAGGCGTTCATTTACCGTTCAATAACAGTCAAGACATTGTCAAATCTAAAGAAATATCAATTATGAACAAACTTATTTTATTAGGAATGGTTTTAACCGCTATCGCATCATGCTCGGACAACAACATTCCCCGAACGATCACAGATGAAGACATAAACGATACAAAAACACCACTCCATTTGTTACAGCCTGACTATAAAACCTCATACGGCATACTGTCGCCAGAATCGGTAAAAGCAGACATGGACAGGGTTTTCGCATACATAGACAAGGCAACGCCAGCTAAAATGGCAGACGGCAAAGTCAACTTGGGAACTTACAGACTTACAAGCTACGAATGGGGAGTAATGTACAACGCGCTTCTTGACGCGGCAAATACCACAGGCGACAAACGATATTCTGACTATGTAACCAACAGAATCAGATTTCTCGCAACGGAAGCAGACAAATATACAGGCAACTTGGAAGAAGACGGACAAATGCGCCAGGTAAAAAAGCCAATAACACTTGACGACGCCGGTGCCATGGCGGGAGCATGGATGCGTGCAGCAATGGCGGATTCCACTCTTGAAATTTCAAAGTACATAGAGCAGTACTGGAATGTCGTGGAAAATTCTCCCGTTTATCTAAAAGATGAAACCATAGCACGCAATCGTCCACACTACAATGCCGTCTGGCTTGACGACATGTATATGGCAATTCCGTCAATAGCTATCAGAAGCAAATATACTTCCAACCCATCTTTGCTTGACAAAGCATCCGGAATGGCTTCAGGTTTCTTCAAACGTATGTGGATTCCCGAAAAAAAAATCTTCAGGCATGGTTATTTGGAAGGGGCAAGACATCAGCCGTCAATGGCATGGGGACGTGCCAACGGATGGGCAATCCTGACAATGTGCCAGCTGCTTGACTATCTTCCGGAAAACCACGCAAAAAGACAAGAAGTGTTGGATATGTTCAGAAATCATGCGGCAGGTCTGACAGAACTTCAAGGCATAGACGGATTCTGGCATCAGCTCCTTGACAGAAACGAAACTTACAACGAAACATCGGCTACTGCTATTTTCGCATACGCACTGGCACATGGAATCAATGAGGGTTGGCTTGAGGTTACAACTTATGGACCTGTAGCACAACTGGCATGGGAAGCTGTTTCTTCAAAAATAAACGAATACGGAGAAGTGGAAGGTGTATGTGTAGGTACAGGCATGGGATTTGAACCAACATATTACGCTTACAGACCTGTCAGCGTGAAAGCGGCACATGGATATGGTCCTGTAATATGGGCTGGAGCCGAAATAATCAGACTTTTAAAGAATTACTATTCTTACGTGAATGACAGTGCCGTGCATTATTACGAGACAGACCCTGAAGCAGACATGCCTATCTTCAGTCTTGACGAAAACGGAAAGGCTAAAGAAATACTTCATTAGAAAAACAGTAAAATGAAAATATTGACAAAAACTATAATAGCAGTGCTTGCGGCAAGCATAACCGCAGGTACTGCTTCCGCTGATAACGACAAGAATACTGATGCCTACATCAAACTTTACGACAATGGCGGCAAACACCCAAGAATAGTTTCCATAACATTCCCCGGAAATGCAAACATTCTTGATATGTACAACAGCATATACGGCCACGGAGCCGTTATAGAAAACCCCTGGGTGGCATACCGTATATATATGGACAACAGGCAAAGCCTTGACCTTTACGTTAAAGCCACTCCACGCTTGGAACTTGACATAACAGGTTTCTACACAACTTCTGAACAACTGAATAAAGGGTACGGATGCGATGTGTTATGGGCAGGGAAATCCATATCAGCTGGTTCGTTCAGAGGATGGCAGAACAGAAAACCTGTTACTATAGACAGTGTAGGGACACGCAGACAAACAGTTATTGACAACCGTACAATAGAAGTATTTGACAAAGACTGGATTTTCAATGGTCACCCAATACAGATGCGCCAACTTTATTCTGTAAAACCGGACTCACGCGAGCTGTCTGTAGAAATACAGCTTGACGGTTATAAAGAAGAAGATTTATTCGCTACCGGAATACAAAAACTTGAAACAGGAAATGAGGGATTTATAGAGCCTGACGGGATTGCCGCATCGTGGGGTGACAACATCCCGGACAAGAATCATAAAGAACTCATAGAAAGAGTAGGTCTCGGAATAAAAGTCGCACCAGAGAATATAGTAGATATTGTAGAAGATGAGTTGAACTATATCATTATTGTAAAACCTGACAAGAATGGCAAGATCAAATACCATGTTCTTTCATGCGGTAACAGGGAAGAAAAAGGATTTGCCACAATGAACGAATGGTTTGAATATGTAAGAATGTATAAAATCAAGTAAAAAAGCTAATCCCCAAAAATAAGAGACGCTCTCAATCACAGAGAACGCCTCCCAACTGAAGGATTAAATTTAAGAGAGAGATAGTAATTAATAATTTGTTTCCAAATATATGGATTAAAATCAACAAATGCAACAAACTAAAGAAAATTTCTTTCAAAATATAACCAAAACCCTAATAACGCTAAATATTTATTCAGTAAATAACCAATATGCTTACGAAAAAACAAAAGCTGCTGATTTCCATACCATAAATGGAAACCAGCAGCCAAATAAATTATAATCCTGTCTGATTATTCTTCAGTATATCTTTCGATAGTCTGTGCGCGGTCAGGACCTACAGAAACAATCTTGATAGGAGTTCCAAGCTGTTCTTCGAGGAATGAGATGTAAGCATTGAATTCTTCAGGGAATTCATCTTCGCTTGTCATCTTAGTCATATCAGTCTTCCATCCCGGCATTTCAACATATACAGGTTCTACACCTTCGTTGATATCGTATGGGAAGTAATCAATTTCCTCACCGTTTACTTTGTATGCCACACAAGCCTTGATAGTTTCAAAGCCGTCGAGTACATCACTCTTCATAAGGATAAGCTGAGTAACACCGTTAATCATGATAGAGTAACGCAAAGCTACAAGATCAACCCATCCGCAACGGCGTTCACGACCTGTAACAGCTCCATATTCATGACCAAGGTCACGGATTTTCTTTCCTGTTTCATCGAACAATTCTGTTGGGAAAGGACCTGAACCAACACGTGTACAGTAAGCCTTCATGATACCGTAAACTTCACCTATTTTGTTAGGGCCAAGTCCGAGACCAGTACAAGCGCCGGCACAAATAGTATTAGAAGATGTTACGAACGGATAAGAACCGAAGTCAACGTCAAGCATTGTTCCCTGAGCACCTTCGCAAAGAACGCTCTTACCTTCTTTAAGAAGATTGTTTATTTCATGTTCGCTGTCCACAAGGTTGAACTGACGCAGATATTCGATACCTTCCATCCACTGTTTTTCCAGTTCAGTGATATCATATTCATAGTTCAATCCTTTCAGAATCTGTTCGTGACGAGCTTTTGCAGCAGCATATTTAGCTTCGAAATTATTCAATATGTCACCTACACGCAAACCGTTACGGCTAATCTTGTCTGTATATGTAGGACCGATACCCTTTCCTGTTGTACCAACTTTAGCATCTCCCTTTGCAGCTTCGTATGCAGCATCAAGAATACGGTGTGTAGGCATAATAAGATGTGCTTTCTTAGAAATGTGCAAACGTTCCTTCAAAGGATGTCCGCTTGCCTCAAGAGCCTCAGCCTCTGCCTTGAACAATGCCGGGTCAAGCACTACACCATTACCGATAATATTTACTTTGTCACCCTGGAAAATTCCTGACGGAATAGAACGGAGAACATATTTCTGTCCTTCAAATTCCAGAGTATGGCCTGCGTTAGGACCACCCTGAAAACGCGCAACTACATCATAACGTGGAGTCAAAACATCGACAACTTTACCTTTTCCTTCGTCGCCCCACTGTAAACCTAACAAGACATCTACTTTCATGATTCTTATATTTAATAATAGTTCTTTTATTTATTCTTTTTTCGTTTGGCCACACACTTACTGCATAATCCGTATATATACAATGAATAATGTGTAGCCTGGAAACCTTTAAGTCTGCTTTGCACTATGGCATGCTTCAGATTCTCATCTTCAAATTCGGAAACCTTGCCACACATGGTACATATCATGTGATGATGCGTTTCATTGTTGTATGACCTTTCATATTGTGATGTATTTCCGAATTGATGTTTGATTACCAGACCGGCATCTATCAGTAGAATAATGGTATTATACAAGGTAGCACGGCTGACACGGAATTTTTCCTTTTCCTCCATATATTGCAGCAGACTTTCTATATTGAAATGCCCCTTGATGGAATATATGGAATCGAGTATAGCATACCGCTCGGGCGTCTTCCGATGTCCGTTCTTCTGTAAGTACTCTGTAAGCACCTGTTTTACCGTATCTTTTATCTTGTCTGCCATTAAAAAATATCTTCAGCCGTCAAAGTTAATATATTTTACTCAATCCAGGAAAACTAAATGCAATATTCTATATCATATTTTATTTCGTCGATATAAAGATTCAGTTCCGGACCGGCAGATTTGCTTAAAAGTCCAAGCTGTCTGCTTACCATTTTCGCATTCTCTTTCGACTGTGCCGAAAACTTTTTCAGAGCAGTGGAAGCCGCCTTTTTAACCATAGGCTCACCCCCTTCTATTTCCGTAAATGCCTGGTCCATAAGTTCAGCTTCAGCACGTTCATTCAGTTTCATTCCCTTCATAAGCAAACGCGTCATGAGCATATATCCGCAGAACCGGAAATACACACGTTCATCTGCAATCCATCTGAAAACCACTTCGGAAGCATAATCAACATTCTGTAGCAGGTTCATTACAGTATATTCAGCCAGTTCAGGATATTTCATATCCTCAATCCATATCTCGGCTATCTCCTTACAGAAAGAATCAGCAGGCTGAAGCAATGTAGCCATAATCTTGCATTCACGGATATTTTCCTTCCAAAGGGTCTGAGCCAAATCATGATTCTTTTCATATCTGGCTGCAATCTCCTTGATACGGGAATATTCAATACCGAAATTCAGTTTGTAGTCCATCCCCTTTTCGCGCATGCTCTGCGAGATGACACCGTTCATAAACAAACGGAATTTCGATTTTATATCTTTTATTGTTTCTTGTACGTCGTTCATGTTATTAAATCAAAGATTAGAATAGTCACGACTGTAACGAAGCATCTGTTCAGTATAACCTTCGCTATAGTCAATTTTTATGTCTGTAATATTATTGTCGTTATCAGTCACTACACTATATACAGGATTTACGAATCCCTTGTACGGTGCAAGGTTGAGAGCCTTGTATCTTTCAAGAATCTCAGCATGCAATGCAGGATTAACCTTAACGGCATATTTCTCTACAAGTTCGCGTGCAGCTTCATAATCACCCTCACTCTTTATTCTTTGGATTTCGGCAAGCAGTCTGCCGAAAAGAGAACGTAATTTCTCATAATCATTTATCACGACATAAGTTTTGCCGTTCCTTTTCACCAATTCCGCCACACCGTCTGCAGCTCCGTGTTCCAAAGCCCAGGCAGCAATAAGCTGACGGTTACGCATATGCGATTCCTCAATGCAACATCCCGGTTCTATGCGGACAAGCTGCGTCAGCAATCCGTTCATCATATATGAATAGTATTCAGCCTTGTATGCCTCACTGTCCGGTGTAAGTCCAAGTTCAACCATCTTTTCATCCGGTATATAATAAAGTCCGAACAAATCGGCACGTGCCTCCTCTATTGTAGCCCCATATGCCTTAAGAGCATCAGGGTCCACACCCGGAAGAAGTTTTCCTGAACCATGTCCAAGACACTCATGCAGGTCAGTATGAAGGTCGCCTGTAATATCAGCATACTTGTCAAGAAGCTGCTTTTCATATTCGCCATATACAAATTCATCTCTGAACCCGTTGCCTTTAGCAGCCTTGTTATATGCATCCGTCAGATTACCTATTGTAACAGATTTTGAGCCATGCACACTGCGAATCCAGTTCGAATTAGGAAGATTGATACCTATAGCACTGGCAGGATAAAGGTCACCGGCCAATATCGCAGCTGTAATGACTTTTGCAGAAACACCCTTTACCTCTGCCTTTTTAAACTGAGGAGAAACAGGCGAATTATCTTCAAACCACTGTGCATTACCGCTCAACACCTCAGTGCGGTGTGTAGCCTCCAAATCCTTAAAGTTCACTATAGACTCCCAGCTTGCTTTCATTCCGAGAGGGTCGCCGTAGCTTTCTATAAATCCATTCACAAAGTCGATACGCGACTCCGTATCCTTCAGCCAGCAAATGGAATAATCGTCAAAAATTTTCAAATCGCCGGTACGGTAAAACTCTATAAGCAGACGAATAACCTCTTTCTGATGGTCATTTTCAGCCACCTCTAAAGCCTTCTCCAGCCAATAGACTATCTTGCCGATGGCCTTTCCATATTCACCGTCGAGTTTCCATACCACCTCGGTTATCTCGCCATCCTTTTTTTCCAGACGGCTGTTCATGCCATACATTACCGGAGTTTCATCTTCAGGAGATTTCATAGCCGAATAGAAATCCTCAGCCTCCTGTTGTGTTACACCCACATAATAATTTGATGCCGATGTAAGCAGCAAATCCTCTCCATCCGCCTGATTAACACGCTTAGGCATTATCTGAGGGTCGAAAATAACCGGGAACAGTTCATTACATAATCCTGCCACAGTTTCACCTTCCGACAATGGCAACTGCGATTTATCCAGTCCCATTACGGCATTACGAAGAAAGTCCACAGTAAAACCCGGAATAAATTTATCTGTAGAATAATGATGATGTATTCCGCTTGAGAACCATACCCTCTTGAGATACACTTCAAGAGCCTGAAATTCCGTATCATTACGGTCGCCCTCGTAACCAGAATAAACAGCTTCAAGCATGCGGCGTATCTTCAGATTATATTTTCCATTCTGGTCGAACAGAATATCACGTCCGTGCAGTGCAGCCTCCGAAAGATAATATATAAGTTCTTTCTGTTTTAAAGTCAAAGAGTCAAAACCATGTACCCTATATCTCAAGATCTGCAGGTCGGCAAATTTATCTACAGAATAACTAAAATTATCTTCAGATGTTTTCATGATTTTTTCTGTATTCATTAGGAGTAATACCTACTATTCTATAGAAAGCCGCATAAAAAGACTGACGGTTTGCAAACCCCGACATAGCACTTATTTCCTCTATATTCTTTCCGGCATAGCGTTTGTCTGCCAACATATGTTTTGCATCCCTGATTCTATATTCGTTAAGCAGGCATGAGAAATTCATTTTAAACTTAGAATTGACTACGGCAGAAAGATATCTTGTATTTGTCTTGAGCAACTTGGCCAAATCATTAGCCGAGAAGTTTGGCTGTTTGTATTTTTTCTGTGTAACGACCAATTCATAAATCTTATCGTAAAGTTCGTCTGCCAGTTCGGCCCTTATCAGGTCTCTGTAAGGTGCAGACTTTGTTTTCTTTTCTCTAAGATTATATGGCATCTTTATCTGCCCTTTGTTTTCATTATCAATTACTTCATGATTATTTTCCATTTGTGCTGATTCGTTTTAGTCTTCGTTTACTATTTTTACAACACAAATTTGTAAGTTTTTTTTCAGACCGCAAAATCTTTGTCTACATTTTTCTGTTGATAAAATACATTATTTTCGTATAAAACAAGTTTACAAGTTTTTACCATATACACAAAAAATGAGTATATCTACTCGATACACTCATTTTTATATCATACGTATTATGTTTATCTAATCAATCACATTCCATCCCATCCTGGATTTTGTACAAGATTCCTATTAGCAGACATTATATCTATCGGTATAGGAAGAAGGTTTAGGTATCCCCAATCTTCACGTTTCATAAATCTGTTCACGTAATATTTTATACCTCTATTCCAACTGCTTGACAAAATGTCAATAACTTTTTGCTTTATTTCATCCGGCGAAGCATTAGCATCTATTCTAAACATATCATCATTCAATTGCTCTGCCAATTTATTCAAAGTATCCACAGATTTCTGATGTTGAATTGAGCTAAAGGCATAAGCATAAAACAAGCAACCTTGAACTCCTACATGAGAATCATCCTGATCTATCCGGCCATCCATATTAGAATCCTCAAATATAAGATTTTCGCCCTCTATTATCTCAGTCATTACATTTAATCTATTCAAGACCAATTCAGAATCAAAGCTTCCAGCTTGCAGAATAGCCGCAACAGCATTTATAAATAAGGCTTCTGTTAGCTTTGTTTCTGTTTTTTGTGGAATATCGATATAATATTCACAATCTTTCATAATATAATCAGTTACCTCTTCCAATACAGCACGTACCGGTTCTGATTCAGCCGGATACTGCGCATCTATAGGAACTCCACCAAACACTGTAGCCAAATTCAAATGCATCATAGCTCTATACAACATAGCTTTAGCTTTAATTTGCTCTATTTCCTGTTCTTCAAAAATTCCATTATCACATGCCGTCAACAATAAATTACAAGTATTTATGGCTTTATACGATTCAAGCCACATATTTTTCAACTGCACGGAACCACTGTTCAATGTTTTTCTACTTTCAGAAGTTGAATATTCAGTATCTATATCGTAATATGCATTTCTTGCTGTCAAAAATCCTGATTCAAGTTCTTTTATTGCAGCACTTATCTTTTCAGGATTATTTACATCTTCAGAACTACCAGGATTAAAATTAGGAGAATTCACCAGCTTCACCATAAGAACTTCCTCCTTGCAAACAAATGAAATCATAGCCATACTGACATCTTTACCTGCTTCTGGATTAAGTTTAATAATTACAGAATAATCACCGGCTTTATCACCACTTGATGGTTCTAAAGTTACCCATTCTGAAGATTCTGCCGACTTGGTCGAAGCTGTTTCTTCTGAAAAAGTAGAATATTCTACATACGATGTCCAAGCATCTGAAGTTCTAAAATCGACAGATAACGGAGCTTCGGTTTCACCAATATAAACAGTTTGGTTCAACGCACTTTCATTCTTTACTTCAAAATATTTGTATCCTGTTCCTTCATCGCATCCGAATACAAACAAAGTAATAAACAAACACAAAAATAATCTAATCACTTTCATAAGAATCACTGTTAATAGTAAATTAATTTATTTTTTCAAAGTTACCATTTTATATTTAAAAATCATCCTTCTATTCATTATTTTTTCACAAATAAAAATCACACTACATAGTTAGCAACTTTATGTAATAATAAATATGCCTTTTTCATTTCTTTACAATATCTTTGCAACCCCATAAACAGACTGAAAGAAATGCTTAACATTCTCAAAACATATTTCGGATATACCGAATTCCGCCCATTACAGAAAGAAATAATTACAAACATTCTCAACAGAAAAGATACACTTGTACTGATGCCTACAGGTGGAGGTAAATCTTTATGCTACCAGATTCCGGCACTCATGATGGAAGGTACAGCCATTGTAGTTTCTCCACTTATATCACTGATGAAAGACCAGGTGGAAGCTTTGCAGGCCAACGGAATAACAGCACGTGCCCTGAACAGCATGAACTCAGATACAGAGAATACCAGCGTACGAATGGAATGCCTGCAGGGAAAAGTAAAACTTCTGTATATATCTCCCGAAAGACTTCTGTCCGAAACGAACTATCTGCTAAGGGACATCAAGATATCACTGTTCGCTATTGACGAGGCGCACTGCATCTCACAATGGGGACATGATTTCCGTCCGGAATACACGCAGTTGGACATACTCAGAAAACAGTTCCCGGCAATACCGATAGTTGCGCTTACAGCCACAGCCGACAAAATAACGCGACAGGACATCGTCAGACAACTGAAAATGAACAATCCGGAAATCTTCATTTCATCATTCGACCGTCCTAACCTCAGTCTTGACGTAAAGAAAGGTTACCAGCAAAAAGAGAAAATAAGAATCATAAAAAGATTTATCGAAAGACACGGCAACGATAGCGGCATCATATACTGCATGAGCAGAAAAACCACCGAGAAGGTTGCCGAGTTGCTTTACGACGAAGGATTCGACACAGCAGTATATCATGCCGGACTGTCAAACATCGAACGCGAACAGACTCAGGATGATTTCATCAACGATCGCGTAAAGATAGTATGCGCCACCGTAGCCTTCGGTATGGGAATAGACAAATCAAACGTCAGATGGGTTATCCACTACAACCTTCCGAAAAGCATCGAAAGCTTCTATCAGGAAATAGGACGTGCCGGACGAGATGGCATGAAAAGTGATACAATGCTTTTCTACTCCTTAGGAGATATGATTCAGCTAACCAAATTTGCAGAAGAAAGCAACCAAAAAGAAATAAACATAGAGAAACTGAACCGTATGCAGCAGTATGCCGAAGCCGACATATGCCGCAGAAGAATCCTGTTGAGCTATTTCGGCGAAACAATGGAACACGACTGTGGCAACTGCGATGTATGCGGTAACCCGCCTGAAAGATTCAACGGTACAATAATCATACAGAAAGCCCTAAGCGCCATAGCACGAACCGACCAGCAGATAGCCACAGGAACACTAATAGAAATTCTTCGCGGAAACTACACACAGGAAATATCCGAAAAAGAATACGACAGTATCAAAACTTTCGGTGTAGGAAGAGATATACCGTCACGCCACTGGCAGAACTATCTCCTGCAAATGCTAAACATGGGATATATCGAAATAGCATACAATGAAAACAACCATCTGAAAATAACCGAATCCGGTTATAAAGTCCTGTATGGCAAGCAGGAAGCGCAATTAGTTGTCATAAAAGAAGATGAGTTTACACAACAGCGGTTGAAGAAAATAACCGCCGGTACATCACCCGTACAGGTTAAGAAAAATGCTTACAACGTTCAAGAAAGCGAAGACTCTCTTTTTGAGACACTACGCCTTCTGCGCCTCAAACTGGCAGAACAGGAAGCCATACCTCCCTACATCGTCATGTCCGACAGCACACTACAGTTGCTTTGCGACAAAAAACCTACAAGCATTCAGGAACTTGACGATATATCCGGGTTCAGCGAATACAAGAAAAAGAAATACGGTCGCGATTTTGTTGATGCCATAAAATCTTTTGCTAACTTTGTAAAGAAATAAAAACGAATAGAATACAATGAAAAATAAACTCATAGCACTACTGCTTTTTTTAATTTCATATACAGCCGTACATTCACAGACAAGCATAATGTACACCACTGAAGGAGACATCTCAAGCAGTCTTATCAACAATATTTATCAAGACAGAAAAGGATTCATCTGGATATCCACCGAATATGGTCTGAACGTATTCGACGGATACAGATTCAATCTATACAAACATCATGAAAAAGACTCCACTTCCATCTGCAACAATTATGCCAGAGTTACTTTCGAAGACACAAAAGGCAACATCTGGGTAGGAACAGTGGCAGGAATGATGAAGTTCGACAAAGGCAAAAAGAGTTTCAACAAAGTCACATTATACGCCAATGGAGAAGAAGTAATACCACATGTTTCACAGATTATCGAAAGAAGCAATGGAGAAATATGGATTGCGACTTCCAATCAGGGAATATTTCTTATGAATGCTTCCGGCATCAGCGGAAACCGTATTCAAAACACATTCGGAAAGACCACACGAACAAACTGCATGGTAGAGAGTACTGATGGCACCGTCTATATAGGAACCGAAGACGAAGGACTTATTTCCTATAGTGCAGATAAAAAGATAGCCGAAAGCATAGAAATACCAGGATTAAAGAATACCAATATATCTTCTATGGTACTCGACACCAACGACAATCTGTATTTGGGAACATTCTCTAACGGACTATATATATACAATATCAAGACAGGAAAAATATCCAAACCGCAAAACGGTAACAATCTGCCTGTAAAAGTTGTTTCCTTGATAAACAACACACTTTATATAGGTACGGACGGAAACGGATTGAAGGTATATTCCGAGAAGAGCAACACACTCGAAGACTTTAAATCGGAAGACCCCGTAATAAATCTGAACAACTCTAAAGTACACAGCATCTTGTCCGACAAAGACGGCAATATGTGGTTGGGAATATTCCAGAAAGGAATCCTGTTCATACCTAAAAAGAAATATCCGTTCAGATTATACGGAGAGAAGATGTTGGTAAACAGTCCTATCGGCGAAGGATGTGTGATGTCAATACACAAAGATTCAGAGAACAATACATTAGTAGGTATAGACAGCAAAGGACTGTATCTGCTCGACTCACAATACAGACAAATAAGACATTACTCCTCACAGGACAACTCATCAACAGTTCCTTACACAATACTGAGCATATTCGAAGATTCCCAAAAGAACATATGGCTTGGGGGATACTTCGGTGGAATCTGCATCTTCAACAAAACAACCGGTAAGTGCAATTATATAAATGAATTGAAACATCATAGCGTTTTCAGTATTACAGAAGACCTGCACAGAAACATCTATATCAGTACATATGGAGCCGGGCTATACGTCTACAATCTTGATTCCAAAGAGCTTACATCATACAAAAACAAAAAAGAGAACAACCAGGAGCAAATACCTGACAACTGGATAAATACCCTGTATTGCGACAAAGAAGGTTATATATGGATTGGCCATTTCAAAGGCGTAAGTTGCTATAATCCGGAAACCCAAAGCTTTAAGAACTTCACATCCACCAATTATATCATCAAGGACAATATGTGCTATTCCATAACCGAAGGCAAAGACGGGAACATATGGATAGGTACATCCGAAGGATTATATTCATTCAACAAGAACGATAACAGCATAAAAAGATACACAGAAGACGACGGACTTTCAAACATTGTAATCTGCGGAATTTGCGAGGACAACGAAAGCAATCTGTGGATAAGCACATTCAACGGTCTGAACAAGCTGAATACATCAAACAATTCAATTGTAAACTACTATAGCGAAGACGGACTCCAAGGAAACGAATTTACCCGTGGGGCAGTCTATAAATCCGGCAATGGCGACCTGCTGTTCGGAGGCATAAAAGGATTTACCTGCTTCAACCCTTCAGCCATAAAAGATATACAGACAAAGCCACAAATCACCGTTACCGATTTTCAGATATACGGACAAAGCATAAACACCACCAGTAAATCAGGCAACAGATTCATTATAGAAAAAGACATTACAGAAACCCGTTCGTTCAATCTATCGCACAGGGACAACACATTCAGAGTCTTGTTCTCCACCATGAACTTTGTCAATACGTCACAGGTTCAATATAAATACAGAATAAAAGAACTCGACAAAGCATGGCTATACACACGAAAAGGTGAAAACTACATCACTTTCAACAGTCTGAACTCAGGCCGATACACACTTGAAGTTATTGCCACAAACAGAAGTGTAGAATCGGACATCAACTCATTCGATATATACATAGCATACCCATGGTATCAGATGTGGTGGGCATACATATTATATTCCATACCTGTCATCATAATGATACTGCTTACTATCAACTACATAAGAACAAGAATCCGCCGCAAGCAGGATTACATGGAGATAAAGCATGCCCGCGAGATAAACGAAGCCAAGCTTCAGTTCTTCATCAACATCTCACATGAGATTCGTACTCCGATGACACTCATCATAAATCCGTTGGAGAAACTCATGGCATCAAATCCGGATAAGGAAACCGGAAAGACATATACCATGATTTTCAGAAATGCACAACGAATAATACGCCTTATCAACCAGCTTATGGATATAAGAAAGATTGAAAAAGGACAAATGCAGATGCATTTCAGAGAAACGGACATGGTAGGCTTCATTAATGACCTGATGATGACTTTTGACATAACGGCACGCCAGAAGAAGATTGATTTCAGATTCATACACAGCAATCCTTCCGAAATGGCATGGATAGACATAAACAATTTCGACAAGGTGCTTATGAATCTTCTGTCGAATGCATTCAAGTACACCCCCGACAATGGCAAAGTATATATCACTCTCAGCAAGGGAGAAAACCCAGAAGTTCGCACCCCACTCAGAAATTATATAGAAATAAAAGTTACTGACAGTGGAATAGGCCTTGACGAAAAACAGAAAGAACGCATATTCGAACGTTTCTACCAGATTAGCGGAAGCGGAATACACAATCAGGGCGGAACAGGAGTGGGACTGCACCTTACACGTTCACTTGTAGAAATGCATTATGGAACCATAACAGCAGAGAACAATACAGACTCCTGCGGTTCCACATTCACAGTGAGAATACCTGCCGGATGCGACCATATAAGCCTTGAACAGATAGACAACAGCAAGGAAGAAGAAAACATAGTAAATACTTCTACCACCGCCCAATTCATAAATACAGTTCCTGATAACGAGAGTGATGAAGTGCATCCTAAGAAAAAGACCAAAACCAATTTTAACATTCTCATTGTAGACGACGAAAAAGAAATTCAGGAATATCTCCGCGAAGAGCTCTCCGATGAATACAGAATATCATTGGCAAGTAACGGACGCGAAGCATACGAGCATCTGTTGACAAACAATGTAGACCTCGTAATAAGTGATGTAATGATGGACGAGATGGACGGACTCACCCTATGCAAGAAAATCAGACAAAATCCGAACATCAATCATATTCCGGTAGTACTCTTAACAGCGAAAGGAAAAACCGAAGAACAGATTGAAGGAATAGAAATAGGTGCAGATGCCTACATAATAAAGCCGTTCAATACAGACGTACTCAGAAGCACTATTTCTAACCTGCTTCAGAACCGTCGTGTTCTCAAGAATAAATTCAGCGGAGCACAGGAGCAAAAAGAAAAAGTGAAAAACATCGAGATGAAATCACAAGATGAAGCCTTGATGGAAAAGGTTATGAGCATAATAAACAGAAATATGGCCGAGCCCACACTGAATGTGGAAATGCTTGCACAGGAAGTAGGTATCAGCCGCGTCCACCTGCACAGGAAATTAAAGGAACTTACAAGTCTTTCCACCCGCGACTTTATAAAGAACATAAGAATGCAACAAGCTGCCAAATTATTGAAAGACAAAAAGTTCAGTATCTCCGATGTGGCATACGCAGTAGGTTACAGCAATCTGTCTCACTTCTCAAGCACATTCAAGGAAATATTCGGAGTTTCTCCTAAAGATTACACCCATGACTCTTCTAAAGAAGAAAAGGCAAATACAGACTCCGAAGAATAATCCATATTTGCCTTTCTATCATCCCATCCGGTCAGCATTACTTGTGCTGACCGGATGCATACATACCTATCATGGTACCAGTAAAGCCTCCTGCCCTATTCGTACTCAATATTGATGCATCTGCGTTTTCATATACGGTATTCCATGTTTTCATTTTGTCATCGGAAAAATAAAAACTATACAGTCTGCCTTCACCAACTACTTTAAGAACCACATCCTTAGAATTGCATGGTAAAGTAGCAAGCGTTTCTTTCTCTCCGCATGAAGCTTCAAGAACCATAACCTGTTCGCCGTTTCTTACGCTGCGTCCTAATACGAAATAATGGCTTTCATCCTGATAACAAACCATACCTGCCATATCCGTTTCTTTTCCCGGAACATAGCTCATGCAGACACTACTTTCAAAGGCCAGATGCTGCTGCCTTCTGCCGATAAAAGCCGGATTTGCCACTTCTGCTATAGAAACAGGCTGAGGAGTTATAACCAGTTTTCCATCCTCTGCTCCCCACCACTGGGAACGAGGAGTGCGTATAAAGCTCCATCTGTAATCCATGGCGGCCGTGAAATCATCCACAGTTTCAGAAAAGTTTCCGTTCAGTTCACATCCGTTTCTTTCCAGTCCTTCCTTGTTCACCACATAAGGAATCTCCCTACCCTGTTCAAGAATTACCGGCTGTTTGTCCTTCCACTCTACAGGAAGCAGAAACGTTTCTCGCCCCGTATTATAGAAATCCCCCTCATATGGTCTGCAAGCCAGGAACACTGCCCACCACTTTCCGTCCGGCGTATCTATAATGTCCGCATGTCCTGCATTTGTCACAGGATTTATTCTGTCGGCAGGCAAATCACGCTGTGTCAGAATAGGATTGATTCTGCAAGGCTTGTACGGTCCCTTAGGCGATTCAGACGAAAGAACCACTTCCGAATGATTAGATCCGGTTCCTCCCTCTGCTGCCATAAGATAATACGTTCCATCTACCTTATACATATGTGGACCTTCTATCCATACAGGCTTCTTCGTTTTGTCAATGCCTCCATCCACTATAACTTTAGCCTCACCCACTACCTTATCCGTAGCAGTATCAAATTCATGAATCCATATCGCCCTATGTCCGTTCCACTGCGGTTCGCCTTCAGGAGCATCATTATTCACAATATACCCCTTACCGTTATCGTCAAAAAACAGCGACGGGTCGATTCCACCTACCTGTGGAAGCAAAATAGGGTCACTCCACTCCCCTTTCATCGGATTATCAGTCTTCACAAGGAAATTGCCTATTCCGTCCACACAAGTAGTTATCATATAGAACATATCATTATGCGGATTATACTGGATGGCAGGCGCATAGATTCCTCCACTGAGCCGGATACCGTCCAGATTAAGCTGCGACGGCCGGTTGAGCACATGCCCCAACGGTTTCCAGTTCACCAAATCCTTACTGTGGAATATAGGTACCCCCGGATAATATGAGAAAGAAGAATTAACGAGAAAATAATCGTTCCCTTTTCTGCATATGCTCGGATCAGGATAGAAACCGCCAAGAATCGGATTCATATACTGTGATGCCGAATCTATACTCCTGTTCCACACCGAATCATTACCAGAATAGCAGAAATTACTGAACACGGCCGTTTCTGTTTTCTGCAACGAAGGAGAGCATGCACTCAGGCATGCTGCTCCCATAGCCATTACTGCTACTACTGATTTTATGTTTTTCATCTATATAGTCTTTTTGAAATTCCAATTCTGAATCAATTCCTTTTGCAGTCCGATTCATTCATATAAAGATAAGATTTGCTATATCCACCGTAATCCACAACTATTTTCTCCAGAACCACAGCCGGATGCAAAGGCTTGAAATCAAGCACATAAGTACCGTCTTCGGAAACCGGAAGCTCCAGATTTACCTCTTTTTCAATAACCCTTCGTGACACAGTAGGATAGAACACAGTATATACATTTTCCTTATCCTCATTCATATTATGGTTGAAGTTAACAGTTTCAGTATTTCCACCTCTGAAACCGACAGTATATTTATGTCCCTTCACATCAGCAAAGGCAAGAGTGGATTTCACTACAACAATCACTTTCACATCTTTCACACCTTCCGGCAATTGCATTTTATATGAAAGCGAAGCCCCCTCTGCAGATTTAGTATAAGGCATCAGTGTAACTCCACCAAGCGTACGTCCCATATCAGGAATAATTTTCCACTCCGTACCTTCCGGAGCATTATTCTCATAGAAATGAGGAGCCTCCATAGCCACATATCCGTTCTTTCCGGTAAACACATATCCTCCAACAGCCTTTTCCGGTTCAACTATACGCTTCACTTCTGGAAGTTTGTCAGCCGGGAAATTATCATTCCACGAAGTATATCCGATATGCTTCTGTATCATCATTCCCTTCCATTTTCCTCCAGCCATAACATTGTTGTAGTCATTGCTCAGAGCTTTATCGCGGGCGAAACATTTCTCCACCTTGTCTGCCCATACATTTGCCGTCGGATTACCTTCAGAATAAAGTTTGTGATTCATTGCCTGTGCATAATACATCTCATAAAGGTTTGACATAGCCTGAACAGGATATAGGAGCAACTGCTTATACGCATCCCTGTACTCAGGAGCAAGCGATATATACTGTCGCAGAGCCTCGGCTTCCAGACGGGCATAATCATCAGCCACCTGTTTCCATTCACCCGTCTCAAGGTTATAAGTGCTTGCGTCAAGCATCTCGGCAGTCACACGTCCATTGTACTTGGTATAAAGATTAAGAATCCTTGCCGCCTCATCAGCCTGTTCTTCGCCAAAAGCCATCCTGCAGAAGCGCTGTGGGTGTTCCATAAAGTTGTCAACAGTATAGGCATCCGGATTCCAGGCCATATCAAGGAAAAGTGTGATAGGATATTCCATAGGTTTCAAATTTCCTACATTTAGCACCCACAACTTGTCAACACCATACTCATAAGTAAGATGAAGCTGTTCCCACATGCCCTGTATCGGAGTCATGTTCATCCACTTTGAATTACGCGGTGCCCCTACATAGTCAACATGATAATACATTCCCCATCCGCCCGGATGCATGCGTTCCTTTTCATTTGGCAGTCTTCTCACATTTCCCCAGTTGTCATCACAAAGCAGCATGATTACATCTTCCGGCACACGCATACCCTTGTCATAATAATCAAGTACTTCCTTATATAAAGCCCATATCTGCGGAGTTTCCTTTGCCGGCTTGCCTGTCACCTCCTTTATTATTTTACGCTGGTTCTCAACCACAGACTCCAGGAGTTTAACGTTAGTATCCTCACTCATAGCCTCGTCACCATCACCACGCATACCTATAGTGATAATATCCTCAGTATCTTTCACCCTTTCAATTCCTTCGCGGAAGAACTGGTCTATCACTTTCTTGTTAGTAGAATAGTTCCACGCACCATACTCCTTACGTTTTCTTGCCCATTCCTGATGATTTCTTGCCATCGGTTCATGATGAGAAGTACTTATTATCACCCCCATTTCATCAGCAGTCTTGCTGTTCAAAGGATCATCGGCATAAAAAGCCCATCCCCACATGGCAGGCCACAGGAAATTACCTTTAAGTCTGAGAATAAGCTCACACACATCAGCATAAAAACGGTGATCGCCAAAGTCAGTACCATAATGATTTTTCACCCAACTTGTCAGACACGGAGCCTCATCGTTCAGGAATATTCCGCGATATTCCACAGCCGGTTCTCCATCAGTATATTTTCCAGGCAAAGCATACACCTCAGTTCTCTTAACCACCGGAACATCCATCCACCAGTACCATGGAGAAACACCCATCTGTTCCGACAATTCATATATACCGTATATCGTACCGCGTCGGTCGCTACCGGCAATAACGAGAGCCTTTTCCACTCCTTCCAAAGGATTCTGCACAGTAGTAATTATATACTTCTCGTTCTTCTTATACAGTTCCTTTTTATCAAGTTTTTTTGACTTGATAAGCTGTTTGATATACTTCGACGCAACACTTCCGATAATGATACAGTTCTTATCAGTAGCCTCATCAAGCAGTTCCGGTTTGATTCCACACACACGGTTGAAATCTTCCACAAGGTTATTTACAGCTATGCCGATACCTTTCTGGTCGTTAGCATCAAAAAGTATGTTGACTGTTTTATTATTAAAAACAATCGGGAATGATTTATCCGAGCTTTTGAAAGTCACAAACCTATCAGATGCATAGGTTGATATGCATAATAAAGAAAGAACAAGAAAAAATTTTCTCATATTACATTTATTAGACATTAAAGATTATAAATTATTGTTTATCTTCCATTAGGCAATATCATTATTGCAAATATATTTAGAATTCATATTATAACAAAATACTCTTACAATCAATAAGGAAAAGTTATATCAAATCAATAATGAAAGAAAGAGTTGTCCCTTAATACAAGAATAAAAGACAACTCATTCATATTTTAATTACCTATTTACAAAACTTTATTCTGCCGATTCAGATGATTCACCTGTACCATATTCTTTTGCTAATGCCTTAGCTACAGAATAATAAGCTTCCTTAGGCTGGAAATTTGCATCCCAAAGATTTGGAGCATCATTTGGTATCCAATTCTCATGTTCAACATAACCATCTGTTAGACTCCAAATAGTTATACCATATTGCTGTGCTTTAGGTACCACTTCAAAGTAAGTATCAATCACATACTTATACATTTCAGCCTGTTTTGTTAACAATTCACTTGTTGGAACAAAAGTTGGTGGTTTTTGATCATAACTATCTGGGTTTACTTTTATGTCCAGCTCTGAAATTTTCACAAGTTTACCTGTCTTTGCCATTAATTCAAACATTTTTTTGATATTGTCTTTATTAGTATTGATATCTATATGCATTTGAGTAGCAATACCATCAACTTTACATTTTTCACCATCTATTTCCAGATTCTCTATTTCTTTTATATAATCAATTATACCTTCGCATTTTTTTATATTATATTCAAGATTATAATCGTTTATAAACAATTTAGGATCTGTAACACCTAATTTCTCATAAGTTTCTCTCGCATATCTGAATGCCCAATAAGCGTATTCGCGAGGAGTCTTAAAATAATCCTGCCAATAAAAAGCATCGTTAGGTACATTAGATTTTGGAGTTGTCTTTATTTGTGAAGGTTTTCCATCATCCATAGGTTCATTAACCACATCCCAACCTACTATTTGAGCATTTTGATAACAATATGTTATCATTCCGTCAATCCATCTCTGCATTTCTGCTTTAACGGCATTCTCAACACGAGTAGCTTCATCATCGTTTCCATCGGTTAATAATAAAGGAGATTCTACAATTTCTTCTATTTTAAGATTGTCAATATAAAAAGGGCCTTTTTTTAATCCAAAATCTAAGATTATTTTATCAACATTATCTTTTCCACAAGAAAAAGTATGTGAAAACTCACTCCATTCAGATTCATTAATACTACTTAATATTGCATATCCATCACTACTGTATGAATTATCCTGATACTGAAATTGCAATCCGCCACTCGTTCCTTTAGCAAACATTGTTACTTTATACTGTTTTCCATTTTCCAAATTTACAGCAAAAGCAGCTTGAGAGAAATGGAACTGAGGATTATTATCTATCGCCTCATTGAAAAGTTTTAAACATTTACCTCCAGCATATCCTTCATCAACAATTTCACTTTTTGGCACATTATCTTGTGAAGCGGCATCACCTCCCTCATAAACATTACAATGAGTATTACCATCTTCAAAATCGTAATTAAATAAAACATTAGTAGTCACATCACCTCCCGGCTCTGTTGTTTCGTCTCCTTTTGCTTCAGCAACTACATTGTTCATATAATCTGCATTCTGATTTGAGTGCCAAATAAGACAATGGCCAAAAATACTAAGTCCATTTTCTTTTGTCATATCAAAGAAACGGTCAAGAGATGAAGTTTTAATTGAGCCATCCGATGTATTTATCATAGGACCATGTTTCATGGCATAACCAGCTGCTACATCATTAAAATTATCATTGGCCAAAGTCCTATATCTGTCCTCGCTGGCACTAGTATATAATGACATACCCATACCAATACCAAATTTAAAGTTTGAATCTGTAATATAATCTTTCAAACCCTTACTTTCATCCAGAACAATATCTTCGTCATCTCCCTCCATATCAGGAATCTCATCATCTGATACAGGATAATGCTGAGGATCTCTTCCCCATTCCATCTTATTGTCGTCACAGCTCCATAGGCAAGAAAACGCCAATGAAAACATTAATAGTTTAGATATATTCATAATTATATTCTTTAATTAGTTATTATTAAATCATATGTTATTCTTCTGTGTCAGAATCTGTTTCTTCACCAAAATCCGAATATGCTGGAGTCTGAATAGGAACTATTCTCCAATTATCTATGTATATTTTAAGATTTTCAGAAGATTGTATATCATTAGAAGTAAATTCTGTATCCGGTTCTTGTTCTTTACCTGTTAATTTACTTAATGTAAATGTCGAATTTTCAAAATAGAAGCCAAAGTTAGGATAAGTTGCTCCATTGCGAGATGCAATAACATCCTGTAAAGTAGCCCAAGTTGAAGTCAATGATTTTGCACAATAAAACTCACTAAATGGTATAGTTACTGTTTGCCAACCAGATGTTTTAAAAGCAACTATTTTTCCATCTACAATCCACGGAACATAGTTATAAGATTCTTTTTCCCATTCACCACCGTTAAAATTATTTATAAGACAAATTTTCAAAAAGCCTGTATTCTTCCAATCATTTGGTACATACAATTCAAACTGAATACCACACTCATCAATCGGAGTTTCTACAGGAATTCCCAAAGTACTCCAATCAGGATCAACCCCTGCTCCTCCTGTCCAAATCTCTGAAATACGGTTTTTATTTGCACTAACAGGTAAATGTCTATCCAATAATAAACTACAATAATTTCCTTGAGATGTATTACCTTCACCTATTTTTTCATTCAATATTTCATCACCAAAAATCATAGACTGATTACCTCTCCTTTCAGCGAGTTCTTCATCTGTAAAATTCTCCTCAGGAACATAATTTCCATTTGTTTCATCATTCCAATCACTAGGCTTAGATTTATCTCCCCAAGAACCTTGCACTCCATGCCCATCGAAATCAAGTATTAGGCCTTTCTTGTAATTAAAATAAGATGGTGAATAAACACCTCCATTAGCTCCCTCGGCAAAAATAGAGCCACCTTCTTGAGAAATACCTTCAGGAACCGTTACTTGAAAATATTCACCATCAGGATCTGAAACAATTCCTTCAGAAACTACAATATTTCCTGGAAAAGTTACTTTATTTATTTCATGTAGTCCTTCTCCATAAACAATTATAGGCTCACCTGGATTTGGCATACAATTCGAGATTGAAGTAATTGTTGCCGAAGCGCCATATATATTAAAAGAATAAACAAGTTCTGTTCCATCCTTTACCAAACGTATTGTATTTTTTACAGATTCATCCAGTCCTACTGTAGGAACATTTTTATTAACACTAACAATAAACGATTTATCAGATAATAATGCGGTATTAAAATAACATTCATAACCATTTATATAAACATATTTTAATCCCGTAAATCCAGAACCCTCTATTCTTAAAATCTGTCCTAAACGTGCAAATTCAACAAGTCTATCAGGAACATCAGAATCAACATCCTGCAGATAAACTCCTGTTACATGCATTTGTATGCTTCCAAAATCTTCATTCTTACAAGAAAACATCAAGCAACTCATAAAAACAATGCTTAATATCCCTGTACTAATTTTTAAAATATAATTCTTCATAAGTATTGACTTTATTCAGTAAATAAATCAGTTATTTTTTCTTCATTAAATTTGTAACTTACAGGTTCTGCCTTAAGCAATGGATTCTGTACGGCTTCAGATTCAGGGTATGGAAGTAAAAAGATTGAAGCATCAATAGCACCTATACTTCTTTCTGTTATATCCTTACTATCATCCACTTCCAATACCTGTTCTTCTTCATTCCATAAAACAGGAACAATTTCATTTCTTTTCTGATTTGTTATATAGTCTATTACTTCTTGCTGTTTATAGAAAGACCTGCGTACTAAATCATACCAATACTGACCTTCCAAACATAATTCGAGACGACGTTCAAGTCTTATCTGTTCATAATTAAGTGTTGTAATTGGCTCTAGTCCGGCACGTTCATGTACTTTATTAAAATATTTCAATGCTTCTTCATCTGAGGTTACTTCATTATTACCTAAAATAGCTTCAGCATAAATTAAATATACTTCAGCCAAACGCATCATATATGTATTTATTGGACAATTCATTCGTGAAATATTTGAATTATCCTTTGTAGAACCACAAACATATTTTTTTACGTTTAGAGCATCAGTTGTTTTATCATATGTATAACCGCCTGATGCCTTTTGTATTTCATCATAATGATCACCATAAGCCATCCAAGTCGATTTACGTCTTACATCTTCCGGTTGATATTCGAAAACTACATTAGGTTGTGCCCTCGTCCAATATCCCCATGAAGCATCATCATTTGTGATTTCTGAACCACATGCAAAATAAGCTTGCATTGTATTAGTTACACCGTAATCCCCATTAGGAATCCATTGTAAAGCAAAAATGGTTTCAGCATTATTATTGTTTTCAATCTTAAATAAATCCTCATAGTTATCTAAGAATTCAAAATCACTATCATCTATGACTTTTTTTGCAGCTTTTTTAGCCAATTCCAAATATTCTTCATTTCTTACTCCGCTATTTGGATTATCACTATATCCTGCTACTGTAAGATAAAATCTTGACAAAAAAGCAAAAGCACTATACCTATCAACTCGCCCAGCTGCAGCTGCTGTTTCCGGTAAATATTTTGCTGCATATTCCATATCGCGGATTGCAAATTCAAAAACATCAGAGCGAGGACTTGTGTTTACAATTGGATTCTGAACCAAAATATCAGAATCTTCATTTATTATTACATTTCCCCAAAGCATTGCAAGATAATAATAAGCAACGCCACGCATAAATCGCGCCTCAGCTATATAAGGTTGTTTTACATCATCATCGCCAACTCCTCCTTTAATACCTTTTATTACTTTATTTGACTGCTGAACGACATTATATAATGACTGCCATGCAGATACCAAAGGTCCTGTAAGACCTGTTTCAGTTAAATCTGTAAATGGATAAATATAGTCAGAGTATGGAGCATAAAGATTAAATCCACGTCCGTCGCCAAGAGCATAGTAAAACTTATCATTAAAGTCGAACCACACTTTATTATACAGAGCCGTAGTTGCCGCCATAAAGTCATCTTCACTCTGATAGAAGTTTTCACCTGTTATGGTAGAGTTGTTCTCCACATCAAGAAAATCAGAGCAGCCTGCAGCTCCTATAGAAGCGGCAAGAAGTAATGAACATATAAATTTATTTGTCTTCATAAGTATTTTCAATTAAAATGTTACATTCAAACCAAATGTATAGATTCTTGGAGAAGGATAACGATAGTTATCGAAACCTGTCAACAACGCATCCTGATTTGTTGAACCGATTTCAGGGTCATATCCTTTATATTTTGAGAATGTATATACATTCTGCATATTGCAGTACAGTCTTAAATTCTCAAGCTTGATTTTGTTCATCCATTTCTTAGGGAATGTGTATCCAAAAGAAATAGACTGTATTCTTAAGTATGAACCATCTTCTACAAATCTGTCACTGAAACGATAGTTAGATACATTTGAAGCAGATGAAGAAGCCATACGCGGCATTAATGGGTCACCACCTGAGATTCTTACATTATCATAAGTATCACCACCATTAGGGTCAATCAGTTCAAGTTTTGCATAATCAAGTGCAGATCTGAGCAAGTTAGTATTTTCTCTCGGATTTTCCAACTGTGTTCTACCCCAGTTTACAACTTCATTTCCATATGAACCACTCAGGAATATATTCAAGTCAAACCCTTTATAACTGAATGAGTTTCCGAAACCGAAAGTAAAATCAGGATTAGGGTTACCAATATATGTACGGTCCTCTTCATTGATAACACCATCATTATTTACATCTTCAAACATATAGTCACCAATCCAAACTCCATTTTTACCTATTTCCATGTCTTCAGGTAAAGCTGTAGCCTTAATATTTCCTTCAGCATCTTTGTAATAGAAATCTGTAGCTTTTTCAAAACGACCTATTACCTTATATCCATAGAACTGACCGATAGGTTCGCCTACGGCTGTGCGCGTTATGATAGTTGTTGTAGAACCGCTTGTTACAGTCTTGTCTATCACGCTTGACTCTGTATCAAGAGAAAGCACCTTATTTCTATTTAAAGAGAACACCAAGTTACTTCTCCACTGAAAACCTTTTGTATCGATATTTACTGTATTCAATGTCAATTCAATACCTTTGTTTTCCAAAGAACCGATATTCTTCCATGGTGATGCAGCTGCACCGTTTCCGGCTGTACCTACATATGCAGGAAGTGGAACCTGAAGCAACAGATTGTTTGTTTTCTTGTAATAAAGATCCGCAATAAACTCAATTCTGTTGTCGAAAAGGTTAAGGTCAAGACCTATATTGCTTGAGTTTGTGGTTTCCCATTTCAAATCAGGGTTAGGAGTATTACTTGCCAACAGACCTGTTCCCCAGATAGTAGCTACTGATGAATATGTTGCAAGATAAGCATTATCAGTAACGTTCTGGTTACCGACAGATCCCCATCCAAGACGTAACTTCAGGTTGTTTATCACTTCATTGTCTTTCAGGAAATTCTCATTTGAAATTTTCCATGCAAGGGCTGCAGAAGGGAACCATCCTCAGCGGTTATCTTTATAGAACTTAGAAGAACCATCTCTACGAAGAGTAAATGTCAGCAAATACTTATCATCATAAGAATAGAACAATCGTCCGAAATATGACATAATAGAACTCATGCCGCTATTACCATTGTTTGTTGCAGTTGTAGCATCACCGAGAGTCAAATCTGTAGCAGTATTAGAGATATACCCTTTTCTATTACCCATAAGATACTCCCATTGACTTTTCTGCATTTCCTGACCAAGCATTGCATTTATTGTGTGTACCCCAAAGGTGTTTGCGTAGTTGATAACATTTCTCCAGTTCCAATATTTATTGTATGATTTAGAGAAAGTTCCTTCACGGGTTTCATTAACAAGTGCACCAAACACATATGAAGGATTAAATTTATATGTATTTGTAACTCCATAATCAAAAGACAATTCAGTCTTATATGTCAACCCTTTCATAAAAGTTATTTCTGCATAAGTATTAGCACGAATACCCATTTTTTCATTTGAGTTTTCATTAATCATAGCAAGCGCTACAGGGTTGTTCTGTACATACTCATCTGTATCAGGGCCATCAAAAGAGCCATCCGGATTTCTAACCGCTACATTTGGAGTTTGTTTCAATGCTGTAGCAATCAAAGAATTATCATCTACTGTAAGAATCTGTTCAGAGTTATTAAAATTAAAATTAACCCCCATCTTCAAATAACTTTTAACTTGTGAGTCAAAACTACCACGCAAAGTCAAACGCTTAAAACCAGATCCTATAGCAATACCATCCTGATTTAAATATCCTGCACCTAAGGAATAGGTATTTTTATCAGTACCTCCTGTTACAGAAAGGTTATGACTTGTCATAAGAGCCTTACTAAACATTTCATCTTGCCAGTCTGTTCCCTCACCTAACATATCAGGGCGTATAAAAGTATTGTCAGGTTCTACTATTCCCCATGATGAACCGGAATAATCTTTACCAGCTCTTACATTTTTATGTTCTGCATATTCACGCAAGTTAAGCATGTCAAGTTTCTTAGGCATTTCCTGCCAACCTACATATCCATCGTAAGTTACGCTTGCTTCACCTTTCTGGCCACGTTTTGTAGTAATCATGATTACACCGTTGGCTGCACGCGCACCGTAAATAGCTGTGGCAGAGGCATCTTTCAACACGTCCATTGACACGATGTCCGAAGGGTTGATTGAAGCCAAAGGGTTATCACTACCAGAGCCGGATGAACCGTCTATAATAACACCGTCGATAACGAAGATAGGCTCGTTCGATGCGTTAAGTGAGTTGATACCACGAATACGGATTGAAGAACTTGCTCCAGGCATACCTGAGTTCGCCTGAACCTGTACACCGGCTGCACGTCCCTGAAGGACCTGATCAAGTGAAGTGGTTACTGATTTACTGATAGCATCACTCGATACTGATACTACAGAACCTGTCAAGTCACTTCTTTTCATCTGTCCATAACCTACAACCACAACTTCATCAAGCATCTCGGTATCTTCTTTAAGGACAATGTTGAAAGTTGTTTTTCCGGCTACAGCAACTTCCTCTGTTTTATAACCGATAAAAGAAACTTGCAATGTAGCTTTTGAAGATACGCTAAGGCTGAACGCACCATCGAAATCAGTAACGATACCGTTGGTAGTACCTTTTTCTATTACACTTGCTCCGATTACAGGTTCACCGGCAGCATCTTTTACGATACCTTTCACAGTAACATTCTGCGAAAGTCCCCATACAGGAATGAGGCACATCAGAAACAAAAGCCATAAAGACTTAAAACGATTTGTGCTTTTCATAAAATCACTAATTAATTAATAAATTATTTGTATAAACTAATAAAATTGTCACACACATATTTTTATATTATAAAATCGGAGAACTTTCTAATTAATTATAGTACAAACCGGACTTTATTAAATCATCATATGCTTTCGTATCATTTGTTGAGGCTTTTTAGTCAAATTTTCAATGATATACCGCTTTATTGCATTAAATGTTACATATATGATATTATGTGTAACATTTTCGCTTGTAGATGTAACATACGTGATATTACTCGTAATGTTTGATGTTACATTTTATTTATTAATATGTAATTTTGTAACAATGAAAATGATATGGTTTTACACTTAAAAGATAGTAGATATGAAAAATGATTTTAATACAGGATGAAAGACCTTTTTTACATTATTACATTATAAAAGGACTTTGTTGAGTTGTATCATTGATACCTTATTTATAAAAGTTCGGTTTGTACTTTGATAAAATCAAGAAAGGCTGCGGAAAGATTTGATTTAAGATAATGAATACACTATAATTTCAGTACTAATGTAACACAAAGTTTACCACAAGGCCATTTAATTTTTCTGTAAACATCTGATACAGCCAGCATTTCAGTGTAAAGCTTTGTTCTGTTTGTTACAAAAACTTCAACGTATATTACATCTGCTTATTTTCAGTGTTTCAACTTTTGTCATGAATTATAAAACAATGTATATTTGCCGGAAACATTAAACTTAAATTCATGAAAAAACATTTCTTATCCATGGCTTTGTGCCTTGCCCTATCATCATTACAGGCACAAGACCTACCACACTGGACCAAGCAGGGAACTGCCACACAGCTTATAGTAGACAACAAACCGATGCTTTTGCTGGCCGGAGAGTTGGGCAATTCATCGGCTTCTTCAACAGAGGACATCGAGAATATTTTTCCGAAACTTAAACGTATTGGGCTGAACACAGCTCTTGTTCCTGCATACTGGGACCTGATTGAAGCGGAAGAGGGTAAATTCGACTTCACTCTGATAGATAAAACCATAGCTGAAGCGAAGAAGCATGACATGAAGGTAGTGTTTCTATGGTTCGGAGCATGGAAAAACTCAATGAGCTGTTATGCGCCACTGTGGTTCAAGGCGGACTATAAAAAATATCCTCGCTGCTACACGGAAAGCGGAAAACCTCTGGAGATAGCGAGTCCGTTTTCGGAAAACGTATTCAAGGCTGATTCAAGAGCATTTGTCGAACTGATGAAACATATCAGGGAAGTGGACGCGAAAGAGAACACCGTAATAATGATACAGGTGGAAAATGAAATAGGTATGCTGGAGAGTGCAAGAGATCACTCAAAAACGGCAGACAGACTTTTTGAATCTGAAATACCGAACGAACTGAAAAAATATCTGAAAAGCAACAGTAAGACTCTTCATCCGTGGTTGGCCGAGAAATGGAAAAAGGCAGGAGGAAAAACTGAGGGAACATGGGAAGAGGTGTTCGGCAAGGATATATATACCGACGAAATATTCATGGCATGGCAATATGCAGCGTACGTGGAAAAAATGATTCAGAAAGGAAGGGAGGTATATAATCTGCCTATGTACGTCAACGCAGCAATGAACAGCCGTGGCAGAAAACTGGGGGAATACCCTTCGGCAGGACCGCTTGCACACCTTATAGATATATGGAAATGTGCTGCTCCGGGCATTGACCTCCTGGCACCGGACATCTATGACAAAGGATTTACAGACTGGGTATCGCAGTACAAACTGCACAACAACCCGCTCTTCATTCCGGAAATAAGACTTGAAGCGAACGACGGGGTAAGGGCTTTCTATGTGTTCGGACAACATGATGCGATAGGTTTCAGTCCGTTCTCGATAGAGGATGCTCCGGACGACGGCAATTACAAGCTGACAAAAGGATACAGGAAACTGAAAGAGCTAATGCCTGTCATTACAAAATATCAGGGTAAGGGAATGATGAAAGGTGTATTGTTTGACGGTGAGAACAGAGAAAAGAATATAGAATGGGACGGAATGACTTTGGTATGCAAGCATTTCTTCACTCTTCCATGGGATGCAAGGGCTACGGATGGAAGTATCTGGCCGGAAGGTGGAGGGCTGATTATCAGGCTGAACGAACTGGAATATATTGTAGCCGGAAGTGGTATAGTAATGGAGTTCAAGACACCGGACGAAATGAAAGGGTATGTGAAAAAAGAACTCGGTGAGGATGGTTTTGTGGCTTCAGGAGGAAAAACTACTACTAAAGAGGTGTGGAACAACGGAAAACGCATAGGGATAGGTTCGGTAGACGAAGTCAGTGTAGACAGTAATGGAAATTTGAAATATCTTCGCCGACTGAACGGTGACCAGGATCACCAGGGAAGGCATGTAAGAATCGGAGTCGATGATTTCAGTATTCTGCACGTTAAGCTTTACGAATACAGATAATATAATCAAAAAAGCTCTAAGCCAATAGCTTAGAGCTTTTTTGATTATATTATCTGTCATTTTCGTGGTAAGATTTCCTCTGTAGGACATTCATAATTACTTATAGGAAGTTTCACCTTTTTAAGTTCTTTAAGTCTGTATACCGGTTTATCTACTCCTGAATGATATTTCATCCGTGAAAATGTTCGGAAATACTCCAAACACGCATCTTTCCACCACACGGCATCATCTGCCTGAATCTTCAAACGACGGGCTACGGCTTCATAACGTTCCTTGTCGATATACGGTGACATCTGTTTCCATATTTCACAGAACTCATGAGCTTTATCCACTCCACTCTGATATTTATAGCACAGTTCATCCCATAAGGTATTGCCGGACTTTAGTTTATAACCCCACGGCACATGATGAAACCATAGAAGATATTCTTCAGGACAGCTATCCAAACTGTTGAAAACAGCTGCCAAGGAATCAGGATACTGGGAAACCGCATCACTTCCAGAGGTAGTCCTGTCGAAACCTAAACCTACTTTGTCGGCACGATGATAATATGACGGTAGCCAGTCTGCTCTGGCTCCGGGAATCTCACACCAAGGTTCAGGGCCATAATGATGATTCCAGGCAAATATATGATGAAGACCTAATGGCATCATATAGTCCACCACTGTCTCGCGGCTATCAAGCATCATTCTATTAACCGGAACCAGAAATTCCGGTTCATCGGTAAATGTCTGTACAATCCACTCGGTTGCTATCTGTGACGAAGATAAGGCAGGATTCCATGCAAGTCGTCCGAAGGCATACCAATTAGCTTGGGCAAAATCATTCCCACACCAGTTTGTATCATCTCCTATATTGGACACTCCTGCAACAGCCTTAATAGAATATGGGGATACATATTTGTAAAATTCTTTCCACATAGGAGCAAGATAGGCCAGATGGTTGGAATGCCCCAAATACTCTTGAGTAATCTGGAATTCAGCCATCAACGGTGTGTGTGGCATACTGCCGAAAAGAGGACTGTATGGTTCACGAGGCTGAAAGTCTATAGGTCCGTTCTTCACCTGAACAATAACATTGTCAAGAAATTTCCCATCCAAAGGTTTAAACTCAAGATATGCCTGTTTTGCTCTGTCATCGTCAGTAGGACTATACACAAAGGCACGCCACATCACTATTCCCCCATATGGTTTCAATGCTGAAGCAAGCATATTTGCACCCTGCGCATGCGTACGGCCATAATCACATGGACCCGGTTGTCCTTCTGAATTGGCTTTTACAAGGAAGCCTCCAAAATCCGGAATAAGGGAATAGATGTCATGTACCTTATTTTTCCACCATTCTGACACTTCCTTATCCAACGGATCGGCTGTAGGAAGTCCACCAAGCTTTATCGGTGAGGCAAAATTTACAGAGAGATACACTTTAATTCCATAAGGACGAAATACATCAGAAAGTGCCTTTACTTTAACAAGATATTCGTCGGAAAGTATTTCTACTGATGCATTGACATTATTAATTACCGTACCGTTGATTCCTATAGATGCATTGGCACGAGCATACATCTCGTACGAAGATGAAATCTTTACGGGAAGTTCATCCCATTTCCAAAGAGAATGACCTGCATAACCACGTTCTATAGTACCGTCAAGATTATCCCAATGATTAAGTATTCTATATTCATAGAGAGGGCTTTCTGATATATTCAGGTTCTTACAGTCGTTTTCTTCAGCCTGCAGACGTAACAGATGGTAGGCTGCATAAAGCAGCCCCTTCTCTGCAGATGATTCCAGTATTATATCATTACCGGCCGAGCGTATGGTATAGCCTTCATCACCAAGTCCATAGTGTTCGCGGTCGGCACTTATGCGTAATATCACCTTCCCTCCTTTCCACAAAGAAGCCAATTCCTTGCGTGCTACATCAATGACAGGAGAGGCTATATCACAAACCACCGTAGCCTGGCAGGACGGTTCTTGTCTGAGCCATAGATTACTTCCATTTTCTGCAGATGCGAACAAGCCGCATCCGCAGAAAAATAAACCTAATAATATCCTGCTAATCATTTGCACTGCCTTCTATTGTAATAATCTTACCATTGTCGTCATACTCGAGTTCTACAACTTTCAGGCTGCGAAGCCATGTCTTGCCCCCTGAAGGAACACAGTCATGATGGAACAAATACCACTTTCCCTTATACTCAACTATTGAATGGTGAGTGGTCCATCCTACTACCGGCGTTAGTATAACTCCCTGATATACAAAAGGACCATAAGGATTATCACCTACAGCATAACACAGCAAGTGTGTATCTCCGGTAGAATACGACAAATAGTATTTACCATTATATTTGTGCATCCATGATGCTTCGAAAAAACGATGCGGATCGCCTGCTTTAAGAGGCTGTCCGTCTTCTCCAAGAATAATTACAGGACGTGGGTCTTCTGCAAACTGAAGCATATCGTCTGAAAGCTTAACAACACGGCTTGGCAATGCCGGTTCATCATCAGCTGGAAGGCACGGATTTTCTATGGCCTTATTGTCACGATAACGCTGAAGCTGACCTCCCCATATACCGCCAAAATACATATAATGTTCTCCGTCATCATCGCGGAAAACAGCCATATCGATACTGTAACTTCCACGAACAGGGTCCGGCTGAGGGATGAACGGACCTTCAGGGCTGTCGCTTATGGCAACTCCCATTCGGAATATGTCATTACGGTCTTTCAGAGGGAAATACATATAGTATTTTCCATTCTTGCAAGCTACGTCGCAGTCCCATAGCTGACGTCCTGCCCATGGAATATCCGAGACTTTCAGAACTACTCCGTGGTCTACTATTTCACCATTCATCACATCGTCTGTAGACAGGACATGATAGTCGTTCATGTCGAAATGGTCGCCATTGTCATTCTCCGGTATTCCGGATTCGCGGTCGTGCGACGGATAAATATATAATCTACCATTGAAAACATGCACTGACGGATCTGCCATATAATCGGCAGGAAACAGATATCTTTCTTCCTTTTTCATTGTTTTATATTTTTACGGTTATTAAGTTTCTATTTATTTTCAACTTCTTCTATCATATCCTTTACAAATTTCTTTGGCTGATAGTTGCGGTCGAACAGCAAAGGATAGTCCTTTCTGCCTCTTACAGGGAAATCATTCTTCCATGAATCGCCATCGCTGACACCCCACGCTGTGACACGTGTAACGATGTCGGAATGTTTCTCAAAAAGGGTGAAGAATTCATCCATTCGCCTGTTCCATGCTGTATTTACAGAATCGGGCAAAGCATCAGGATATGGATTCAGCGATTTCCTGAAAGCCACTGTATCCGATATATTGGCACTCTGACGGGCTGTCGGCAATGCACTCATATCCCATTCTGTAATCATTACTTTCACCCCTTCGGCAGCAAAGGCAAGCATACTTTCTTCAAATTCATTTATATCAGGATAATCCATTCCCATATGTCCCTGCATACCTACGGCATCTATTCTAATACCTTTTTCCTTAAGAGAACGTATTAGTTTCACTACTCCATCACGGCGTCCTTTCACATTCATACCGTAGTCATTATAATAAAGTTCTGCATCGGGGTCTGCTTCATGGGCATACTGAAATGCAAGAGGGATAAATTCCTCACCAAGAATCTCGTAGAATTTGCTCTTGCGATATGAACCGTCCTCTACAATGGCTTCATTCACTACATCCCATCCTTTTATCTTACCTTTATATCTGCCCACGACTGTAGATATGTGGGTTTTCATTCTCTGTTTCAATTTTTCAGCAGATACATTATTGCCTTTGTCATCAACAAAGAACCAGTCCGGACACTGTGAATGCCATATAAGGCAGTGACCGATAATGGACATATTGTTCTCAATACCAAAATTTACAAACTTATCGGCCTCATCAAAAAAGAATTCACCCTCGCGTGGCTGGATTTTCTCACTCTTCATGCAGTTTTCAGCAACAATAGAGTTGAAATGACGTTTTACGATTTTCAATGAAGACGTGTCAGCACCGGATGACTGTCTTACATTTAAAGCCGTTCCGAGAAGAAATTTGTTTTCCACAACGTCCTTCAGACCGATTTCCTTTGTCTGAGTTGTACCGCCTGAACACGACGCAACAAGAATACCACAAAAAGATACTGTAGCTAAATGTTTGAATTTCATAACTGTATTTTTCTATTCTGGTTAATAATCACTTCTGTTTCTTCTTGCTGAAAGTTCTGCCTGCATTTTCTCATTATATTCCTTGCTTATAGGATAGAATAACAAGGCTATTACTCCTATAAAGAAGAATGCTGCAGGTATCAAGCTGGATGACAAGATTATGCCCTGAATGGCTGTATCGCTCTGCTCAACTTGCGAACCTGATACATAGCCGAAACCTGAGAGAAGGAAGCCCAACACTGCACCACCTACTCCAAGTCCTGCCTTAAGAGCAAACACGACTCCTGAGAATACGAAACCTGTGGCACGACGATAATTGACATATTCCGAATGGTCGGCCACATCGGCTATCATTGCCCACAACAACGGTACTGTAGGAGCATAGGCAAGACTCTTCAGGAAATTCAATACGAACATTGCTTCTATATTGTCGCGCGAAGGGAAATAGAACATAGCAGTAAATATGGCTGTCAGCGCAAGACATACGATAAATGTACGCTTCTTTCCATATCTGTTTGCAAGGAACTCAGACAACAGGATTACTCCGAAGAACTGGACAAGGGCACCGACCATATTGAAAACACCGAAACCGACTTCGTAAGCTTTATCAGGCGAACTTACTACGAGCCCGAATGCATTAAGTATGGTATAGCCTATTGTATCTTTGGCTTCTGCTGAAACAAGGCCTATCTTATCGAGGAAAGCAAACAAGGCTGCCTCGTCTACATAGTTCTCAAAATAATAGTTCATGGCACTTCCCCACATGGCAAGCGTAATGAACACGAACAGGGTAAGGACGAACATTGCTCTCCATGGCACACTGCTCAACACATCCTTGATATCCTGTTTTGTATCATTCTTCTGTCCGGCCGGAGGAGTAATTCGTTCTTTGGTGGAGAAAAATACTATTACCAGAAATACAAGTCCTATTACTGCAAATAAGGATATAGTACAAAGCCATCCGTGCGATTTATCTCCGCCATCAGAGAATTTGCTGACCAAAGGCAACGTAAGCCCCTGAACCACAAACTGTGCTATGGTAGAGAATATGAAACGGACAGAAGTTATACTGGTACGCTCCTTGATATCGGACGACATTACACCACCTAACGATGAATATGGAGTGTTATTGAACGAATACATTGTCATGAGCAATGTATATGATATAGTGGCATACAACGCAACAAGCCCTTTATCCTCTATTCCGGGATTATAGAACGCAAGGACATAGAATACCATGAAAGGAAGTGCTGTCCATAACACCCACGGACGATATTTTCCCCATCGGGTATTGGTCCTGTCGGACATTATACCTACTGTGGGATCTACAAATGCGTCTACTATACGCGCCACAAGCATAACTGTTCCAGCTATCGCTCCCTCAAGTCCGAATACATCTGTATAGAACTTTGTCTGATAAATCATCATCATCTGGAACACGAGGTTCGCAGAACAGTCGCCTAATCCATAGCCTACTTTCTCGACCATGGAAACTTTTTGATTCAGAATTGCACTCATTTTATGTATTATTTTTTACTTTCATTTTCTAATACCATATCTACCAGACGTGTTGCTGCTGTTTTTTTGTCCAATGGATGTATGTCGTTCCACTCGCCTGTATCACTGTTTTTTATAAGATAAGTATTTGGGGTATTCTCTGCTGTGGCAGCCTGCTGCTTTCTTAGTTCAGCCCACGATTTCCTTCCCGGATCATCGGGTGCCAGAAAATCGGCAAGCTCTATTATGTAGAAAGGCAACCGGCTGTCAAATAGTTTTCTCCAGTCTGAAATCATTGATGACAGAAGTGATGAATATTCGTTCCAGCGTCCTACGTTCGATTCTCCCTGATACCATACAATACCTTTGAATACATAATTCCTAAGCGGATATATCATGCCGTTATACAGCCCTACAGGTATATTCTGGAAGCCGGTAGAAGAAGGTGCAGAAGGCATCACTGAGCCTGACTTGTGTTTCCATGTACCTGTCAGGTCGATTTCATTCTCACCACAAATCAGCTTATATGGCTTGTCTTTTACAAACGACGGATAGCCTCCGTTGCTGAAAAGACGGATAGTTATCTGATTATTTCCATGCTTAAGTATATTGGCTGGAACTTTATATATTCGTGGAGGATACTGATATGAAACTGAACCTACAAAATGGCCGTTTACAAATACTGAATCAGCATCTACTATACATCCAAGACGTAAAACCGCATCACATAAAGTCCATGATTCCGGAATTTCTATGTTTTTCCTGAACCAATGAGTACCATTCAGAGGACGCCAGTTGCGCGAAGCCCACTCGCGAGAAAACATATCTACATTATCCCAGGCGCTATCGTCGAGATTTTCCGAATACCACGGTGTAGACTCATGCACTCCCGGATCGCTTTTGTATAACTGATTTCTCCAGGCTTTACTGCGCTCGTTCTCCATCTTCTTTATCATCGAAACGAGTTCTTCGTCTTCATAAACAGCTTTCTGATTAATATAGGCTGGAAAATCCTTCAGACCTTCCTCGCTCATCCATGCCTCAACCGGAGTTCCTCCCCAACTGGAGTTTATTATCCCAACCGGAACTCCTGTTTTTTCTTCCAATATACGTGAGAAAAAGTAGCATATAGCAGAATATCCGCTCACATTTTCCTTATTCATAACCTTCCATGAAACAGGTTGCAAATCATCCTTTTTTTCAGAAAAATCATAGGAATAAGGCACTTTCACATACCTGATGTTATTATTTTCATAACCATCAATCTCTGATGCATATTTATCCATCACTCTGTTTACAGGTAACTCCATGTTAGACTGACCGGAACACAAATATACATCACCTATCAGTATATCGTTTAATACAATATCATTTATCTGCATAGTGTAAGGTCCACCGGAATTCATCTCCGGAAGTTTTATACTCCACTTACCGTTTTCATCGGCCGAAGTCTCGTATTTCTTATTTTTAAATTTGAGAATTACATTTTCACCGGGAGCAGCATTTCCCCAAATCAACACCTCACTATTCCTCTGCAGCACCATTCCATCGGATATCAATGAAGGTAAACTGACTTTTGCCAACATCAATGTGCCGTATGATAAAAACAGAATAAATAAAGCAATAATTCTTTTAAAAGAAAGCAGTGTTTTCATAATCAAAAAAATTTTTTTCCGAAGACAAAAATACAAATTCGTAGAATCTAACATATTACCACACGATACCAAAACTTTATTTAATGTTACACACAGGGAGCAAAATGTTACAAATATTATTCCAAATGTTACATTCGACGCTTTATACCATTTTAATACTGTATATTTACGCCCAAAAGCGAAATATAAGATACTCCACCACTACAAATCCACTGCGAAAATACTACTTGCATTCACACCCATTTATATTGAAATAAAATCTATTTTTAAAACGCCTTGTCGTTTGACTAAAAACGCTTTGTCATTTTAACTCAAACGACAAAGCGTTTTATTACAGGCCGGAAATGCATGTGAGAGGGGTATACATATTATATATAAAAAGCACTGGGAAGAAAGCATCAATGAATTAGCAAAAATATAAATCTAACTGTTAATTACATTACCGTTAATTGCATTTATATCAGATTTTTAGTACTTTTGCAAATTAAAACAGTAAAGTATCTTTATCACAAAGATAAAAAATATTTACCGGCGTATTAAAGATTTTATATAACAGCCAAAATTAATTTAGGAAATTATAATTTATAATATATCATCACTCATGAGTAACCAAAGATACATGCAGCGCGGCGTATCGGCATCTAAGGAAGATGTGCATAACGCTATCAAAAACATTGACAAAGGTATTTTCCCTAAGGCTTTCTGTAAAATAATTCCTGATATTCTTGGCGGAGACCCTGAATACTGCAACATCATGCATGCGGACGGTGCGGGAACCAAATCATCACTGGCATATCTGTACTGGAAAGAGACAGGCGACCTGTCTGTATGGAAAGGTATCGCACAGGATGCCCTTATCATGAACATCGACGACTTGCTCTGCGTAGGAGCAGTTGACAACATACTCGTTTCTTCTACTATCGGACGTAACAAACTGCTCGTTCCGGGAGAAGTTATCTCGGCTATCATCAACGGTACTGACGAACTGCTTGCCGAACTCCGCGAAATGGGTGTAGGCGTTTACGCTACAGGTGGCGAGACTGCCGACGTTGGCGACCTGGTCCGTACTATCATCGTGGACAGTACTGTGACTTGCCGTATGAAGCGTTCTGACGTGATTGACAATGCAAACATCCGTCCGGGCGACGTTATCGTAGGTCTTGCATCTTACGGACAGGCTACTTACGAAAAGGAATACAACGGCGGTATGGGTAGCAACGGTCTGACAAGCGCACGTCACGACGTATTCTCAAAATATCTTGCAGAGAAATATCCTGAAAGCTACGACAAGGCTGTACCAGAAGACCTGGTTTACAGCGGTAATCTGAAACTGACTGACGCTGTGGAAGATTCTCCACTTGACGCAGGTAAGCTGGTTCTCTCTCCTACACGTACATACGCACCTGTGGTAAAGAAACTGCTTGATGCTCTCCGTCCTGAAATCCACGGTATGGTTCACTGCTCGGGTGGTGCACAGACTAAGGTTCTGCACTTCGTAGGCGACAACTGCCGCGTGATTAAGGATAACCTCTTCCCTGTTCCTCCATTGTTCCGCACTATCAAAGAACAGAGCGGTACTGACTGGGACGAAATGTACAAGGTATTCAACATGGGACACCGTCTTGAAGTATATCTTTCTCCTGAACATGCAGAACAGGTTATCGAAATCAGCAAATCGTTCAATATCGACGCACAGATTGTCGGTCGCGTAGAAGAAAGCAACGGAAGTAAAGAATTGATTATCAAGAGCGAATTCGGAGAATTCAGATACTAATATATAAGTTTTTAAGTTTGTAGTTTTTAGTTTGTAAAGTCAAACTGAAACCGACAAACTCAAGGAGCAAAGAACTAAATATAGGAAATGGCGGAAAATAACACCATATTAGAGAAACTTGAAGGATTGGTATCACGTTTTGAGGAAGTATCTACTCTGATTACTGACCCGAACGTGATAGCAGACCAGAAAAGATATGTAAAACTGACAAAGGAATACAAGGAGCTGGGCGACATCATGAATGCGCGCAAGGAATACTTGCAGTGCATCAACGGTCTGGAAGAGGCCAGAATGATGATGAACGAAAGTGACCCTGAAATGAAGGAAATGGCCCGAGAAGAGGCTGCTGCATGCGAGGCACGCATTCCGGAACTGGAAGAGGAAATCAAACTTCTGCTTGTTCCTGCCGACCCTCAGGACGACCGCAATGCGATTCTTGAAATCCGTGGCGGTACGGGTGGCGACGAAGCTGCCATCTTTGCAGGCGACCTGTTCCGCATGTATTCGAAATATTGCGAAACCAAAGGCTGGCGACTTGAGGTATCAAGCGCAAACGAAGGTGCGGCAGGCGGTTTCAAGGAAATAATCTGCTCCGTAACGGGAGAAAAGGTTTACGGAACTCTGAAATACGAATCGGGAGTACACCGCGTGCAGCGAGTTCCTGCCACTGAGACCCAGGGACGTGTACACACATCTGCCGCATCGGTAGCCGTACTGCCAGAAGCTGAGCCTTTCGATGTGGAAATCAATGAAGGCGAAATAAAATGGGATACATTCCGAAGCGGCGGTGCCGGAGGACAGAACGTAAACAAGGTGGAATCCGGAGTTCGTCTGCGCTACAACTGGAAGAATCCTAACACCGGAGTGGTGGAAGAAATCCTTATTGAATGTACCGAAACACGCGACCAGCCAAAGAACAAGGAACGTGCTCTCTCGCGCCTGCGTACATTTATATACGATAAGGAGCATCAGAAATACATCGACGATATAGCTTCGAAGCGTAAGACTATGGTCAGCACCGGTGACCGTTCGGCTAAAATCCGTACATACAACTATCCTCAGGGACGTATCACAGACCACCGCATAAACTATACAATCTATAACCTCAGTGCATTTATGGACGGGGACATTCAGGACTGTATAGACCATCTGATTGTGGCTGAAAATGCTGAAAGACTGAAGGAAAGCGAACTTTAAACAAACAGGCTACAAGGCTTCAGTTACAAGTTAACAAGGCTCTCCAGCCGGATAGCACCCAAAGGTCAGAGATGCTGAACCTCGTCAACTTGTCAACTCGTCAACTTGTCAACTAAAAAAACAAAAAATATGAACAAACAACAGTTATTCGAAAACATCAAGAAGAAACAGTCATTCCTCTGTGTGGGACTTGACACTGACATCAAGAAAATTCCAGAACACCTTCTGAAAGAGGAAGACCCTATATTTGCATTCAACAAGGCTATTATCGACGCTACAGCTCCTTACTGTATCGCTTACAAGCCAAACCTGGCTTTCTATGAAAGCATGGGCGTGAAGGGATGGATTGCATTTGAAAAGACTGTAGAATACATCAAGACAAACTATCCTGACCAGTTCATCATAGCAGATGCCAAACGTGGTGACATCGGTAATACTTCGGCTATGTATGCACGTACATTCTTCGAGGAGCTGAACATCGACTCTGTGACTGTAGCTCCATATATGGGCGAGGACAGCGTTACTCCGTTCCTTACTTACGAAGGGAAATGGGTTATCCTTCTGGCACTTACATCGAACAAGGGTTCGCACGATTTCCAGCTTACTGCTGACACTGAAGGAGAACGTCTTTTCGAAAAGGTATTGCGCAAGAGCCAGGAATGGGCTAACGACGAAAACATGATGTACGTTGTCGGCGCTACTCAGGGACATATGTTCGAAGATATCCGCAAGATTGTACCTAACCACTTCCTTCTTGTACCTGGTGTTGGTGCACAGGGCGGCTCACTGGAAGAGGTATGCAAGTACGGTATGACTAAGGAATGCGGACTTATAGTTAATTCAAGCCGTGCAATCATCTATGCCGACAAGACTGAGAACTTTGCAAAAGTAGCAGGCGAAGAAGCACAGAAAGTACAGCAACAGATGTCTGAACAACTAAAAGCAATCCTCTGATTGGGAAACATAAATAGCTACCGGAATTAATAAGAAAAACAGTTATATCCTCCTATTATTAGGTTGATATAACTGTTTTTTTGTTGAAAACTATGCATTTATGTATGTAATTATGCAAATATTTTGCTTTTTTCTCTGATATGTAAAAAAAAAACACGTAATTTGCATAAACAAGTAAAATAAAACCAAAGGAAGAAAAATAACAGATATGGAGTTCTCGGCTAAACAAATTGCAGAATTTATCCAAGGAATTGTTGTAGGTGACGAAAATGCCACAGTACACACTTTTGCAAAAATCGAAGAAGGTGTACCGGGCGCATTGTCGTTTTTGGCAAACCCCAAATATACTAACTACATCTATGAGACACAGTCATCAATAGTGTTGGTAAACAAAGATTTCACTCCTGAACATGAAATCAAGGCCACACTCATAAAGGTCGACAATGCATACGAAAGTTTGGCTAAGCTTATGTCACTCTATGAAATGAGCCAGCCTAAGAAGACAGGTATCGACCCGCTTGCTTATATCTCGGATAAAGCAAAGATAGGAAATGGCTGCTATATAGGCCCATTCGCCTGCATAGAAGATGGAGCCGTAATTGGTGACAATGTATATATACATCCACATGCAACAGTCGGGAGCAACGCAAAGGTGGGTAACAACTGTATTATCTACCCTCATGTTACGATTTACCACGATTGCAGAATAGGAAACAACTGCATTCTGCATGCAGGCTCTGTAATTGGTGCCGATGGTTTCGGTTTTGCTCCATCGCCTGAAGGATATGAAAAAATTCCGCAGATAGGTATTGTGATTCTTGAAGACGACGTAGAGATAGGGGCAAACGCATGTATAGACCGTGCTACAATGGGAGCTACCATTATTCACAAAGGCGTAAAGCTGGATAATATGGTACAGATAGCTCACAACGTAGAGGTAGGAAGCAACACTGTAATGGCATCGCAAGTCGGTGTGGCCGGTTCTGCCAAAATTGGAGAATGGTGTATGTTTGGCGGACAGGTAGGAGTTGCAGGACACATAAAGGTTGGAAACAGAGTAACGGTAGGAGCACAATCAGGAATACCGGGAAACACAAAATCGGATATAGCAATAATGGGATATCCGGCTATAGAACACAAACAGTTTGCACGAGCTGCTATTGTTTACAAGAAATTGCCTGACATGTATTCTGAATTAGGCAAACTACAAAAAGAAATAGAAGAATTGAAAAAACTAATAAACAAATAAACACCCATGTTGAAACAACAGACTTTAAAAGGCAGCTTCTCACTGAACGGTAAGGGACTTCACACCGGAGTCAAGCTTACTGTGACATTCAACCCTGCTCCGGAACATCACGGGTATAAGATCCAACGTATAGACTTAGACGATCAGCCTATTATAGACGCTGTGGCCGAAAATGTAATCGATACGACAAGAGGTACAGTGTTATCAAAAAATAATGTAAAAGTCAGTACAGTTGAACATGCGCTGGCAGCTCTTTATGCAGCCGGAATAGACAACTGTCTGATACAGGTGGACGGTCCTGAGTTCCCGATATTGGACGGAAGTGCAAAGGCTTACGTGGAATGTATCGAAAGAGTGGGCATTGAAGAACAGTCGGCTCCAAAAGATTATTACATTATCAAATCGAAAATAGAATTCCGCGATGAAGCTACAGGTTCATGTATCACTGTGTTGCCTGACGACAGATTCAGTATAAACACTTTGATATCATATGATTCGCAAATTCTTACAAATCAGTTTGCTACACTTGAAAATATGGCTGACTTCCCTGCGGAAATTGCTTCTGCACGTACGTTCGTTTTCGTTCGCGAAATAGAACCTCTGCTCAATGCAGGACTGATTAAGGGAGGTGACCTGGACAATGCTATCGTGATATACGAAAAGCAGATGACTCAGGAAAGCTTTGACAAACTGGCTGACGTTATGAATGTTCCTCATATGGATGCAAGCCATTTGGGATATATCAACCATATTCCATTGGTATGGCCTAACGAACCGGCAAGACACAAACTGCTTGATATCATTGGCGACCTTGCCCTTATCGGAAGACCTATAAAGGGAAGAATCATCGCTACAAGACCAGGACATACTATAAACAACAAGTTCGCAAGACAGCTGAGAAAAGAAATCAGAATGCACGAGATACAGGCTCCTATCTACAACTGCAATGAAGAGCCGCTGATGGATGTGAACCGTATACGCGAACTGTTGCCTCACAGATATCCGTTCCAGTTGGTTGACAAGGTCATTGCTATGGGTGCCAACTATATAGTAGGTGTAAAGAACGTTACATCAAACGAACCTTTCTTCCAGGGACATTTCCCGGAAGAGCCTGTTATGCCTGGAGTGCTTCAGGTAGAGGCTATGGCGCAGGTAGGAGGCTTGTTGGTTCTGAACTCTGTGGATGACCCAAAACTGTATTCTACATACTTCATGAAGATAGACAATGTGAAATTCCGCCAGAAAGTGATACCGGGTGATACTCTCATCTTCCGCGTGGAACTTATGGCACCTATCCGCAGAGGTGTATCTACAATGAAAGGATACGTTTTCGTAGGTGAGAAAATAGTTTGCGAAGCTGAATTTATGGCTCAAATCGTAAAAAACAAACAATAAAAATATGATAAGTCCATTAGCATACATACATCCTGAAGCACAGATAGGAGAAAACGTTGAAATAGGCCCGTTCGTGTACATTGACAAGAACGTTGTAATAGGCGACAATAACATAATAATGCCTAATGCCAACATTCTGTATGGAGCGCGTATCGGTAACAACAACAGAATTTTCCCTGGTGCTGTGATTGGAGCTGTTCCACAGGATTTGAAATTTAAAGGTGAAGAAACTACTGCCGAGGTAGGCGACAACAACACTATCAGAGAGAACGTTACAATTAACCGCGGTACGGCTGCAAAAGGCAAGACTGTGGTTGGAAGCAACAACCTGCTCATGGAAGGTGTACACGTGGCACACGATGCTATCATAGGTAACGGATGTATCATCGGTAACTCCACTAAATTTGCAGGTGAGATTATAATAGACGACTACTCTATTATCAGTGCAAGCGTACTTATGCATCAGTTCTGCCGTGTAGGTGGTTACGGAATGATTCAGGGCGGAAGCCGTTTCAGCAAGGATATTCCTCCGTTCATCATTGCAGGTAGAGATCCTATCGCGTATTGTGGTATCAACATTGTAGGCCTTAGAAGAAGAGGTTTCTCAAATGAACTGATTGAGAATATTCACAATGCTTACAGAATTATCTACAATAGCGGTAAGAACACTGCTGAAGCGCTTGAACAGGTTAAACAGGAGGTTCCTATGAGTCCGGAGATAGAATATATTATCTCTTTCATAGAAAATTCTCAAAGAGGCATTATAAGATAATCATTTTTTGTATATTTACAAAATAAAGATTTAACACTATAATTAAGATGGTTTACAAATTCAGACTCATATCAGACGAAGTCGATAACTTCTTAAGAGAAATAAAAATCGACTCAGATGCTTCATTCTATGACTTGCATGAAGCAATCCTTAAATGTACAGGTTATAAAGATGACCAGATGACTTCATTCTTTATATGTGATGACGACTGGGAAAAGGAAACGGAAATCACTCTTGAGGATATGGGTACAAGCAGTTCTGATGAGGATATATATATAATGAAAGATACTCCGCTGAGCGAACTTCTTGAAGATGAGAAACAGAAGCTGATTTATGTTTTCGACCCATTGGCTGAAAGAATATTCTTCATCGAACTGTCGGAAATAATAACAGGTCAGGATTTGAAACATGCCATTTGTTCACGACAGGAAGGGGATGCTCCGCAGCAGACTATTGATTTCGATGAACAGCTGAATACAAGCCAGTCGCTTGACCTCGGAGAAAACTTCTACGGTGACGAAGACTACGACATGGAAGATTTCGATATGGACGGATTCGACATGACAGAAGGTAATCCTTACGATGACGACAAATATTAATAATAATATTGACTGAACAACGAAGCGAAGAATACGGCTTCAACGAAAATGTTGATTAATCCGTTATTCTTCGCTTTCTTAATTTATATATCTGATGAACAGCAAAAAGACTCTCATAGTACTGATAGGACCGACAGGGGTAGGAAAAACAGACCTCAGCATAAAAATAGCCGAGAAATATAACTCACCTATTATTTCTGCCGACTCCAGACAGTTGTACTCCGAACTGAAAATCGGTACGGCTGCACCTGCAGAAGAATACCTGAAAAGGGTGAAACATTATTTCGTGGGTACACTGAAGCTGACTGACTATTACAGTGCCGCACAATATGAGAGTGATGTCATCAGTCTGCTTGAGGAGCTTTTCAAGGAGAACGATACAATACTTCTGACCGGTGGCTCGATGATGTATATTGATGCTATCTGTAAGGGCATAGACGATATTCCTACAGTAGACAACGACACACGACAGATGATGATGGAGAAATACGAGAAAGAAGGTCTTGAAAGATTGTGCGCAGAACTGAAACTCCTTGATCCGGAGTATTACTCCATCGTCGACCTGAAGAATCCGAAAAGGGTAATACACGCACTGGAGATATGCTACATGACCGGAAAGACTTATACTTCCTTCAGAACCGGAAACAAGAAACAGAGGCCTTTCAATATCATAAAAATAGGACTGTGCAGAGAAAGGGAAGAGCTTTATGAGCGTATCAACAGAAGAGTGGATATAATGATAAACGACGGACTGATAGATGAAGTCAAGTCTGTTTATCAATATAGAAACCTTAATTCGCTAAATACAGTGGGATATAAAGAGATTATCCAGTATCTTGACGGCAACTGTACGTTAGACTTTGCTATAGAGAAAATAAAGCAGAACTCACGCATTTATTCCAGAAAGCAGATGACGTGGTTCAAAAGGGATAATGAAATCACATGGTTCCATCCGGACAATGAAGAGGAAATCATGAATTTCATTGAAACGAAAAAAGAGAAATGATATAAAAAAAGTAGCGGAAAGACTACTTCACAAGACGTGAATAGGTAGTCTTTCCGAATATTTTTGATTGCAATATTAATGAGAAATCATATCTGGATTTCAACTTCTTCTGCCTGGCCTGTCTAAGATTTTCATCTCTCAAAGATTTGAAATCCTTACGCATGGATGAATAGTCCTTCCGGGCCTTAACAACTGCAGATGCATTTGAAAAATCAAATTTCAAGATGTAGAAAACTACTGCAAGATAATCGAGGAAACAACGTACTATCATCACTTTTCGCAATTCATTTGAAGGAAGATTCTTGTATATCATCAACAGGTTATTACGGAAATTAAGGTATGTCTTTTTCGGATTTTCTTTTTTAAGCGTCGCTCCACCTACGTGATAGACTTTACTTTCAGGAATACACACCAGACGGTATCCCCTACTCAACAAACGCCAGCAAAGGTCTATTTCCTCCATATGGGCAAAGAACTTGGGGTCAAGTCCTCCAACCGCAACATATACATCGCGCCTGACGAACATGGCAGCTCCTGATGCCCAGAAAATGTCTGCAGGTGTATCGTATTGGCCATTGTCTGTTTCGAGAGAATCAAAGACTCTTCCACGGCAGAATGGATAGCCATATTTATCGATATAACCTCCGGAGGCTCCTGCATACTCGAATTTTTTCTTGTCATGGTAACTGAGTATCTTCGGCTGGCAGGCAGCAACATCTTTATGAGATTCCATATATGACAGAATCGGTTCTATCCAGCCTTCTGTAACCTCGACATCGCTGTTAAGCAGAACGACATATTCGGTATCAACATTGTCCATAACTTTGTTATACCCTTCGGCAAAACCATAATTCTCTTTAAAGGGTATCAATCTGACTGATGGAAACTCATCACGGACTATATCTACGGAATTATCTGTGGAACCGTTATCTGCCACACAAACTTCTGCCAATTCCGGATTTGTGTATTTAACAACTGAAGGCAGAAATGTTCTCAACATTTCCACCCCATTCCAGTTTAATATTACAACAGATACTTTTCTCATAAGAGATACATTAAGACTATGATTACTCAAGAACTTCCGACATCAAGGACTCACCGTCGGCTGAGAAATCTCCAAGTCTGACTTTTATTAATTGATTGTCCGTAGCTTTAGCACTGTCGAGTTCTACCCTAATATAATTATCCGTAAATCCATGCATAGGCATTCCAGGTTTGGAATGTTCTGCAAGAACTACAGCTTCAGTTCCTTTATGTCGCGCATAGAATTCCTTTAGTTTCAATTCAGAAAGTTCAAGCAGACGCTGACTTCTGGCATGTTTTTCTTCAGGCGAAACAACATAATCTATCTTCAAAGCCTGAGTTCCCGGACGCTCTGAGTAACTGAATACATGAAGCTGCGTTACATCAAGCGATTTGATAAAATTGTAGGCAGATTCAAAATATTCAGGTGTTTCTCCGCGTGTACCTACAATTACATCCACCCCAATAAAAGCATCAGGCATGAGCTGCTTGATTTTTCTTATTTTTGAGGCAAACAACTCTGTGTCATATCGTCTGCGCATCAGTTTCAATACCTCATCACTGCCAGACTGCAAAGGGATATGGAAATGAGGCATGAATCTCTTGGAAGTGGAAACAAATTCTATTATTTCGTCCGTCAACAAATTAGGCTCTATAGAAGATATCCTATATCTCTCGATGCCTTCTACATTGTCCAACTCCTTAATCAGGTCAAAGAAAGTTTCACCAGTAGTCTTACCGAAATCGCCGATATTTACTCCTGTAAGGACAATTTCCTTTCCCCCTTCTGCTGCTACTTCTTTTGCCTGCTGAACAAGGTCTGAAATACTTCCGTTTCTACTCCTACCCCTCGCAAAAGGTATTGTGCAATACGAACAGAAATAGTCACATCCGTCCTGGACTTTCAAGAAATATCTTGTACGGTCTCCACGCGAGCATGATGGAGAAAACTTTCGTATATCTTTTGTTGCCGTAGTGATAGCCTCACCGTGTGCAGACTTTTCGAGTGTAACCAAATACTTCATCAGGTCACCTTTCTGTTCCGCTCCCAATACCAAATCCACTCCTTCTATATCGGCAACAGTGTCCGGCTTGAGCTGTGCATAACAGCCTGTCACTATAACATAAGCTCCGGGATGAGCCTTAACTAATTTATGAATGGCCTGACGACACTTTTTATCGGCTACTTCAGTAACCGAGCATGTATTTACAACTATGATATCAGCTTTTTCTCCTTTTCTTACAGTTCTAATTCCTGCATCCTTAAGAGTTTTTCCTATTGTAGAGGTTTCTGCAAAATTCAGTTTACAACCTAATGTGTAATAAACAGCTTTTTTATCCTGAAAAACAGTAGTATCAATCATATAAACAAATTATTTTGTGCAAAGTTACTCATAATTTCGATATTTATAAGAACGGCTGAAGCAATAGCAGTGTCTAAATGTAAAAAAAATGGAAAAGCAAACAAGTTAAAAAAGATAAAATAGGCTGTAAAACATATTTTTTCGCAAAATTCTTGCCTAAAAAAGAACAACGTATTAAAAAACTATATATCTTTGCATCGTCAATTAAGATAACAACATAAGTATTACAGAATTTTAAAAGCAAAAAGAGATGAAAAAGTTAGTATTTTTATTCGTTGCATTCGTTGCAGTATCTTTCGCATCATGTGGTGGTAACAAAAATGCAAATGCAGAATCTACAGAAGCTGTTGTAGTAGAAGAAGCTACTCCTGCTTGTGATTCAGTTAAAGCTTGCTGCGATTCAGTTGCTTGCGACTCAGTTGCTTGTGACTCAGCTAAAGCTTGCTGCGACAAAGCTGAATAATTATCAGTAGAATCTGATTAGGTAAAAAGCTAAAGTCTGTGGATAACAAATTCCTACAGGCTTTTTTTGTGCCCTTACGTTTCGTAATACTAAAGGAAAACAGAACAAAGGAGACCTCCCAAAAAGAAATCTATAAATACACTGAATTGAATTATCGGAAATCATTAATCTGAAGTACGATAAATAAACGATAAGAAGGAATCTTCTAAAACGAAGTCCCATTCATATACATAAAAAAATCCCCCTTTTAATGAAGGAGGATTTTAGTATATTTGAGTATCAAACATTAAGCTTCTTCAGCTACAACTTCGAAAGGAATTTCTACAGAAACTTCCTTGTGAAGCTTAACTACAGCTTTGTAGTTACCAACTTCCTTAACTGAATCCTTAACAACGATAATCTTACGATCGATGTTGTGACCCAATTTAGCAAGTTCTTCAGCAATCTGAATGTTACCTACTGAACCGTAGATAGCACCAGTTGCGCTAACTTTAGTAGCGATAGTCAAAGAAACACCCTTCAATGATTCAGCTACTGCTTCAGCATCTTTCTTAATCTTTTCCAATTTGTGAGCACGCTGTTTCAACTCTTCAGCCAACATTTTCTTTGCTGCTGGTGATGCGATAACTGCTTTGCCAGTCGGAATAAGATAGTTACGACCATAACCAGACTTAACAGTTACAATATCGTTCTTGTAACCCAAGTTTAATACGTCTTCTTTCAATATAATTTCCATGCTTATTCCTCCTTTAATTATTTCATCATATCAGTTACGAAAGGCAATAAAGCCAAATGACGAGCTCTCTTAACAGCCTGTGCAATACGACGCTGATACTTCAATGAAGTACCTGTAATGCGACGAGGAAGGATTTTACCCTGTTCGTTCAAGAATTTCTTCAAGAATTCAGGATCTTTGTAATCGATATACTTAATACCACTCTTTTTGAAACGGCAGTATTTTTTCTTCTTAACATCTACTGATGGCGGAGTTAAATATCTGATTTCTGATTGTTGCTGTGCCATGATTAATTTTCCTCCTTTTTAGTTGATTTAACATTTCTTCTCTTAGCAGCATATTCTGCAGCATACTTGTCCATCTTGAAAGTCAAGAAACGGATAACTCTTTCGTCACGACGGTAGTTAACTTCAAGCTTTTCGATTACAGTTGGTTCAGCTTTAAACTCAATCAACTGATAGAAACCTGTAGATTTCTTCTGAATTGGGTAAGCCAATTTCTTCAATCCCCAGTTTTCTTCATTGATGATCTCAGCACCTTCCTGAGTAAGGATTGCTTTGAACTTCTCTACCGTTTCCTTCATCTGAGCTTCAGACAAAACGGGAGTTAAAATGAAAACGGTTTCGTATTGATTCATACTAATTCGTTAATTAAATTATTAATAAAAAATTTCAATCGCGGCGCAAAGGTACAACTTTTTATCTAATATACAAACATTTAAGCTACTTTTCTTCATTTTTACGGCATTATATCACTTTAGCCATCCGGATACTATATCTGTTCATTACTTATTATGTATGATTTAAATATTAAAAAGAGTTCCATCACAATAGAATTACAGACAAATATAGTATCTTTGCATAGTTGTATAAACAATAATTATATGATAGAACAATTCAATTTTGACATCCAGCTAATTTTCGCCATACTAAACGGAAAAGTTTCTGCTGCCATAAACCGGAAACTGATAAGAAATTTCAGAATGAACGGCCTGGACATCACTCCTGAGCAATGGACAGTACTGATTTTTCTATGGGAAAAGGACGGAGTGACACAACAGGAGCTATGCAACGCCACGTTCAAGGACAAACCGAGCATGACGCGACTTATCGACAATATGGAGAAACAGCATCTTGTAGTGCGCATATCAGACAAGAAGGACAGGAGAACAAACCTTATCCACCTGACCAAAGACGGCAAGCAGCTTGAAGACAAGGCAAGAATGGTAGCAAACCTTACTCTGAAGGAGGCTCTGAAAGGCTTGACACTGGAAGAGTTAAGCATCAGCCAGGAGGTATTGCGCAAAATCTTCACAAACACGAAAGATTAACCATACAAGAAAAGCATGATAATACACGAATTTCGTTTTTTTTCATAAAATAATTTTCACGTGTAAAGAATTATGCTTTAATTTGTAACCAATAAACGAATAAACCATAAAAATAGAAGACACACATGAAAAGCTTATTAAAGAATCTGGGAGTAATATTGATTATTATCGGAGCTGTTGTCCTGATTGCATGCTTTGCAACTGAAAATGTAAACAACAACGCTATTCTGGGTACATCAATGGTTCTTATCATTGCAGGATTAATCAGCTACATCCTGATTAACAAACGTATCACTGATTAATGTAAACTACAAATCAGACAAAATAAAAAGAGGTTATCCATAAAAGATAACCTCTTTTTATTTTATATACCCGTCAATCAAGCATCCTGCTGTTCATCGTCCGGAGTAATCAGTTTATATCCCTTACCGTGGATATTGATAATTTCGATAGATGGGTCTGCCTTAAGGTGCTTACGCAACTTAGTGATATAAACGTCCATACTTCTTGCATTGAAATAGTTATCGTCAATCCAGATATTCTTCAATGCATAATCTCTCTGAAGTATTTCGTTTGCATGAGAGCAAAGCAAAGACAGAAGTTCAGATTCCTTAGTAGTAAGCTTAGTCTGCTTGTCACCGATAGTAAGCAACTGTTTCTGAGTATCGAAAGTAAAGTTACCGATAGTGTACATAGTGTTTTCCTTCACTTTCTTACCTCTTACACGACGCAAGATAGCCTCGATACGAAGTGTAAGTTCTTCCATGCTGAAAGGCTTGCTGATATAATCATCGGCTCCAATCTTGAATCCTTCAAGGATATCTTCCTTCATAGTCTTAGCTGTAAGGAAAATCACAGGAACCTCTGAATTGATTTGTTTGATTTCCTGAATCATAGAGAAACCATCCTTGACAGGCATCATAACGTCTGTCACAATCATATCATATTTTCCTTTCTGATATCCTTTTACACCTTCGTCACCATTCAGGAACAGGTCAGCCTCATAACCTTTAGCCTGTAAATATTCTCTCAAAAGCATGCCAAGATTCTCGTCATCTTCGCACAATAAAATACGCATTCTTTCGTCCATATTATTCTTCTTTAAATAAAGGTAATACAATAATAAATTTAGTTCCGACATTCAGTTCACTTTCAGCACGGATGCTTCCATTGTGATCTGAAATAATCTTCTTCACATAGGCCAGTCCAAGACCGAATCCCTTCACATCGTGCAGGTTTCCGGTATGAACACGGTAGAACTTGTCAAATATCTTTTTCAAATTTTCTTTCTTTATTCCGATACCATTGTCCTCGACGGAGATATGCAATTTGTTAGCCTCGTTCCATGTTCTGACCTTAAGACTTATATCCACATCCGAGCGTTTGTATTTCACGGCATTGTCCAACAAGTTGAATATCACATTGGTGAAATGCATCTCATCCACAAATATGAACGGGTCCGTGGCATCAAGTTCAGCGTCAAGCGTACCATGACAACTTTCCACCTTCAACCTGAAAGTATTTATCACGCCGTTCACAAGTTCATTGGCATCAATTTTCTTTTTCTTCAGCGTAGCTTTCTGACGCTCGAACATCGACATCTGTAACACTTTCTCTACCTGGAAACGAAGACGTTTCGTTTCATCGTTTATCACTCCCGAAATATGCTTGAACATCACAGGCGATTTACCTACAGCCGGGTCATTAAGCATCTGAGCCGCAAGCGATATAGTAGAAATCGGAGTCTTGAACTCGTGCGTCATATTGTTAATGAAGTCATTCTTTATCTCCGTAAGTTTCTTCTGGCGGAATATTATATATATGGTAAATATAAAAGTAACCAGAAGAACCACCGTAAATATCAATGAAGGTATCATAAACTTCACTGAGCTGAAAATATAGTCATCCATCGTAGGGAAGAATATTTTCACATATCCCATTTTTGCCGGAGGGTCATTCTCAAACAGCAGTCTGGAATATATTTTCTCGCCGTCGTACACATAGTCAGAACAACGATAGACTTCCTTCCCATCCCTGTCTGTCACCGTAAAATGATAAGGCAGGTCCAAACCATTGTTCAGCAATTCCGACTTAATGAAATGGTCCAACTGCTTGAAGTTTATCCTATCCTTCAGCGGTTTGTCGCTCGCAGTATAAAGTATGTTATACACCACCTCATCAAGCAACGCCCTCTGATAGACATATCTTTCCTTGATTATCTCCTGCAAGGTCCGCGATGTCTGCGGTATATTCTTACCGTTCGAGATTATAACTTTAGGCACATTTGCAGGCCTGTTGGTTATCGTCTTGAACTCAAAGGTAGAATACATGCTTCCATCGGGCGATGTTATGGTATACTGGTGATGCTGCATAATATCACCGCTATTCTTACCTTTGTTCAAGTTAAACTGTTCAGCAAGACGGGCTGCCCTTTCAGTAGCTGCCACATCAGCCTCAAGATATTTCTTGGTTTCCACCAGTTCCAGATTGCGCATGGACTGAGCAAGACTGCGGTTTACATTCTCCTCGAATTGTCCACGGCGCATCTTTACCATCTCTTCTATATAACTTACCTGCAAATACAGCAGGCTAAGAAAAGACAGAGCCATAATGACTCCTAATATCCATATTGTTGACTTTTTCATGGTGACAAATTTAACAAGCTAATTAATATAATCATCACCAATTAACATGTTTTACACGAGATTTTTTCGTATTTAACAATACACCTCAATTTTAATTAATAAAATCGCAAGTAAAAGCACTTACCATCTCGTCTACTTTACAAAAATAATATAACTTTAAATATATAACAACTAAAAGTGGCAAAAAGTTCACCGTAAGGCAATAAAAAAAAGCCACATTTTTAAGAAATGCGGCTTTTTTATGTATTAAAATATCAACTAACCTTTAATCTTCATTCTTTTCCTGTTCCTCAAATTCCTTCATCAGCTTATTCTGAACATCTGTTGGAACAAGTTCGTAGCTTGCAAACTTCATAATGAACGAAGCGCGTCCTCCGGTCAATGAGCTTAAAGCAGTAGAATAGTTGGACATTTCCTTCAAAGGAACTTTAGCTGCAAGTTTTTCGTATCCCTTTTCACTGCTCATACCCATAATCATACCGCGGCGTCCCTGCATATCGCTCATCACGTCACCAAGCTTATCGCTCGGAACGAATACTTCCACATCATAGATAGGTTCCAGAATCTTAGGACCTGCATTCTTGAATGCTTCGCTGAAGGCATTGCGTCCGGCAAGCATGAACGAGATTTCATTTGAATCAACCGGGTGCATCTTTCCGTCGTATACGATAACACGTACATCGCGTGCATACGAACCTGTAAGAGGTCCCTGCTCCATACGGCTCATGATACCTTTAAGGATGGCAGGCATAAATCTTGTATCAATGGCACCACCAACAACACTGTTAATGAATACCAGCTTACCGCCCCATTCCAAATCAACGGTTTCAGTTCCTTTGACATTAATCTTGAATTCCTGACCGTTGAATTTATAGACTTCTGGAGTTGGCATACCTTCATAATAAGGTTCAACTATGAGATGAACTTCACCGAACTGACCGGCACCACCAGACTGTTTCTTGTGTCTGTAATCAGCACGAGCAGCCTTAGTAATTGTTTCTCTGTAAGGAATCTTAGGTTCAAGGAACTGAACAGCCAGTTTTTCATTGTTTTCAAGTCTCCACTTCAGTGTACGTAAATGGAACTCACCTTGTCCGTGAACAAGAATCTGCTTCAATTCTTTAGACTGTTCAACAACCCATGTCGGATCTTCTTCACGCATACGGTTAAGGATAGCCATCATCTTTTCTGTATCAGCCTCGTTTTCAGGTTTGATAGCCCTTGTATATTTAGGATTAGGATATTTGATGAAATTGAATCTGTTTTCGCAATCCTTGCTGTTCAGTGTATTTCCTGTTTTTACATCTTTAAGCTTAACAGTACAACCGATATCACCAGCTCTCAGTTCTTCCACCTTTTCACGGTTTGCACCGGCACAAACATAAAGCTGAGCCATACGTTCCTTAGAGCCGCGGTCTGCATTATTCAGGTCGTCACCTTCGTGAACCACACCACTCATAACCTTGAAGTACTGAACATCGCCGATATGAGGTTCAACCGCAGTCTTGAAGAAATAAAGTGAAGTAGGAGCATCTGCCACAGGAGGAACAGGAACACCGCGTGTATTGTGCACCACAGGCATTTCATCAACGAAAGGCACTACGTTACCAAGGAACTCCATCAGTCGGCGAACACCCATGTCTTTACCTGCACATACGCAGAACACAGGGAACATACCTCTTGCAGCCAATCCCTTGCGGATACCTTCACGCATTTCGTCTTCTGTGAGCGATTCAGATTCGAAGAATTTCTCCATAAGAGTTTCATCATGTTCGGCAGCAGCCTCAACAAGCCTCTTATGCCATTCCATAGCCTTTTCCATTTCTTCAGCCGGAACAGGTTCGATAGTAGGAGCACCACCTTCAGGTCCCCACGAATATTTTTTCATTAAAAGTACATCAATCAACGAATTGAAGTCCGGACCTGTACTGATAGGATACTGAACCGGAACAACTTTAGAACCATAATTCTCAGTCAACTGTTCGAGCACTTTATCAAAATCGCAGTTAGGCGAGTCAAGCTGATTAACGAGGAATATAACCGGTTTACCCAACTTTTCAGTGTAACGGAAGTGATTCTGAGTACCTACTTCAGGCCCATACTGACCGTTAAGAAGCAACACGGCTGTATCTGTTACGTTTAGCGCAGTCATTGCAGCTCCCACGAAATCATCACTACCCGGACAGTCAATGATATTTAGTTTCTTACCATTCCACTCCACATGATAAACGGTAGAGAATACAGAGTAACCATACTCCTGCTCTACCGGGAAATAATCGCTGACAGTATTCTTGGCAGTAATTCTGCCGCGACGTTTTATAATACCACTCTCAAAGAGCAACGCTTCAGTGAGGGTGGTTTTACCTGAGCCATCATTGCCAAGAAGTGCAATGTTTTTGATTTCGTTAGTCTGATATACTTTCATGGTATTCTAAATTAAATAATTAATAAATGATGGATATGCGTTTCATATCTCATTTTTAAGTTGGCGCAAAATAGAAATTAATGTTCAGAAATCCAACTGTTACATTCGTGTTACTAAACTATGTTTTCCGACACATTGTGTAATATAATGCTTTAAATCACACGGTTAGAAAGATTTTTGCCCTATAATATATGCAAGAAAAAGAATACCAGTAAAAACATAAAGCAAACAGCATCCCTAAATTATTTCAGGAATACTGTTTGCTTCAATTTGGCAGCATAAAAACGCCCAAAATAAAACGTGGAATCGTTTTGATTAAAACTTGCCCGCGTTTAGAATCAAACTTGCCCACGTTTTTTTAAGGCCTCCGGAATGCTATAAAATCACTTCTTCCGTGTATGTATTTCCAAAACAGTCGACAACCTCTATTTTTATCTTTTTTGCCGTTGAAGAAGGTATTGCAGAGAAATAATGATTGGTTCTTGCCGGTTCATAGTCCGCAACCGCTCTTCTACCATTCAAATGAGCCAAATAGTCAGGGTCGTAAGAATAGAATTGCTCCATATCCCCCATTAGCTTACCATCCTGATACCATCTTACACGCCAGCTAATATCCCAGTTCCATACTTTTACGACTATCGCATCCGGACGTTCCATTACACTACCCTTCGGATAAGTTTTAAACTGCCATGAAGCATCCTTTCCGGTAGCTTTATAATACCATGATATTTTATTTTTATCTCCCTTAAAAACCTGATATCCGTTAGGAGAGCCATCACTACCAGTATCTCCGCTCCACCATGTTCCACAAACAGCTCCTAAATTATGCTCTGTAATACCCGCTCCAATATCTGTATTGGAGTTACGGTGATAATGACCGGAAATAATAGTCGATTGAAACTTATTCATCAACATTTTCTTCAGATTCTCACCTCCATCAATAAGCGGACGCTCCGGAGAAGGTTTCATCGGTGCATGCATTGCTATGACAAGCTGTTTATCCTGTTGAAGGACACAGTTCAGCAACAACTCCAGCCACTTCATCTGGTCCTCTATTTCCAATGTCGCCTTATACCTTTTATTGCCATAGTAATCAATATTGTTCAGAACGATATAATAAACATCACCTAACTGTACGGCATAATATAACGGCCCAAACTCCTTTTTATAAATATGTGCGTAATCCGCACCAGGAGCCACAGACATATACTTGTCAAAGTCGTGATTTCCTATAACAGGATAAACAGGAAATCCCAACTGTTTTGCAAATTCCTTATACGATGCATTATGTATATACACATCCCATGAGATATCTCCCAGCACTATACCTGCAGCCTGCACACCCGGATGCTGTGATACTGTTTCTTTTATATCGGGCAATGTTTCCGAAAAAAGCCGCTTCACATCCGCTTCAGTATCAAGCTGAGTATCTGCCATTGTAATCATGACAAACCTGTCAGAATCCCCCTGCATTTTCTTCAGTGAAAAATCATATTGCTTCTTTGACTGTTCCACCGGCTGAAAAAACTGAGGTACACCAGTGCTGAAATCTGCAACATACCCTTTGGGTGTAAGCAAGTAAACAAATTCAGCCTTTTCATTGAGGTCTATTTTGTAGTTACCGTTTTTATCTGTCACCGAAAAAGAATATCCGTCAGTGACAATAACTTCACTCAATGCTTTTCCTTCTCCCTTTACTGTTCCTTTTATAATACCCGCCTGAACGGTAGCACACAGGCCAAAGGCCAGTGCGCACATTGCTATTTTGAATTTCATATTTATTTTTCCCACCAAAGTTTTGTATTAATATTATCCTCACCTCCATGTTTTTCTATCGCAGCCTTATAATTAGCTGTATTCAGAGCCTGTTCATCCTCCGGATAATAGAAGCGTGAAGGAATTTCACCCGGTGCCGACGGATTACGATTATCACGAAGTGCATTCTGCTCAGGCAAGCCTGTACGCAGGAATTCAAACCATGCCTCGTATCCCACCATGAAAAGCGACATCCATTTCTGGAGCATAATTTGATTTATGGCCTTATCATTATCAAATGCAATATCTGGTTTTAAAAGATAGGCAGCAGCATCGCCTTCTTTACCGTAATACTCGAATGACAATGTAACACCTTCATTATATAACTGTTCTGCGTCGCCGGAAGCGTATTCCTTTACAACTGCCTCAGCCTGCAAGAATTTAACTTCCGAACAGTTCATCAAAACTGCACTACATCCATCAGGTGTATTTCTATAGTATGCACCCAACATTGAGACATCTTCAGGTGAGTATCCTATTTCAGTAAGTGTTGTAGAAGAGCATCCGGAAGGTATTCCTTTGTATTCCTTGTCAGCTGAATTCTGGCTATTAGTTGTTGGTGCGAACCAGACAGTCACTCTTGAATCTTGATAAGTATTCCACATATTCTCCATTTCATAACTCATACGGGTATATTCGAAATTACCGGCACGCATATCGTATATAGGGCATTTATTAGGACTTCCAGCAAGGAATGGAAGCAACATATTGTCATCATTTGTTTCCATCAATGGCAAAGCCATTACAGAAGCTACTTCTGCCGAAACATCAACACGATTTGAAATACGGATTAAATAACGCAGACGAAGTGAGTTTGCCAATTTTCTCCACTTATCTCTGTCACCGCCATATACTATATCAGAAGATAAAACATCCGTATTCTCCTCCAGAAGCTTGTCTGCCTGTTTAAGCAAGTCCAATATACCTCCTTCAGCAGTATATATATCTTCCTGAGAATCATACGCAGGAGTTATATTTTCCGCTCCGAGAGTAGCCTCAAAGTATGGAACATCGCCCCACATGTCTGTTATCTGCGCAATTACATATGCTTTCAGGATATACGCTATACCTTTATAAGAAGGCTGATTATCTCTTTCGGAGATACGAATCATTTCCTGAATACTGTTAAGATGCAAATAATACTGACTCCAAAGACCTTCATTAGTACCAAATGCATATTGTTCAACTTCATTATAGTTTGTTCTGGCTATATGATGAGCCAGTCCGGGTCCGTCACTGTAGTTGAACTGTGTTTGTACAATATTGCGCAATAGTGGAGTCAACAGCAAATCCGCTGTCGCAGTAGTCGGATTGTTTGGGTCCGTATTAATACTGTCAAAATCGGAAGTACATGCCACAGTACATGCTGTAAGGCATACAAACAAACCTGCTTTAAGTGTATATATAAATCGTTTCATAGATTCTTCTTATTTTAAAATATGATATTTACATTAAAACCAAAACTTCTTGTCGAAGGGTATGACATTTCTTCAACCCCAGGAGTAGCACTTGCACCCTCGTATGTTATTGCCTCCGGATCTACATAATCCTGGTCTTTTGTCCACATAAACAGGTTACGGGCCACAAACGACAATCCTATGTTTTTAATTGGAGTCTTGGTAAACCATTTTGTAGGGAACTGATATCCGAGTTTTACTTCACGCAGTTTTACATAAGTCGCACTGAAAGTAGATTGGGTTTCATGATAACGTCTGTACAGATTACGATAGTAATCGCGAGGGCTCAACTGAATAGTGTTCTTAACATAATCTCCCTTTTCTTCATCCCATATCACTCCATCTATAACCATATCTTCGGGATTACGGTTTTCTGTTCTATCCAGTACACCGGATTCCATACCCATACCAAATGTTCTTGACACGAATACACCACCCTGATGCCAGTCAATCAAGAAATCCAAAGAGAAGTTCTTGTAAGTGAATTTGTTATAGAATCCCATTATGAAGTCCGGATTGTAGTTACCTAATTTCACAAGAGTAGGATCGGCTACTGGCAAACCTGTTGCATCAACTATAATCTCTCCTTCTTCTGTACGTTTGAATCCTGTTCCATACAGATTACCCATAGGCTCACCCTCTTTTGCTATAGCATATACTCTTGCATCCTGGTCAGAATAAATGGCAGCCCATGAATAAACATACTGGTCATACTCATCGCTGATTTCTTCCACGCGGCTCTTGTTCATAGAGAAGTTGATTGTACCATCCCACTGGAAACCTGTCTTGGTTTTAACCGGTGTATAAGATAATGTAGCTTCAAAACCATAGTTTCTTATGGCACCTGCATTAATATATCTTGTATCATATCCGGAAGTGGAAGATATAGGAATCTGCACAATCTGATTTTTGTTGAGAGTATTGTAATAAGTAAAGTCCAATCCCAATCTGTTGTCGAACATACGGAAATCAGTACCTACTTCATATGACTGCATTCTTTCCGGTTTCAAATCGTTGTTAGACAATGTGGACGGCATTGTAACACCCGACTGAGAGCCATAAGGGTCGCTATATGAATAAGTATTTTCAAGACGATATGGTTCAGTATCGCTACCCACTTCTGCGTAACCGCCTCTCAATGACCAGTAGGTTATATTATCCGGCATCTCAAAAATATCGCTCAAAACAGCACTGGCCGAAACTGAAGGATAGAAGTAAGAATTGTTACCCGAACCATCCGAACGTGTAAGAGCACTTGACCAGTCATTACGTGCAGTAACATTCAGGAATAGATAGTCACGATATGAAAGCTGACCTGTAAACAGCACACTGTTTATACGTTTCTTTGAATCTTTCTGTACAACAGATACATTGGAAGATGCATTTCCCAGATTATAGACTCCAGGGATAGAAAGCCCGTTGGCAAAAGCATAATCATATATATTTTCCTGTACCATGGAGTTTGCTCCGACTGTAGCATCGACTCTCCATATTTCATTGAATGTCTGGTTCCACTGTAACAGCACGTCTGTATTCCATTCAGAGAAGAACACATTCTCGCGTTTGTATGCCCCAGTTGGGAAATTCTTGGTACTGTAAGCACGCTTACTTTGACGAAGATCGTGGAAGAAATCTATACCAGAACGGGCAGTCAGTTTCAGATTTGGCAAGAAATCGTAATTCAACATTACATTACCGAACATACGGTTCTTGTCATATCCGTTAGTATTTTCATACATCGTAAAGAAAGGGTTATCGTTCCATCCGGAATTAAAATGAAACTGTTTTGTTCCTTCATATCCTTTCTGCCAATAATCGCGTAAACTGTCTATATTTACCTGACGGCCAAACCATGTAAACGTGTACATTGGGTTCTCTGTACCATATCCCATACTCGGACGGTTGCTGCTTGCCGCATTCATATAGGTGACACTGGTCTTTGCCGAGAATTTGTCGGTAAAGTTATAACCGGCATTGATACTTACAGTGTTTCTTCGCAAGTCAACATTAGGCAGAACACCTTTACTATACAGGTTTGTATAAGAGATTCTTATATCTCCTTTGTCATTGCTTGCACTCAATGCAATGTTGTTATTGTAAGTAATACCTGTCTCGAAAAAGTCTTTAACATTGTCCGGATGAGCTATAAGAGGGGTTCCCTGAATAGCAGCTCCATTACGTGCCACTACATCACCACCTCTGTAGACCTGTCCATCGGCTCCTATAGACGGTGAGTCAAACTGTGGAACAAGACTTCCGTCAAGCGGACGTCCCCAGCTCATATCCTGATGATCCTGAGTACCGTGACCGTTGTTACCATCCCAATATTCGAACTCGCCATCAAGTCCCTGGCTATAGCTGTTCTGATACTTAGGCAAGCGTGATACCTGTTCGAAGGTAGTTGTAGAGTTAACTGCAATCTGGAATTTGTTTTTTGTTTTTCCTGATTTTGTTGTTATCAGTACTACACCGTTTGCAGCTCTCGAACCATAAAGAGCCGCTGCATTTGCCCCTTTCAGAACCGAGATACTTTCAATATCATCTGCATTCAATTCTCCGGCTCCGTTTCCATAATCTATTTCCTGTGGAGTTCCTGAAAGATTTGAATAAATATTATTGTTAATAGGCACTCCGTCCACAACATACAGAGGCTGGTTATTGTTTGACAATGAAGATTCACCACGAATTACAACTCTTGTAGATGATCCGGCTCCGGAATTACCAGAAATAATCTGTACACCGGAAACTTTACCGGCAAGTTTATTTAACACATTGGCATCATTACCTACGTTCATGTTGTCACCTTCCACTACCTGCTGGGCATATCCGAGTGACTTTTTATCTCTTTTAATACCCAATGCAGTAACAACTACCTCATCAAGAGCCTGTACGTCTTCATGCAGAATAACAGAAACAGGAGCACCTCCTTTCAGATGTACCTCTTCGGTGTCATAACCTATAAAAGAAACAACCAAAGTACTTTTTGACGGATCTGTCACATCGATAGAAAAATTACCGTCAATATCCGTCACTGTACCATTTGAGGTATTTTTCTGTAATACAGTCACTCCAGGAAGTCCCATTCCTTTGCTATCCAATACCTTTCCGATGATAGTTTGACTATCACCCTCCTCTGCAAATGCAGATACACAGCAGATGCCAGCCAACAACATGCCGGCAATTTTTTTACCTGAACTTTTACCTTGTTTAAAAAACTTTGTTTCCATTTAATATGCTTTAAAGTGCTTTTTAATTTTACCGCAAAAGTATGGTCGCTGTATTTCATAAATATAAACAACATTTTAAAACATAATTAAATAAACATTTCAAACATGTTAATATGACTCTTATGTTTTAGTAAACAGTTTCCTCACTGATACCTCTTTTCCATTCAGGCAATATATAAATCAGAAATTTAGTAACTTTGCAAAAGACATCAATCAAGACTGAGAAAAATGGCTGGAATATACATACATATACCGTTCTGCAAAAGAAGATGCATATACTGCGACTTCTTCTCTACTACGGCTTCCGAAAAGAAAAACGAATATATCAAAGCTCTGTGTAAGGAAATTGCCGGAAGAAAAAACTATCTGGAGGGTGAAGTCATAGATACTGTTTACTTCGGAGGCGGAACACCTTCACAACTGGAAAAGGACGATTTCACAAATATATTCAGAACCATATACGATAACTACAGCGTCAATCCCAAAGCAGAAATAACAATCGAGGCAAATCCTGATGACCTGACAGACGAATATGTTGAAATGCTATCTACCCTTCCTTTCAACCGTCTGAGCATGGGAATACAGACCTTCAACGACGATATCCTATCTCTTCTGAAAAGACGGCACAACGCTCAGCAGGCAATAGACGCTTTTCGCAGATGCCGAAATGCCGGTTTCCGGAATATCAGCATAGACCTTATGTACGGACTGCCGGGCGAAAGTATGGATACATGGAACAGGGACCTTGACACGGCTATCTCGCTGGCACCGGAACATATCTCTGCCTACCATCTTATATATGAAGAAGGAACCGTACTCTACGGACTGCGAGAAGAAAACAAGGTGAGTGAGGCTGATGAGGATTTGAGCAATTCACTGTTTGAAACACTCATCTCGCGTCTGAAAGAGAGCGGATATGTGCATTATGAGATTTCAAATTTCTGCCGTCCCGGAATGCACTCACGACATAACTCAAGCTACTGGACAGCCATAAAGTATTTGGGATGCGGACCGTCCGCACATTCATACGACGGACATTCAAGACAGTGGAACATTTCATCACTGGATAAATATATAGAAGGCATAAATTCCGGTACAGATATTTCTGAAACAGAAGAACTGGACATCTACACCCGTTACAACGATTTCGTTATTACGACTATCCGTACCGTATTGGGGATGCCATTGGAAAAACTTAAAGCAGAATATGGTAACGAATTGTATGAGTATTGCCTGAAGATGGCACGCCCGCATATCAACCAGGGAACACTCGAAATAAAGGACAACACCCTGAAACTGACACCCAACGGCATCTTCATTTCCGACGGCATAATGAGCGATATGCTGTGGGTAGAATAAACATTATACAATAAAAAAGGACAGGCAAATCATGGCACTTCAATCCAATCTCTGCCTATCCTTTTTATTTCATAAAAGATATATACGTTTTACAATATCAATCTGTTTTCTTTATAGGTCTTACCGGTACCTGACTAATTGAGGATTTTAAGTAATAATCACTAGACAACTTACTGTACCATTGATAATAGAATAACAAATACATTTCTCCATATTTATCATTAAGCCAACTTTTATGAACACGAGAAGACATATAATAAAAATCTTCATACCGTAAATTTAGCGACGTATTCAGAACTATTGATTTACTTGTTATATAATAATATCCAATAGTAGGAAGAAAAAGTCCTATTTCATCTAAATGTTCGGCATCAAACCCGACATTCTGTGTAGACATAAGAATCTTATCACCTGAATTATAAAACATATACCCATAGGTCCTTACTCCGTTACGATCAACATAACCATATTGACAAGAAGCATACTGTAACAAATCTGCAAAGTTCTCTGGAGTTGGAAGACACCAATTCCCTTGCAAATTAGCAGCAACAACATCATACAGTCTATCGCCTTGAATATCATATTCAAGAATACCTTCCTGAGGTGGGATGTTAAAAAGATGTGTAGTAGTCTTAAGTTCCGCATCAATATCCCCATAACAGAAATATTCAATATGATTGGCATCGGAACCGTTCACTCCGAAAACAGCATCCTGCGTTGGTGCAATACGCCATTCGCCACTGTTGTATTGCAGGTTTCCTTTGGCCCAGTCTATTCCGCAGAGGCGAATACAGTCATCCTTTTCACCATCATCAGCAAAAGTATTTGTAGCAGTCTTAACATTTAGAAATAAAGGAATACGAATATAAGCATCATTTCCAAATCCATTTCCTACATACAAATAAACATATGAGTAGCTACCTGCCGAAAGCTTCTGTGCATCAATATCAATTACTATATTATTTCCTTCTGTCTTAGTTTCAAGCGAACCACTTCCGGAAAGTGTAGCAGTAATGGAACCGAGCCCCAACGGCTCATATAGCAGACCACACGTTACTTCTATACGATACTTGTTCTCTGGAAGAAAAGAAACGCTGTGAGACAATATTGTTGGTGCAAAATTTTGTTGATTTAAGGTCAAATTAATGAACTTGGACATTGCAACACCTTCAGATGTTTCTACATATGCTTGAATATACGGACTTTTTTCAAAGTCACCTGACAAAGTGGCAACAATCTCTCCATCTATTAATTCGCCCACAACCTTGTCATTTTGAGAACTATTGGTAAAGTATCCAACTTCTTTTACTTCAGTTTCTCCCGCAACAACATTGTACGGACATGAAACTCTGAAAGTATAACCTTCGGAATTAACATCGACAAACTCCCCCACATATATTGATCCGAACTCAATCGTACTACCGAAATTATCGTCGAACTTCTCGCATCCAAACAGGAAACAAATCAAAAAAGAATAAAGAATTATACTAATCTGTTTCATCTCTTATTATGTTTATGTATTGTAAAACCTACTCCCAAATAAACTTCATTATGGCGATTACCTTTAGGATAACTCTTTCCAAGCACCGTGGTATATCCACATGATATTATGAGAGCCTTCCACTTTACTATAGCCCCCAAATCCAATGCAGCTCCACGCGAGCCATAAGGATATATCACATTGTCCGCATAAGATGGTTGCATATAGTCTTCATCCAAAACATACTCCATTGTATAGCCTGCATAGCCTGCTCCAATATAACCGTAAACCGCCTTATGAAAGCGTGCCATTAAGCCTGTTGTGCCAGCCAGATAAAAATGCTTGCCACTCTTCTTATAATATCCCGAACCAGACCTGTCACCAGAAAAAATATTAAAGTCCTGTGACAACAGCCCAATACCAACGCCATTAGTAGAGGCTGCAAAACGGGCATACCAACCAAAACGCCTGCATATGCCCATAAAACCACCTATACCAGATGTACTCCATGTAGCCATCACCATTCCATAAAGTCGCGGAGGACGTTTTAATAGGACATAATCTTTATTTAATGTTTCAAAAGGATTCAAACTTATACGTTCAGCAACTTCATAATAAGTCAAAGGATCATTCTCAATCCTTATATTATGATCACCAAGAATATCCAATACTAACGGAGTCTTTCCTCTTGATATTCCATCTATATAGACAGTTGACTCTGAAGGAGTTGTATTCAAATTAAGTTTTCCACTAATATTATATTTATATGTATGCTCACCAGTCTGTTCAACATACAAATCATAGTTTTTTGTAAATGTTGTTCCAAAACGAACCGTCACAACATGTTTTCCAACAGCAACTTTCTTACTCAAAATATTGGTAGATGAAATATCCCCATCTATTCCTATTTCCGCTCCAAGACTTGTTTCCAAGCGTATTCTAACAGAATCTTGTATTACCTGCGCTTCAATAACGCAGGCAATACAAAAGATTAACAAACATGACAGAAAAATCCTTTTCATATATTTTTATATTAATGATTCAGGATTACTCCAAATCAAAATTCATTCTCCAAATATTATAAGAGTTCGTTTTATTTGCGCGACTTGATATAAAATATATACTTCGTCCATCTGCTGCCCAAGCAGGAGAGGTATCAGTTCCTGGATGAAAAGTCAATTGGGTAAGTCGGCTACCGTCTGTACGAACCACAAAAATATCCAAATTATTCTTATTGCTTATGTTTGAAACAGAGTTGCCAACACACACTATCCATTTTCCATCAGGAGACAGTTTCGGATTTGTAAAACTTCTATTCGCATCAGATAGTATAAGACTCTCCTGACCTTTTACATAATCTACATACCATATCTCGCTTCTTCCTGATGAAGAGTTCCTTACACAATAATAAGCGTTAGAATCTCCTTTAATCAGACAAGGAGAATATCCACGAGAGCAAGACGTCAAAGTTCCATTCTGTCGGTTTATTGACCAAATCGATGGGCCAGTCGGTGTCAGACGTGTGAAAAATACATGTTTACCGTCAGACGATACAACAGGATCCAAATCATTAACAGAACCGTTAGTCAATTGATCCATCAAGCTACCAGAATGGGCATTTGTACTACAAATATAATTACTATAGCCGTTTATATCTGAAAAATATAATTTACCATCATTACCCCAAGAAAAACTATGTACATTTCTAAAAGTTCTCTGAGTAGCCATTCCTTGAGAACCCGTACTACGCACCATAACATTATCTTGGCCATTCATACGTGTACAATAAGCAAGTTGAGTTCCGTCAGAAGAAACATCAAGTAGTGAATTGGTATTCCACGCAAAGGCTGAATTAGCACAAAAACCTTGACATGTTTTTGTAAAATCAAAATACATATTTGCTTTAAATGAAGACCCTGCCACCACACTATTATTTGCCTCATCTGTTATTTTCACCAAGTTAAGGCCACTTTCTTCAGGCGAGTAGGTTTCCATATAAACATAAGATGTTTTACACGAAACTAATGCACTGGTTATTCCAATGCATACGAATACTTTTGTTAATGTTTTCATACTTGATAATTTTAAATTTATTACTTTGAATTGTTTGGATTATAGATATTTCCCGGAGAAGAAGTCCTTTCATATGCACTCTTATAAGCACTTTTAAGACTAACTCCAGAAGATGAATAAGTTCCACACCCACTCTGTAACGAACAAACAAAAGCTAAAACCACGAGAAATAGAACTCTTTTCAAAACCTTCCTACTCATAATCTTCTTTATTTTAAAAGTTATACATACAACTAAAAACGGAGAAAATTATCGAGAAACTAAATCCAAAGTATAAGAAAAGCGTAGGCTTACGCTGCTTTTCGTTACTGAGGTCTTAGGATACCATAACTATGAAAAGGAGACATATACCTACGCTATACGCAGGCATCGGCCCTTATTCTCGTCATAGTTAATTGAAAGTTCCTAAGTTTCAGTAACAACGATGAATAATAGCTGACGCTAATATTTTTTCCGCAAAATAACTGACGGCAAACGCTTTTGCCAAACAGTTAGTGCAAATATAAAGACATTTAATTTCTTATGCAATTTTTTACATGTAAAAAAACAAAAATGCTCCCCCGATTATATCCTCTGTGGATATCAATCAAGGGAGCATTTATTATATGTAGTGATTAGGATTATTTAGCAAGGCTGTACACTATATCCATTATCTGCTTGCCAAGTTCATCGGCGGCCTCCATAGTAGAAGCTTCAGAATAAACACGGATGATAGGCTCAGTATTACTCTTACGCAAGTGAACCCACTTGTCAGGGAAGTCAATCTTAACACCGTCGATGTCGTTGATTTCCTCGTTCTTGTACATTTCCTTCACCTTTACAAGGATAGCATCAACATCTGTTTCAGGAGTAAGGTCGATGCGGTTCTTTGCAATGAAGTATTCAGGATATGTAGCGCGGAGTTCAGTTACTTTCTTGCCTTCGTGTGCAAGGTGAGTAAGGAACAATGCTATACCAACGAGCGCATCGCGTCCGTAATGTGATTCAGGATAGATAACTCCACCGTTACCTTCACCACCGATTACAGCGTTTGTAGCCTTCATCTTAGTTACTACGTTCACTTCACCTACTGCAGATGCATTGTATTCCATGCCATATTTGCGAGTAACATCACGCAAAGCACGAGTTGAGCTGAGGTTTGAAACAGTATTACCAGGAGTATGTTTCAATACATAGTCAGCAACAGTTACGAGTGTATATTCCTCACCGTACATAGAACCATCTTCGCTGATGATAGCCAGACGGTCAACGTCAGGGTCTACTACGAAAGCAACATCGTTTCCACCCTTCTTCATAAGTCCCATTATGTCTGTAAGGTTCTTTTCAAGAGGTTCAGGGTTGTGCTGGAAGTCACCTGTAGGGTCGCAGTAAAGCTTTTCTACATGCTGAACACCCAACTGTTCGAGCAACTGAGGAAGGATGATACCACCTACAGAGTTCACACAGTCGATAGCCACACGGAAGTTAGCCTTACGGATAGCCTCAACGTCAACAAGCTTCAAAGCCAATACGCTGTCAATGTGACGCTGATTGTATGTATTGTTTTCTGTATACTTACCGATATTGTCAATGTCAGCAAAAGTAAATTCTTCAGCTTCAGCAATACGCAATACTTCGTTACCTTCTGCTGCATTCAGGAATTCTCCGTGTTCGTTAAGAAGTTTCAAAGCGTTCCACTGTCTTGGATTGTGACTTGCAGTAAGGATAATACCACCACATGCACCTTCCATAGTAACAGCAAGTTCTGTAGTAGGAGTAGAAGCAAGACCGATATTAACAACATCGAATCCCATACCCATAAGAGTACCGCAAACTACGTTCTTTACCATTTCGCCTGAGATACGTGCGTCGCGTCCTACAACAATCTTGTTGCTCTTTACAGTTGTTGTCTTACGAATCAGCGTAGCATAAGCTGATGTAAACTTCACAATGTCCAACGGATTAAGTCCTTCACCGGCCTGGCCACCTATAGTACCACGAATACCGGAAATTGATTTGATTAATGTCATAGATTATATTAATTTAGGTCGTATGTTATTTCATAATAGCAAGGATAGACATATCTTTGTGCATAATACGTACCTTCACTATGCGGGACAATTAATTTTACACGTGCGATTTTTTCTGAAGGTGGAGCTGATATGTACGATCTCAGCTTCAAGTAAGCAAGAGGAACAAGCCAACCTGACGGAACAGCAGACGTTTCATAACGAAGATACATTTCACTTTGCGCAACATCGGTAAAAGATGCTGAATAAGAGCCTGATGATCCAACAGTTACAAGGAAATTTTCAGAATACGGAGACTTTGTATTATACAACAATGTATCACCGGCACTGATACTAAAATCAGCAACATCCATAATACAGACTTCCATAAATCGAGATGATATTGTATATCTTCCTTCTTTGAGAATTTCCCCGTCACCACGATATTGAATATTCATATACACACCACTTTTGTCGAACAAAACGTACTCATTCTCCTTAGTCACCGTATCATTCTCTATGAATTCTTTTTCAGAGATAACCTTTATATCGTTCTCCAAAATAAATTTGTTGATGGCATCAGCCTCTTCTTCTTTCTGTTCTGCATATGTCTTTCCATTATTACAACTCTGAAGTCCAAAAGACAGCACATATACCAATACCGATAAATAGAATAGTTTCTTCATTATTTTAAAAATTTACAGGGCAAAATTAATAAAATTATTTATACCCCAAAATTTAATTAGTCGATGTAATAGTTAATTTTGTAGAAAAATACGCTATAAATCAGTTCTTAAGCAATAAATCCTCGTATTTCACGAGTGCCTGTTTAAACAATTCAATAGCCTTATCCATAGTGCCATAGAATTCTCCGCCGGATGCATTCAGGTGTCCGCCACCATTGAAGAACTCTGCCGCAACCTTGTTGCAAGGGAAGTTTCCAACCGAGCGCAACGAAACTTTTATCATATTCTTCTCTGTATCTTCACGCAGGAAGACAGAGAAACATATACCTTTCATCTGAAGAGGAATGTTTACGAAACCTTCGGTATCTCCCTTCACATATTGGAATTTCTTCTGTTCGTCCTTGGTTAGCCATATCAGCGCCGAACGGAACTGGTGGAATACCTCCATCTTATCGTAAAGCACATAGCCCATCAGGCGCAGACGGCCTTCGGAATATGTATTGAACACCTTGCGGTAGATATCATCCTTGTCAATACCTTTTGAAAGGAGTTCACTTATGATGAAGTATATTTCACGGTCGTTAGAATTGTATGTAAATCCGCCCGTATCCGTCATCATTCCGGTGTAAATACACTGTGCACCTTCGTATGTAATATCGTCAAAACATCCAAGACGGCATATCAGTCGGAAAACAAGTTCAGATGTAGAAGAAATATTAGGATGCGAAATTGTAACCTTACAGAAAGGCTCCGGATTAAGATGATGGTCTATCATTACCTTGCGTGCCTGCGATTCAGCCACCGGTTTTGCCACAGCGTCAATTCTTGACAAAGCATTGAAGTCAAGACAGCATATCACGTCTGCCTCAGCTATAAGTTTGTCGGCAAACTCGGCATACTTGTCATATCTTATTATATCCTTTGCTCCCGGCATCCACTGCAGGAACTCAGGAAAAGCATTCGGAACTATCACATGCACGTTTTTCTCCATCCCCTGCAGGAAATGGCACAATCCCAACGATGAACCGAGAGCGTCACCGTCAGGCGAAACATGTGTTACTATAACTATTTTGTCAGCCTTTTCGAAATAGGTTTCTACCTTATCTATATTCGCTTGTAAGATAATCTTTGACAGCATATTTGATTGTTTGTGTTAAATTGTTGGCAAATGTACTCTTTTTTTTCTATTTACAGAAGTATTCTAAAAGAAGCTTGAGAGGATTTTTCTGTGTATCTTATGTTCAGCTTCTCACATTCGCCTTTCAGAAACTCCCGATACCTTTCGCTCACGGTTTCATCTATAATCACATTCCTTATATCAAACAGTCCGGACAGCCCTGTAATACTACCACTGAAGCCCCTGCTTATATACACATAATCCAAAGTGGCAAGTTTTGTCTTTCCGGTAAGACGGACATCTTTCCAATGCGGAGATTTCATTATCCCTATCCTGATTCCGTTTATCTCATGAAGTCCGTTTTCCGATGCAAGGACTTCAAGCTCCCTGTTATTTCTTATATATAAATCGGAACGGGCAAGAAACAGCGATGGAGCATCTTCTGTACGGATTTTATAAACCTCAACCACTATTATCAGACAAGATACAGAAAGAATACCTATAAGACCCAGAGAAGATTTCTTTTTAAGAAAGACATACAGCAGACATAAAAGGACAAAGGCAAACAACACCTGAATCTGATTGAAATAGAGTGAGGTTATCTGCGCTCCCTCCAGACTATGAACAAACTGCATTGAACCGTTAAGAATCTTTGTCACCGCTTCTAAAAGCCATATACACAAATCTCCTACCACAGGAATAAATGAACAGACAAGAGAAGCTATCGTAAGCGACAGTATGCAAGAAGCCAAAACACCGACTACAAGATTTGCCATCAGGAAATATGTAGGGAAAGTACCGAAATAATATAATATAAGAGGTAAGGTACCAAGCTGAGCTGCCAATGAAACAGACATTGCATTCCATATATAATGTACAAGCCTGTTACTGCTCTTTATCCATCCGGAAATGACCGGATAAAAAAGAATGATGGAAAGTACTGCCACGAACGACAACTGAAAACTTATATCGAAAAGATACATAGGATTGTAAAGCAGCATTATGAATGCGGTTAGCGACAGAGAAAAGAATCCGCAAAAACCGTTCTCCACCACTACAGAGGCTACAAGATAAAGCGTACACATAGTCACTGCCCTGACCACAGAAGGACTCAGCCCGGATATAAAAGCAAATATCCACAAAGCCACTGCAACAACTACAGACTGGATTGCTTTACCACCCTTCAGTTTCCTCAAAGGCCACAACAGAAAATAAAGAATACAAGACAATATACCGACATGCAACCCCGACAAAGCCAGTACATGACTCGTTCCTGCCCCACTGTAGACAGCTTTCAGTTCCGGTGTGAGCTCGCTCTTGTCGCCTATTGTCAATGCAGAAACCACAGCTAATTCATCTTCATCCATATCCCAACTTCTGAACATGGCGGAAACCGCATCTCTACATCTTAAAGCCATATGCTTTAATGAATTAGGTTCTTCCACTTTGATACCTTTCCAATTACCGGAAAAAGCCAAAGCCGTACCCGATATTCCTTTGTTGAAAAGATATCCGGCATAATCGAAGCCCATAAACTCTATATCCGAAACAGGTCGGGAAATAGAAGTATGAAATACTATTTTATCACCACATCGTGGAATATAGGATAATGAATCCGGAATAAAATATAAAAGGATATTACGATTGACATAATGCCGTCCAATACTATCTGAGGCAGATGGAATACAGTATTCAACCTTCACCTCCGAACACAAAGTCTTACCCTTCACTTCCGGAGTAGCCTCTACTACCCCGTAATAGCATAAAGACCTCTCATGCCACTCATATGCTATACTGTTTTTCTTCTGAATAATCAGCATTCCGCCAAGCAGAAAGAAACAGACAGAGGCTATAATTCCTAAAAAATAATTCAGAGTGAATTTTCTGAATTTAATCACAGTCGACATAAATAACGGCAAGACAGATACACAAATAATAATAAGTAAAGACCATACAGATACGTCCGGCAGAAATCTGTCGAAGAAAAAAATTCCGGCTGCCATGAAAACTGCCAACCGGAATAATGGATAACTCACCAAATAGGACTTTTTCTCCAATCTGAGTAATTATAAGTTTTTCATTTTATGAATCATGTCTATCATATCCGGAGCCTTGAAAATGGCATTTCCTGCCACAAGAACATCAGCACCTGCATCAAGAAGCTGTTTACCGGTCTCCAGATTTACACCGCCATCGACTTCTATCAGCGCGTTGGAACCGGTTTCTTCGATAAGTTTCTTCAACTGGCGAACCTTGTTCAAAGTGTTTGGGATGAATTTCTGTCCGCCGAAACCCGGGTTTACACTCATCAGAAGTACCATATCAAGGTCGGCAATGATATCACTCAATACAGCAACCGGAGTAGCCGGATTAAGTGTGACGCCGGCTTTCATGCCGTTATCCTTAATCATTTGCACCACGCGATGCAGATGCGGACAAGTTTCATAGTGTACATTCATCATCATTGAGCCTAAAGCCTTTACTTCCTTTATAAACTTTTCAGGCTGTACAATCATAAGATGAACATCAAGAGGCTTGTTGCAAAGCTTGGCCACATACTCCAGTACCGGAAATCCGAATGAAATATTAGGTACGAACACACCGTCCATAATATCTATATGCAACCAGTCCGCCTCACTGCGGTTAATCTTGTCCAAATCATCTTTCAGACAACCGAAATCGGCCGACAGCAAAGATGGAGAAATCAAAACTTTATTCATTTCAGAACTGTTATAATATTAGTATAAGAACAAAGATATGAATTCTTTTCCGAAATTAAAAATCAATATTCTTCGAATGTTATTATAACAGCATTCTAATGGTATTCGAACAGCATTTAAACAGTGATTAAATACTGTTTAAATTGAATTTAGAAAAACATTAATGAACGGTCGGCGAACATGCAGTGAACAGCCAATGAACACAAAATAAACTTGACAATCATAAAAAATGCAGTGAGCATGAAACAATCTGTACATTCATTCCATGTTCACTGCATGTTCATCAGGCGTTCAGCGAATAGCCATATCACTATTTCCCAAGATTAAATCTGAGTCCTAACTGAAGATTAAAATTGAAAGGTTTATCCTTTCTTATTGTAAGAACATCTGTATTATCATCGAAATAGTATATCATACCCGGTTCCAGATACAGACTCAGCAACTTATTGAAGTTTGCCTGCAAACCGACAGATGCAAGTACTGAAAACTGCAACGGTTTTACATTCAAATCCTCACTGAAATAACTCTTTCTATTATTCTCATCTACAGTAACTCTGTCCAAAGAGCCGGAAACGCATTTTTCCATCATACCTCCGGCAGAGGCATAGAAAGAAAAGATACTGTTGCTCCATACAGAACGCTGCACTTTCAAAGGAATACCTACATAATGAAGCTTCTGCTCATCTTCTATATAAGATTTTGCCCCCGAACGGAGTTCCGAATAAAGATAAGTATAGTTAAGTCCTGTTTCCAAAGCCCAGTTTTCACTTAATCCCCATTTCACAGATGCTCCTACTGTAACAGGTACATGGTGTTTTATGTCTGTATATGTTTCCTTATTAATATTATTGGACAACATCTGAGTGTAAGAAGCTGTTGCATCCGAAATCTCGCCAACTACCACATTTGCACTTGACAGAGTCTTAGTAGACATTCCCAATCTTGACATACCGCTAAAACTACTTGACGAAGAGTACGGAATATTACCTGTAGTAACACCTATCTGCATTTTACTGCGCTTCTTTCCGTCATCGGCCATAGCCAGGTATGAAGCATTGCGTCGTACTGTTTCCCTATCGGTTTTCATCATATTAATCCTCTTCTCCTTAGCCGAGTAACTATCTTCCTCCTTAATCTCCGAAGCTGAGGTTTCCTGCTTTTCATCGTTTGTCACTACCACAGGATTATTGTCAGCTATTGCAACAGGCTTGTTTTCTTCTATGGTATTGACATTCGGTTTATCCTCATCATAAACTTTGGCTGATACGGCAGACAGAAGTTTGTCATTCTTCGGTTCCTGAACAGCAGGCTTTACATCTTCCGGTATAACGTCTTTAGGTGTATCCTTTAGTTCTGTATAGTCTATAGCAGAAGTTTCAGCAATAGAAAGATTAGATTCTTTCAGCGAAGGTTCTGATGTCCAATAGAATAATGACAGAGTAGAAACAGCCAGAACTACAGCAGCCGCAGCAGCTACAGAGGTCCATTTCCTCCACATCGGGATTAATTTAGGTCTGGAGATATCAGCATCTATTTTCTCCCATAGGTCAGCAGGGAGAGGTTCCGAATAGTTCTCCATCCGGCTACGAATATCTTTTATCCATTTTTCGTTCATTTCATTCATATACTCTTCCTGTATTCATTTATTTTTTTCATTAATAGTGTCTTTGCCCTATAAAACTGCGACGACGAAGTATGTTCCGATATACCTAACATAGAGGCTATTTCCTTGTGACTTTTCTCTTCAAAAACAAAGAGGTTGAATACCGTTCTGTATCCGTCAGGCAGTTCCCGAATCATCCTCATCAGTTCCTTGTTCGGAATATTGTTCACCTCGCCATCATCATCCAACTGCGTATCCGGCAATTGTTCCACCAACGTTTCCTGCTGCATCTGCATGTTTTTCTTTCTCAGATATCCTAACGCCTCATTCACCATTACCCTAAAAAGCCATGCCTTGAGCGAACCGTCACCAAGATATTTAAATTGTCCTATCGACTGATAAATCTTTATCATACCGTCATGAAACACATCCTGCGATGTATCCCTGTCACCTATATACCGAAGACATATAGCGAACAACTGACCGCCATAAACCTCATAGAGCCTTTTCCTGGCATCCGGGTCAGCCTCCGCACATTTTAAAGACATTTCTTCTTCAGTCATATTGGGGTTTTTGTTCTATAGTTAAATGAATGGAAAGCAAAAATACTGCATTAACTTGTACTATTTTTTTTATTCCTATTTTTTAACACGTTTTTATGCAGTATCGTAAATTTGATTTCATTTTAAAGTCAGAAATTGCAAAAAACACATTTATGAAACTTAATATCAGCACAGTCGGTATAATCTGCATAAGTATCTTAGGAACGATTCTACAGTCATGCATAAATAATGATAATTACCCTGAACTGTACTCTACAATGGGTACAGTCAATAATCTGAGCGATTATTCCATAAACTCGGATTTGTATGGCGATGTAATACCAAAGAATCCGGACATAATAAGAAGCTTCGATGCTGACAGCGTTGGACAAAGAATACTTGTCAATATAAATTTCCCTGACGCAGAGGATAAGGATTCAAAGGTAAGCACAGGTAAGGAGGTCACCATATACGATTTATATAAAGTACTGACAAAAAAAGCCGATGACCTGAGATTGAACAATGATGAAGATACTGAAAGTTTCGGGAATGATGTAATACAGATAACCAATGTAAACATCGGCAACGAACATCTGAACATTGAGTTCAATATTTCCGGCAGTAACGAAACAATCCCCCACCGTATCAGTCTGCTACTTACTGAAAATACACAGATAGACGATGAGGGACTGTTGGAAGTTGAGCTTCGCCACAATAAAAACTCAGATAATGGCGACAAACTCTATTGGGGTATAGCGTCATTTACTCTTTCAAGCATACCGGAATACTCTGACACTAATTTCAAAGGTTTCAGAATAAAATATCAGTCTGACACAAATACTACATCTGAAACAATCGTCAGACTACAAAACTCAGGCCAGACAAGAATTGTCAGAAGCATGGAATCCTCGCAGGAAATCGGCAACAGGCATTCTCTTTTTGCCCGCCAGCTGCAGTGACAATACATTGACATAGCCATCTGTCGAAGCTACGTGCAGACAAGTTTTATTGTCAGTCACAATAGTTCCAGGCTTATAATCATGGCTACAGAATATCTTCTCTGTTTCAAAAATCTTAAGCATGACCGGAGCTGAATCTCCCTGATGAAGTTCTGTCCATGCTGCCGGATATGGCGATAGTCCTCTTACGAAGTCATACACTTTCTTCACTCCAGCATTCCAGTCTATACGGCATGTTTCCTTGAAAATCTTCGGTGCCGGACGCAATTCGTCTACTTTTACAAGCTCTTCCTGAGGAGTAGTCTTAACGTTTCCTTCAAGAATGGCATCTACAGTCTTGAGCACCAAATCTCCTCCAAGCATCATAAGCTTGTCATATACCACTTCCACATTGTCCGTATCGGCAATAGGTACTCTTACCTGGTCGATAATCTCACCAGTATCTATCTCATGTTTCAGGAAAAATGTTGTTATACCTGTTTCTGTATCACCGTTTATCACTGCCCAGTTTATAGGAGCCGCACCTCTGTACTGCGGCAATAACGATGCATGCAGGTTGAATGTACCCATAGGAGGCATATTCCAAACCACTTCAGGCAACATTCTGAAAGCAACCACAATCTGCAAATCTGCCTTCAGCGAACGAAGTTCTTCTACGAAAGCCTCATCCTTAAGCCTTTCCGGCTGCAAAACCTTCAATCCCTGCGATACGGCATACTGCTTTACCGGACTTGGCTGAAGGACACTGCCATGACGTCCCATAGGTTTGTCAGGCATGGTTATTACTGCCACTATATTATATCCACCTTCCACGAGTCTGCGCAAACTCTCAACTGCAAACTCAGGTGTACCCATATAAACGATACGCAAATCTTTCTTTTCCATAATCTTAAGTTTATTCTGCCGAGAAGTCTACAAGTACCTGACGGTAAGTATTGAGCATCTTCGACTTTGAAACAAATCCTTTATATTTATTTTCCTCGTCCACTACCGGAAGGTTCCATGCCTTTGTAGAATCGAACTTTTCCATAACCTCTTCCATAGAGTCAGTAGTGACAAGTTTTGCTTTCGGGACAGTCATAAAATTCTCCACAGTATAGCGGTGATACAACTCCTGACGGAACATTATATTTCGGATATCATCAAGATTTACGATACCGATAAGTTCGTCATTTGCATCTACAACGGGGAACATATTTCTGCTGGATTTAGAAATAACCTTTACCATCTGCGCCAAATCCATATCCGGTTTCACTGTAAGGAAGTCTGTCTCCATTATGCTCTCAATATTCATCATTGTAAGCACAGCCTTGTCCTTGTGGTGAGTGATAAGTTCTCCTTTCTTGGCCAGACGCATTGAATATATACTATGAGGTTCGAACACCTTTATAGTAAGATACGCAAATACGGAAACAATCATAAGCGGAAGGAACAATCCGTATCCGCCGGTAAGCTCAGCAATAAGGAACACCCCGGTAAGAGGAGCATGCATCACTCCCGACATTAGTCCGGCCATACCCATAAGAGCAAAGTTTTTCTCCGGAATGTAAGTATTTCCGATATTGAATTCGTTACAGACATGAGAGAATACGAATCCGGCAATACAGCCCAAGAAAAGACTTGGTGCAAATATACCGCCACAACCTCCACCACCATTGGTAGCACTTGATGCAAAAACCTTGAAAAGTATAATCAGCAACAGATACACTACCAGAAGTCCGCTATGACCATAGAACAGAGAATTGTTCATTACCGTATCCCACTCAGTGCTTGAAGTTCCGTTAAGCAGAAGCGATATAGTGTCATAACCTTCACCATAGAGAGGAGGGAAAAGGAAGATAAGTATACTCAGCATTATACCTCCGAGCACAAACTTCGAGTATGGGCTGGAGAAACGCCTGAATATATTCTCAATCCAGTTCATAGAGCGTGTAAAATACCATGCTATCAGACCGCAAAACACTCCCAATACAATAGCATAAGGAATGCGCTCAAGAGCAAAAGGATAGTCCAATGTGAACTGGAACATAGCCTCCGTCCCTGTAAGCAGATAAGACATACATGCAGCCGTTACACTTGAAATAAGCAGTGGCAGCAGAGAAGCCATTGTCAGGTCGAACATAAGCACCTCAAGGGTAAACACCAATCCGGCTATAGGTGCCTTGAATATTCCGGACACAGCACCTGCAGCACCACAACCTAAAAGCAGCATAAGGGTCTTATGGTCCATACGGAACATACTTCCAAGGTTGGAACCTATGGCAGACCCCGTAAGGACTATAGGCGCCTCGGCTCCTACAGATCCACCGAAACCGATGGTTATTGCTGATGCGCAGACAGACGACCATACATTATGGCCCTTTATCCTACTCTGACGACGCGAAATAGCATATAAAATCTTAGTCACACCATGACTGATATCATCGCGTACGATATATCTGATAAACAGTCCGGTAATGAAAATACCGGCTACCGGATAAACCAGATACAGCCAGTTGGCCCCTGTTGTATCAAAGTTTTCAGTAAGGAATTCCTTTATATACTCTACAAGGAACTTCAGGACAAAAGCAGCCAGAGCAGTAAAGATACCTACCAGGAAACTAAGTATGAGTATGAACTGCTTATCGGTGATATGCTTTTCTCTCCACTTCAGAAAACTCTGCAAAAAAGAAAATTTTTCCTTAGTCTTCATTCTCCAGCAAATTTATATCAACTACTCTCTGATAACTTTAACTACACCGCCCTTGCCAAGCTTGATTATGCTTGACGGTTTTGCAGGACCGGTTTCCTCTCTTCTGTAGTCTACAATATAGTCTACAGCATTTTTTATATCCTCACTGATTTCGCTGAATACGGCAGGAGAAGGCTCACCACTGATATTTGCAGAAGTTGAAACAATAGGTTTCTTGAATCTGAAACAAAGCTGTTTTGAGAATTCTTCCGAAGTAACTCTTATACCCACGCTGCCATCCTCAGCAATAAGGTTTGGCGCAAGATTTCTTGCTCCATCATAAATTATTGTAAGCGGCTTTGTAGTCATCTCTATCAGGTCCCATGCCACATTAGGCACATCGCTGACATACGATTCCACTTTTACCGGACTGTCCACCAACACTAACATAGCCTTGCTGTCTGCCCTGCGCTTAATTTCAAAAACCTTCTTTACTGCCTCTTCGTTTGTTGCATCGCAACCTATACCCCACACTGTATCTGTAGGATATAGGATTACTCCGCCTTTATACATGACTTCGCATGCCTTTTTAATTTCATCATTCATCATAACCCTATATTATTTATGAGTCTGTACAATCTGTGTCGGCGCCATTTCAGCATTCCTTTTTTCTGTCTGTTCTACCACATTCTTGGCAAGTTCGATAAATGCCTGTCCTGTAATAGAATCTTCGTTAAGAGCCACCGGAGTACCGTTATCTCCTCCTTCGCATATGCTCTGCACGATAGGAATCTGTCCCAACAAAGGTACATTAAGTTCTTCTGCCAGCCTTTTTGTTCCTTCCTTTCCGAACAGATAGTATTTGTTTTCAGGAAGTTCTGCCGGAGTAAACCATGCCATATTTTCCACCAGACCGAGGATAGGCACATTCACCTTATCATTCTGATACATATTGATACCCTTGCGTGCATCAGCCAAAGCCACTTCCTGAGGTGTACTTACTATCACCGCACCCGTAATGGCAAGGTTCTGCAAGAGAGTAAGATGAATATCGCTTGTTCCCGGAGGAGTGTCAAGAACGAAATAATCGAGTTCTCCCCATTTTGCGTCACCCACGAGCTGTTTCAAGGCATTGCTTGCCATTGCTCCGCGCCAGAGAGTGGCCTGTTCAGGACTTACGAAGAATCCTATAGACAGAAGTTCGATACCATATTTCTCTACCGGCACAATCAAATCGCGTCCGCCAACCTCTTCTGCATATGGACGTGCATCTTCCACCTGAAACATCTTCGGTACAGACGGACCGAAGATATCGGCATCAAGCAGACCGACCTTGTAGCCCAACTTAGAGAGAGCTACAGCAAGGTTTGCAGCCACAGTCGATTTACCTACACCACCCTTACCGGATGATACGGCAATCACATTCTTCACCTGAGGAAGGAGTTTTCCCGGTTCAGGACGTGCAGCCTGCTTGCTTTCTGTTGTTATGGTTACTTCTACCTCTTTGGAAACATATGTATGGATAGCAGTTTCTGCCGATTTAACTACAGATTTCATAAACGGGTCTGTAGGCTTTTCAAAAATAATCGAGAAGCTTACTTTCATTCCGTCTATACGGAGATTGTCGGCCACCATTTCAGCCTCAACAATATTTTTTCCGTTTCCCGGATAACGCACTGTAGAGAGTGCATCAAGAATCAATTTTGGATATAGTGTCATAATTGTTTTTTATTTAAACATCGTTTAATCAGTATTTAAAAGCCGTTTAAACGCCTTTAGAAAAAATGTTTATAGAAATTTTTATTTACTGGTCTTAAGCCCACTTCTTTTGCTACGGTTATAGCTTCTGTAGTCATCAAGTTCGATTTCCACATCCGGTTCCTTCAGCTCACCTTCCTGAGGCAGTCTGAACTTGACATACTTGATATTCAGACCTCTGTCAAGCCACTGCTGTTCGTAGTATGTACGGATACTGAGAATATCATCATCCATTCCGGAATGATAAAGGTCGTCAGTAATAAATTCTACAGGCAGATTGTTAGCCTCTATCATGTATTTGGTATATGTAAACATGAAATTACTGTCAGTCTTCAGATGTACCACCCCGCCCGGAACGAGAAATTTCCTATATCTTTCCATGAAATAAGTGGAAGTAAGACGCTTTGTAGCCTTCTTCATCTGTGGGTCCGAGAATGTAAGCCATATTTCGCTAACCTCTCCCGGTGCGAAGAAACGGTCTATAATCTCAATATTGGTACGCAGGAAAGCAGCATTTTTCAGTCCTTCGTTCAAAGCCTCTGTAGCTCCGGTCCACATACGTGCACCCTTAATATCAACCCCTATAAAATTCTTGTCAGAATATCTCCTTGCAAGCCCTACGGTGTATTCACCTCTTCCGCAACCAAGTTCCAGAACGATAGGATTATCATTCTTGAAGAAGTCACGGTTCCAGTTTCCCTTCATCTCGAAGTTCACTTCATCAACCACCGAATACGGATATTCGAACACATGCGGATATTCCGCCATATCTGCAAATTTAGCTAATTTACCTTTTCCCATGTCTATAAGTAGTATTTCAACTGCCAAAGATACTACTTTTTTGTCAATTAAGTTTAAAGTTTAAGTTTTTACAATAATCATAGGATATATTATAAAAATTTTCTAACTTTGTAAATACAGTATTAATTTTAAATTTTTTCATTATGGATTACTCTTATTTAATCGGACTATTAGTCCTCGTGTTAATTTTCGCATTTGCGAAAAAAGGTAACAACTCTTTAAATTCTCCAATGACAACCTTGGTTCTTACCAAATTCCAGATGATGGAAAACGAAGACTCCGACGAGCTGCTTTACATTTCAGGACGTCAGTCAGGACTTATAGGATGGCTACTTGTAAAATTAGGATTAGGTGCAGAAACAACAATCCAGGTTAATAAAAAAGAGTTATTGATAAAGAGTTCAAGCCTATCAGGCGAATTTCATTCTATTATGACCCTGAAGAACATAGCAAGTTCCCACTGTGGGTTCTATAAACCTATTCTCACATTAATACTTGCAATCTTGTTTGTTATTAGTGGAATTTTCTTAATGATAGGTTCATCCGTCGGATTCGGTATATTCCTGATAATATTAGGACTAATAGGTTTTGTTGTTTATTATTTCAAGAAAATGATTAGAATCATGGTTCAAACTAAAGGTGGAGGTATATTCGGTATGTGCTTCACTCCAAGTTTTATCGAAGGTATAAATGTTGATATAGAAAAAGCAAGAGCAGCAGTAGATTTGATTAACAAATATATGTTAACCGAACAACAAAAATAATCATAAAAAAAGTCCTTCACAACTGAAGGACTTTTTTTATTTTATTCTACTATCATCACCCATCCGTACGGATCCGGTTCGTCACCATACTGAATAGCGCGCAACTTATTGTAAAGTTTTTCGCTTATAGGACCCGGCTTGCCATTCTTAGCAATAACATATGATTTATTGTTTTCCAAATCATCGATACGTTCTATAGGACTGATAACGGCTGCAGTACCGCATGCTCCGGCTTCTTCGAATGTTTCAAGCTCCTCTTCAGCAATAGGACGACGTTCAACTTTCAATCCCATATCTTCTGCCAACTGCATCAAGCTTCTGTTTGTGATAGAAGGCAGAATAGATGTAGAAAGCGGAGTTACATAAGTATTGTCTTTGATACCGAAGAAGTTGGCGGCGCCACACTCGTCGATATATTTCTTTTCCTTTGCATCAAGATAGAACTCGCTTGCATAGCCGGCATCGTGAGCCATTTTATTGGCACGAAGACTTGCAGCATAGTTACCACCTACCTTGAAAGTACCTGTTCCAAGCGGAGCGGCACGGTCGAACTGACGGATTATCACATAAGGGTTAGTAGCAAATCCACCTTTGAAATAAGGACCTACCGGAGTGACAAAGACTACGAAAAGATACTCACTGGCCGGATGTACGCCCACCTGTGCTCCTGTACCGATAAGCAAAGGACGGATATACAGAGAAGCACCGCTTTCGTACGGAGGAATAAAACGTTCGTTTGCCTTAACCACTTTCTTTACAGCTTCGCAGAACAGTTCTGTAGGAAATTCCGGCATAAGGATACCGTTGCAAGTGCTTTGCAAACGTTCTGCATTTGCCTGTGGACGGAACACACGAATCTTGCCATCCTTTCCGCGATATGCCTTAAGTCCTTCAAAAGCCTCCTGTCCATAATGCAGACATGTTGCAGCCATATGAATATTAAGTGTTTCTTCCGAACAAAGTTCCAATTCACCCCACTTTCCGTCGCGATAATAGCAACGTACGTTGTAATCTGTCTTCATATAACCGAAAGACAAATTAGACCAGTCAATTTCTTTCATAACTATATTATTTAATATTTTTTGTTTTCAATTATATTACATTGACGGCAAATGTAAGATTTTAATTTACATATTCCAATTTTTACAATAAATATTTAGACAAAATCTCAAAATCCGCACACTACGCTTACATTATTATTCTTCTCCGCCCTGACTGTCGTCAAGCATTTTCCTTATTTCTTCATCAGCCTTATAAAGTTTGTCCTTGCAGAACTTTATGAGTTTCTGGGCTTCTTTCAGATTATCTCCCAACTGATCAATATCGAGTTCTCCACCCTCTATTTTAGCCACAATAGCCTCTAACTTTTTCATGGCTTCTGTATATGTTTCTTTTTTTGCTGCCATATCTATAATACTTTTTATTTTACTATACTCTTGAATTTACCTGTAGCCAGAACAGTTTCCACTTCATCCCCCGGTTTGAGCATCAAAGTATCGCGCACAGCCCTACCATTATAAAGGGTTATACTGTACCCCCGCTTCAGAAGATGCTCCGGCGATGCTGACTTCAGAATCCTGTCAACAAGTTCCAGCCGGTGTTTCTCTTTTTCCATCCGCGAAGTGGCAAGCATTACGAGGCGCGGCAGAAGCTCCAACTGATGTTCCTCTCTGATAAAACGCTTCTGCCATGCCATCTGCAAACGTGAACAGTTCCTCTCGCATCGCATATTTTCACGCTGTATCCTTGTCTGAACCACCAACGGCACACGCGCCACAAGCCTGCTGATACGGTCTGCCTCAGCATTAAGCCGTACAGGAATCTCGCTGCGGATACGCTCTGACAGATCCTCCAGCCTGCCTGCCGTTTCAAGCATTCTACCTATTATATATTCGGCAGCTGCCGTAGGAGTCTTTACCCTTGTGTGCGAAACCATATCAATCACCGTATCGTCACGTTCATGTCCGATACCGGTTATCACAGGCAATGGGAACTGCGCACAATGTGCAGCCAAATCGTATGTATCGAATCCCGACAAATCGGATGTCGCTCCTCCGCCACGGATAATGACCACCACATCCCAGTTATCGCATTCGGCATAAATACGTTCCAAAGCTGAAATAACAGATTCCTCCACCCTGTCACCCTGCATTATGGCAGGAAAGAGTTTTGTATAAAAGACGAAACCGAACTTATTGCCATGCAACTGATTGCAGAAGTCCCCGTAGCCGGCTGCTGTGGCCGATGAAATTACAGCTATCCTCTGCAGCGGTTCAGGCATTTCAAGTTCCTTGTTCATCGTCAGTATACCTTCTTCATCAAGCTTCTTCAGAATTTCTTTTCTCCTGCGGGCCAAATCGCCTATGGTATATGCAGGGTCAATATCTACTACGGTGAGCGAAAAACCGTACAACTCGTGAAAATCGACAGTTACCTTCACCATCACCTTTATCCCTGAGACAAAAGCCTGACCTGTTTCACGCTCGAAATATGGACGAAGACGCATAAACACATTGCTCCATATCACTCCACGCGCCTTGGCTATCAGAGCATTGCTTTTAGGGTTCTTCTGTACAAACTCCATGTAGCAATGTCCGGAATAATTAGAACGCACATCGCTCAGCTCCGCCTGTATCCAGTATTCATCCGGCAGACAGGCGTGAAGTCCCCGGCGCACAAGGGAATTCAGTTCGTATAAAGACATCGCTTCGTTTTCCATCATACAGAGTCTTTTAATTGTTTTTCATATCCATACCTATCCGATAAGCTTTCCACATATCCGTAATGCCATAGCCGAATATATTGTCCGGAAATTCATATCTGTCCGAAGCCCGATGAACAACATCTATAAGTTCAGTAACCGTCAGCCACGGACAAGCCTGCCAAAGACAGGTTACAAGACCACAGAAGATAGGCGAAGCAAAAGAAGTGCCGTTGCCATATGAAGTACCTCCATTGGTTCCTGCCACACTGGAATGGAAACCCACCGCCATAACATCCGGCTTTATACGCCCGTCGGCAGTATTTCCAACAGAAGAAAAATCGGCATTGATACCGTCTGTATTGACAGCACCTACCGTAAGTATTCCCTCTGCATCACCCGGAGGAGTGATTTTCTTCCAGCTTGAAGCACCTGAATTTCCGGCACTGCACACTATAAGCATACCCTTGTCGGATGCCATAGAAGCCGAACGCGACATAAGCGATGTACGCCCGTCGAGGTCGCGATACTTATAATTGTTCGAAGCATCATCAAAAGAATAATATCCAAGAGAAGTGTTTACCACATCCACTCCTACGCTGTCTGCAAACTCCACAGCAGCAGCCCAATAGTCCTCTTCCGCCGGCTGTTCTGTATCATTATCTTCACTTCTTAAAAGCCAGTAGGACGCTCCCGGAGCAGAACCAACCATAACCTTAGGCATATCGACAGCCATACAGGAAAGAACTTTCAGCCCGTGATTATGCTCTGCGTAAATATCCGAATTGGGATTCACAAAGTCCTTTGTTCCAAGTATATGGAGCTTGCGGAAAAACTTCATTTTGTCCACATTATAATAACCGGCATCTATGACTGCCACATGCATACCTTCGCCGCGGAATCCGGCCAAATGCAGACTGTCGCCATGATGAATCTTTATCTGCCGGGACGCAACTCCATAATAATCGTCAGTCTTTTTCCACTTGTTGGTTATCTCCTTTTTCCTGTCCTTGTTTCGTGGAAAAACAGTGTCAGGCGATACCCACACTTTCCTGACATCAACCACATACGGATTTTGTCTGAAACGCTCTGCTGTCTCCTCGTCGTGAACCAGCATCAGGACTGTATTGTTCCACTTGCTCTGCATCTGATACTCCCCACCCTGCTCCACAAGACGGTCGATATATGTTCTGCAAACAGGCAAGTCTGTAGAATCGATGTCTATTCCCTGTCTGTGTCTGCGCTCCAAAGCACGTTCGGACAAGAACTCCTGCGGACGGTCTAAACTATAAGTAGTGAGCGACTTATCTCTCAATGTAACACGATATTTATATGTTTCTGCATAAGAGTTTAGACACCCTGACAACATCAAACTAAAAAGTAGTAATATTCTTATTATCATACGAATAAAAAAGTTTTGAGTTACAAAGGTATTACAAATAAAACACTATTGAAAGACTTGTCCGACAATATATTTAAAATATCAGATTTTATACATTCCTGGGAAACTGTTTATATCCGGTTTTAAAAGATAAAAAATCTTTGTTGTTTGACAGCTGTCAGACATTTGTTTGACACGTGTGGGACATTTGTTTGACAGCTGTCGTCTATACGTTTGACAACTGTCAAACGATAGAGATATAAGCACGTTTGCAAAGCTTTTTTTATACAAAGAAATCACAATATACTGTGATTTTACAATTATTTATCCTAAAAAGGTATTCATTTTTCAGCAAAATCACAATATATTGTGATTTTGGCTTGTAGAATTGAAAAATAAACGCTTCGTCATTCGATTCTAAACGACCGTTCATTTTGAATCAAACGACGAGGCATTTTATTTCCGATGTTTATCCAATCTTTTTTTTCGCATAAAGCCAGGTCTTTATATTGATTTTATCGGGAATAAAACATATTTTTGTATCATGGAAGAATAGATCTAATGAGGTTTAAAAGTGGAATTATTATATAACAAATAACAACACCGAAGAACCATTAAAATAATCAACAAATGAACAACAGAATAACAGAACTTTTCGGCATAAAATATCCTATCATCTCGGGAGGTATGGTTTGGTGCAGCGGATGGGAACTCGCAGCAGCCGTAAGCAATGCAGGCGGTTTAGGACTTATAGGAGCAGGCTCGATGTATCCTGATATCCTCAGAGAGCATATCAGAAAATGCAGAAAGGCCACCGACAAACCTTTCGGGGTAAATATTCCACTGATTTCAAAATACTCGGAAGCCATCATAGAGGTTGTGATAGAAGAGAAAGTTCCTGTTGTTTTCACCTCGGCAGGCAATCCAAAGACATGGACAGGAAAGTTGCATGAAAACGGAATAAAGGTGGCACACGTTGTGGCAAGCACCAAGTTCGCACTCAAAAGTCAGGAGGCCGGTGTTGATGCAGTAGTAGCAGAAGGATTCGAGGCAGGAGGACACAACGGAAGGGAAGAAACCACTACAATGGTCCTTATTCCTCAAATAAAAAGGCATCTGGAGATTCCTCTGATAGCCGCCGGAGGAATAGCTACCGGCCGGAGTATGCTTGCCGCATTTGCCTTGGGGGCTGAAGGTGTACAGGTGGGGACACGTTTCGCAATAACCCAAGAGAGTTCCGCACATGAGAAATTCAAAAGCCTCTGTACGGAATTGAAAGAGGGCGATACCATGCTTGCACTGAAGAAAATAGTACCTACAAGATTAATCAAAAACGATTTCTATCACAATGTAGAGTCTGCCGAAAACAAAGGAGCTACACCGGAAGAACTTACGGAACTTTTAGGCAAAGGTAGGGCTATGAAAGGAATTTTCGAAGGAGACTTGTCAGAAGGAGAACTGGAAATAGGCCAGGTGTCATGCATGATTGATGATATCCCTACCGCAAATGAGGTTGTAGAACGAATGGTAAAAGAATACAACGATGCGATAGACAGCCTTATGAGAATTTAAGATTTTGCATAAATATAAAAGCAAAAAACTATGGACTTTAACAGATTAAAAATCATACTTGCAGGTATTATACTGTTAGGAGGTATAATATCAGGCTGCAACCGTTCTGAAATAACTGCTCCGGGAGAAAACAATGGTAATTATGAAAAAACCGGTACAATAACAATAGAAACAAGACTGGCCAATACCTTTGCCAAAGAGGCTCTTGAAATTTATTATTACTGGAACGAAGAGATAGCCGATGATTTAAGCAAGCTCGACCCTGCTACAAATTCCGACCCTATTGCTACGGTAGAGGAAATTAGATACCACGACGGAGAAAATCAGATAGACAAATGGACTATGCTGACAGACAATATGGAAGAGTTTACAAGCAGTGTGCAGGGTGTATCTACAACTTATGGTTTCACTCCTATGGTATATTACAAGAACAAAGAGGGCAATGAACTGATTGCCGCTGTAGCATATGTTTCAGAAGGAGGCCCTGCCGCAGAAGCCGGAATGAAAAGAGGTGATTTGATTGAAAAAATAAACGGCGAAGTCCTTACAACTGAAAATTATCTGGACCTCTATTATTCATCTGATATCACGCTTTCATTATCTGAACTTACAGATAATGTAATAACTCCTACTAAAGATATTTCATTAACAGCCATAAAAATGTACGAAAATCCTATAATTTGCAACAAAACATTTGACGTTAACGGCAAGAAGATAGGTTATCTGGCATACAGCAGTTTTGACCTTAATTCCATTCCGGAACTTATAAACATATGTAAGGAGTTTAAAAGCGAAGGAGTAAAGGAACTTATCCTCGATTTGAGATATAACGGAGGAGGATATGTCATAACAGAATGTGTACTGGCATCAATGTTTGCTCCACAAGCAAATGTCACCAATAATGATATTTTTGAAAAAGAAGATTACAACGACTTCTTCACTGAATACTACAAGAAAAACGGCACTTCTACAGTAACCCGTTTTGAGACAGAATATAATTATGATGAAATAGACCTTAATGTAAGCACAAAAGATGCCAACATCGGTCTGGATAAAATTTATGGCATAATATCCGGCAACAGCGCATCGGCATCCGAAGCCCTTCTTTCAGGATTAATGCCATACATGGACATTGAACTTATCGGACAGCAGTCACACGGAAAATATTGTACAGGATGGATGCTGTCGGCAGAAGATACGTACAATAATGTTCCGCAAGCCATCAAGAACTGGGGTATTTATGTAATGGTAAGCATATATAAGAATGCGAAGGACGAAACCCCATGTATGCCGAACGGTCTAAAACCGGACACTGAGGTAGAGGACAATCCATTTGAGCCATACCATTTAGGGGATGAGAACGAAGCTATGCTGAGAGCCGCTCTTGAAAAAGCAGGAAAGGAATACCCGGCATCAAGAGCAGGAAGAATAGAAACACCTAAGATGAATATTGTCGATACTCCGAAGAAGGCAGTCTTCGGAAGAAGGATTATCATTCCTTCACTATCATCAAATTAAGTACACTACCCGTTCATTGCCTGTTCACAGAACGTTCACTGAATGGGTAGTGAACAAGTAGTGAATGCATAATTATAATGCAATTCGAATGTTATCCGAATATTGTTCGAACTTTATTCGATATGCCATTTAAGCACTGTTTAAATGCCGTTTAAATAGTGCTTAAGTATAACAACATACACATTTCGCTTTCGCTGTGTGAAGGATGTGAAAGTGAAATATAGCATGATTTACTGAGTTTTTTTCGAATACCGTAACGGCAACCTATCGTCAACAATTACAAATTATATAAGCATGATATCTCGTGACTTCAGTCACAGGAGTTAGCGACAAATAGCCTCTTACGATTCTATCATTATCATCTTTTATCAGATGAAAAAACGACAATTCTTTATGTTTAGCTAAAGCTTCGCCGTCAGAATTATAATGTTCTACGACAAATTTACCACGTGAGGATGGACAAAGGTATCTGTCGAATATTATATGCGACACTACACCCATGTTCATCCTCATATTTATTTCCACACATGGATGTACCAGAATCTCACCATTCTGACTGCAAATCATCATATCCACACCAAAATGGCCGATATAGTAACCGGAAACCATCACGGAGAATATCTCAAAAAGCCTTTCGCGGACATCGTGCAATGTCGCAGACTGAATGCCTAACGACAAAAGATGTTCTTCAATTCCGGAATCAGACATCAGTATATTCTGCTTATAATTGCCAAAATCGTCAGTTTCAAACAGTGAATATCCGGCAAAAGATACTGTTCTTTCCGGAGAGGAATAAAACTCCATGGCAAAATCGCACACCTTATTATATATAGGTTCAGCCATTACATCTCCCTGGGTGCGGAGTATGCGCGAAATCCACCCCTCGACATTGGCATTCCACGACTTACGGCACACACGGTACAGTCCTCTACCACTTCCAGACCAAGGTGCTTTGAGTATCAGACTTCCGTTCGCCTCAAGATGCATCCTGACTTCTTCGAGTTTACTGCAGCAGAAAGCTTCTCCACAGACTCCATCCACAGACGATAATTGCGACAGCACATCCACACATCGCTGGCGACCGGACAGATAACGGATTTTGTCCAAAGACGCAGAATCCAGCAGAAAAGAGATATCAGCACCACCGGCTGAGAGCATATGAACCAAAGCAGGACTCCACCCCCACGGCCTTATCTCGCCTGAAACGGTATCGGAAACAAATCTCCCACTCGAGAAATCCTTAAATTCTGCAACCTGTGAACGAAATGTTTCTACCGTGGAGCAGTCCGCAACATGTATAAGCGCGTCGTCCGGTGCATACCACGCCGGAAGAAAGCTCAAATCATGGCTCATACGGAGAATTTCGGCAGATACATTATAGTATGGAGTAAAATTGGCAAGTGCCATATCATGCCACGGATTGAATATATACAACTGTTTTTTCATCGCATCTTCACCGGATTTTATCTGCAAAGATATACTAAAAAAATAATTTTTGCTATGTCAAGTTTGCAATATTATGAACTATTCGTATATTTGCACCAAAGTAAAGGATATATTCATGGAGGCTTTTTACAGAACACATTCTTATTTGGTTGAACATACCAATGCTCCCGTACGCAGAGATCTTATGGATGAAATAGACTGGAGCGCACGTCTGATTGGTATTAAAGGTACGCGAGGAGTTGGAAAAACAACTTTTCTTCTGCAATATGCAAAAGAAAAATTTGGTTTTGACCGTTCTTGCCTGTACGTCAACATGAATAATTTTTACTTTTCACAAGTAAATCTGGTTGACTTTGCCGCCGACTTCATCAAGCGCGGAGGTAAAGTGCTCCTAATAGACCAGGTATTCAAACTTCCAGACTGGAGCAGTGCGCTCAGGACATGTTATGACAGGTTTCCTAACCTGAAAATTGTTTTCACCGGTTCTTCCGTGATGCGACTAAAGGAAGAGAATCCGGAACTGAACGGAATCGTGAAATCATATAATCTGAGAGGATTCTCTTTCCGCGAGTTTCTGAATCTGCAGACAGGAAACAGTTTCTCGAAATACACATTAGATGAGATTCTCAACAATCATGAACATATAGCCAAGACAATACTTCCACACGTAAATCCTACACAGTATCTTCAGGATTACATTCATCATGGATTCTATCCGTTCTTCCTTGAAAAGAGGAACTTTTCGGAAAATCTGCTGAAGACTATGAACATGATGGTGGAGGTAGATATACTTTTGATAAAACAAATTGAGCTGAAATATCTCTCGAAAATAAAAAAATTACTATATTTATTGGCGGTTGACGGACCGGGTGCTCCAAACGTAAGCCAGTTGGCAGAAGAAATACAGACTTCGAGGGCTACGGTAATGAACTATATCAAGTATTTGGCCGATGCGCGACTGATAAACATGGTTTACCCGAAGGGAGAAGCTTTCCCGAAAAAGCCGGCTAAGATAATGATGCACAACACAAGTCTGATGTACAGCATCTATCCGGTGAAAGTGGAAGAGCAGGATGTGCTGGAAACATTCTTTGTAAACTCTCTGTGGAAAGACCACAAGGTAAGCAAAGGAGACAAGGGAACATCTTTCCTTGTAGATAACGACCTGCATTTCAGAATATGCGCTGACGGATGTAAGTTCAAAACCAACCCGAACGTGTATTACGCTATGCACAAACTGGAATTGGGACACGGAAACCAGATTCCGCTCTGGATGTTCGGATTCCTATATTAAACGAGAATACAAGTTCTTATTAACTAATTATTATAATTTAGTAATTGTATGACTAAACAAAAAAAATTCATCACTTGTGATGGTAACCAGGCTGCTGCACATATATCATATATGTTCTCAGAAGTAGCAGCTATCTACCCTATCACTCCATCTTCTACAATGGCTGAATATGTAGATGAATGGGCTGCCGCAGGACGTAAAAACATCTTCGGCGAAACAGTTCTTGTTCAGGAAATGCAGTCAGAAGGCGGTGCAGCAGGTGCTGTACATGGTTCTCTTCAGGCTGGTGCATTGACTACTACTTACACTGCATCTCAGGGTCTTCTTCTTATGATCCCTAACATGTATAAGATTGCAGGTGAGTTCCTTCCATGTGTATTCCACGTATCTGCACGTACACTTGCTTCTCACGCATTGTGTATCTTCGGTGACCATCAGGACGTTATGTCTTGCCGTCAGACTGGTTTCGCTATGCTTTGCGAAGGTTCAGTACAGGAAGTTATGGATTTGGCCGGTGTTGCCCACTTGTCAACTATCAAATCACGTGTTCCATTCTTGAACTTCTTCGATGGTTTCCGTACTTCACACGAAATTCAGAAAATCGAAATGTTGGAAAATGAAGACCTTGCTCCACTTATCGACCAGAAAGCTTTGGCTGAATTCCGTGAACGTGCACTAAGCCCTAACAAGCCGGTTGCACGCGGTATGGCTGAAAACCCAGACCACTTCTTCCAGCACAGAGAATCATGCAATCCATTCTATGATGCAGTTCCTGCTATCGTAGAAGAATATATGAACGAAATCAACAAGATTACAGGACGTAACTACGGCTTGTTCAACTACTATGGTGCTGAAGACGCTGAACGCGTAATCATCGCTATGGGTTCTGTAACAGAAGCTGCCCGCGAAGCTATCGACCACTTGGTAGCTAACGGCGAAAAAGTAGGTTTGGTTTCTGTACACTTGTATCGTCCGTTCTCAGCTAAACATTTCTTGGCTGCTGTACCTAAGACTGCAAAACGTATCGCAGTTCTTGACCGTACTAAAGAACCGGGAGCTAACGGCGAACCTCTTTATCTTGACGTTAAAGACTGCTTCTACGGACAGGAAAATGCTCCTCTTATCGTTGGTGGACGCTACGGTCTTGGTTCTAAGGATACTACTCCTGCCCAGATTATCTCTGTATACGAAAACTTGGCATTGCCAATGCCTAAAGACCACTTCACTTTGGGTATAGTAGACGATGTTACTTTCACTTCTCTTCCTCAGAAAGAAGAAATCGCTCTTGGCGGTGAAGGTATGTTCGAAGCTAAATTCTACGGACTTGGTGCTGACGGTACTGTAGGTGCCAACAAGAACTCTGTTAAGATTATCGGTGACAACACTAACAAATATTGCCAGGCATACTTCTCTTACGACTCTAAGAAGTCTGGTGGTTTCACTTGCTCTCACTTGCGTTTCGGTGACCACCCAATCCGCTCTACTTACTTGGTAACTACTCCTAACTTCGTAGCTTGCCACGTACAGGCTTACTTGCACATGTACGATGTAACCCGCGGTTTGCGTAAGAACGGTACTTTCCTTCTTAACACTATCTGGGAAGGTGAAGAACTTGCTAAGAACTTGCCTAACAAGGTTAAGAAATATTTCGCAGAAAACAATATCACTGTTTACTACATCAATGCAACTAAGATTGCTCAGGAAATCGGTCTTGGTAACCGTACTAACACAATCCTTCAGTCTGCATTCTTCCGTATCACAGGCGTTATCCCTGTAGAACTTGCTGTAGAACAGATGAAGAAATTCATCGTTAAGTCTTACGGTAAGAAGGGTGAAGACGTTGTAAACAAGAACTATGCTGCTGTTGACCGCGGTGGTGAATACAAACAGCTTACTGTAGACCCAGCATGGGCAAGCCTCGAAGTTGAAGGTGCTGCTGCTAACAACGACCCGGCATTCATCAACGAAGTAGTTCGTCCTATCAACGCTCAGGACGGTGACTTGCTTCCAGTTTCTGCATTCAAGGGTATCGAAGACGGTACTTGGTATCAGGGAACAGCTAAATACGAAAAACGTGGTGTAGCTGCTTTCGTTCCGGAATGGGATGCTGAAAATTGTATCCAGTGTAACAAGTGTGCTTACGTTTGTCCTCACGCTGCTATCCGTCCATTCGTTCTTGACGCTAACGAACAGGCTGGCGCTAACTTCACTACATTGAAGGCTGTTGGTAAGCAGTTCGACGGTATGACATTCCGTATGCAGGTTGACGTAATGGACTGCTTGGGTTGCGGTAACTGTGCTGACGTATGTCCGGGTAATCCTAAGAAGGGTGGTAAGGCTCTTACTATGAAACCTCTTGAAACTCAGCTTGCTGAAGCTGCCAACTGGACTTACTGCGCTGAAAACGTTAAGAGCAAACAGCACTTGGTTGACATCAAGGCTAACGTTAAGAACTCTCAGTTCGCTACTCCATTGTTCGAGTTCTCTGGAGCTTGCTCTGGTTGTGGTGAAACTCCATACGTTAAATTGATTTCTCAGTTGTTCGGTGACCGTGAAATGGTAGCTAACGCAACAGGATGTTCTTCTATCTACTCTGGTTCAGTTCCTTCAACTCCATATACTACTAACGAAAAGGGTCAGGGTCCAGCATGGGCTAACTCATTGTTCGAAGACTTCTGCGAATTCGGTCTTGGTATGGAATTGGCTAACAAGAAACTCCGCAACCGTCTGGAAGAAGCTATGAAGGCTGCTATCGCTGCTGAAGTAACTCCAGCTGAATACAAAGAAGCATTCCAGGAATGGATTGACGGCCGCAACGATGCTGACAAGAGCAAAGCTGCTGCTGAAAAGATCATCCCTATGGTAGAAGCTGCTAAAGACAAGTGCTCTTACTGCGCTACTATCGCTGAATTCAAAGACTACTTGGTAAAACGCTCACAGTGGATTATCGGTGGTGACGGTGCTTCTTACGATATAGGTTACGGTGGTCTTGACCACGTTATCGCTTCTGGTGAAGATGTAAACATCCTTGTACTTGATACAGAAGTTTACTCTAACACTGGTGGTCAGTCTTCTAAAGCTACTCCTCTTGGTGCTATCGCTAAGTTCGCTGCATCTGGTAAGAGAGTACGCAAGAAAGACCTTGGTATGATTGCTACAACTTACGGATATGTTTACGTTGCACAGATTGCAATGGGTGCTGACCAGGCTCAGACATTGAAGGCTATCCGCGAAGCTGAAGCTTATCCAGGTCCATCATTGGTTATCGCTTATGCTCCATGTATCAACCACGGTTTGAAAGCTGGTATGGGTAAATCTCAGGCTGAAGAAGCTAAGGCTGTAGAATGTGGTTACTGGCACTTGTGGCGCTTCAACCCAGCATTGGAAGAAGAAGGTAAGAACCCATTCTCACTTGACTCTAAAGAACCAAACTGGGAAGGATTCCAGGATTATCTGAAGGGCGAAGTTCGTTTCGCTTCTGTAATGAAACAGTATCCTGCTGAAGCTGCTGACTTGTTCGCTGCTTGCGAAGACATGGCTAAGAAACGCTATGCATCTTACAAGCGTATGGCTGCAATGGACTGGAGCGAAGAAAAATAATCTAATAACAGATTAATATAATAAAAGACGGCTGAAAACTTGAAATAGTTTCAGTCGTCTTTTTTTATGTTCACTGAACGTTCATCAGGCGTTCACCGAACTGCATCAAAAGCTTCTTCTGCCGGCACAGTCTATGAATCTGTCTGCCGCATTGTCCTTATAATAAAACACTTCCGTAACAGGCTGATAAATGTACGACGAGAACTGATAAAGCTGTACAGCTACGAATTTACGGTCCTTAGAGAACATATAATCCATTCTTATACCGCCTGTATTTGAGGCCTTTACATTCTTTGATTCTGAGAATGATGCATTCTCCAGCACTCTCTTCAGATTTACAAAATCTGATGCATCATAAAATTCGCTTTTCACTACAATCTTGCTTTGGGATGGAGTATAGAACCATGCCTGGCTTTTCCAGAAAAGGCGGAATACTCCGACAAGTATCATAGCCGTTCCGAATGTCATTACCAACATGCTTAAGGATGAAGACTCTTCTTCCTCTTTTATTGACAGATAAAAGGCAAGTGCCCCTACTAATATCAGAACAGCAGAAAATATGATTGAACGTATGTCTGTGCGTCTTGCCACATGTGCGTGTGCATTTGAAAACAATGAAATAGAATTTGTGTCCATATGAGATTTTGTTTTATTTTTTATTGATAATCAGTTTATTAAACAAATATGCCATAGTTTCATGGCTTGATAAAGGCATAGATATGACTGATGAAAGTTTCCGAACTTCCACCATGTACAAAAAAATAAAACAAAAGGACTAAATAAGGATACGGCACAACTGGTATAGATATTGGACCTGGTCACCGGTCATGCCTACACGATACTTGTTTGAATTTAGAAACTCATATATGAAACTCTGATGCTGCATGTACTCAGCAATTCTGCGTACAGCATACTTTGCCCAATATACAGATGTCTGATAATTCTGTTTGGCAGCCTGCTTTACCATAAATCTTAAATGGGCTGTGACATTTCCCAACTGACTTATGTCTACTGCCAACAGTTCGCCATACCTGTCGTTATAGTCCGAGAACTGCCAATCCGCCCCTCGGGAATAATCATCCGAGGTCTGACTGAAACTGTCCGGACAATATGTGCTGCCCAATACATCATTTTCCTGAATACCTAAGGAAAACAATGTTCCAAGCAGAACGACAAACAATATGTATATGCTTTTTCTCAAACCTTATTACTTTTTGCGGACGTAAAGTTAAGAAAATATATGGAGCGGACAAAAAAATCTCCATATCGGATATTAGCCGATACAGAGATTATATTCTTTATTCCTATCAAGGAAATTATTCTTCTACTGGCTGGAAGTCTTCTTTACCTACTCCACAAACAGGACAAACCCAATCTTCCGGTATATCTTCGAAAGATGTTCCCGGAGCAATTCCGCTTTCCGGATCACCAGCTTCAGGGTCATAAACCCAATCACATACTGTGCAAATGTACTTTTTCATAATGCTTTCTAATTTAATAATAAATGTTAGTCGACTCGTTTAATTATTTTATACAACAAATGTAAGTATAAAAATGTTCAAATCATAACATATCAGACAATATTTTTCCAAATTCCTCCATTCCTGCCGAAGCACCTTTCGATATGACATGTATTTTATGCCTCGACGAAATATTAACCGGATTCGGGTCTATCAGAAATACCGGAACATCAGGTCTGACATAATTAAGCAGACCGGCAGCCGGATAGACATTCATGGATGTACCTATTATGAGAAAGACATCCGCTGCCTCAACGTATTCTATTGCTGTTTCTATCATTGGTACGGCCTCGCCAAACCATACTATGAAAGGACGGAGCTGGGAACCATCGGCAGCCAAATCGCCTATCTTTACTTCATATTCTTCGGGAGCCAACTCCTTGATATATCGCGGGTCGTCCGGATGACGGCTCGAAGTAACCTTTGTGAGTTCTCCATGCAAATGAATTACGTTTGTACTGCCTGCACGTTCATGCAGATTGTCTACATTCTGTGTTATGACAGTCACATCGTAATCTTTCTCCAGCTGAGCAAGGAGTTTATGCCCCATATTCGGCTCCACCTGAAGAAGCTGCTTGCGCCTTTCGTTATAAAACTCGGTGACAAGACGCGGATTGGCAGCATATCCTTCAGGTGTGGCTACCTGCTCCACGGGATATTTCTCCCACAGCCCTCCGGCATCCCTGAATGTACTGATACCACTTTCGGCACTCATTCCCGCTCCTGTCAATACTACTATCTTTTTCATATTATTCTGTACTTTTTATATGTTACAAGCACAAAAATAAGAAAAATTATCACTCAAAACTCCTCACTTTCAAAGAAAAAAGATACCTTTGCCATCCGAACATTTAATTATAATAACACATAATAAATTTCATGGATAAATTCAGTTATGCCATTGGTCTGGGGATAGGCCAAAACCTGTGGAGCATGGGTGCCCGCAGCATCGAAGTTGAAGATTTCGCACAAGCTATCAAGGATGTGCTCGAAGGTAACAAAACTGCTATCACACACGATGAAGCCCGCGAAATAGTAAACAAATTCTTTACTGAGCTTGAAGAAAAAGTAAACTCTGAAAATATTGCAAAAGGCAAAGCTTTCCTTGAAGAAAACAAGAAGAAGGAAAACGTAGTGACTTTGCCAAGCGGACTCCAATACGAAGTCATAACAGAAGGAAACGGAAAGAAACCTAAAGCTACAGACCGTGTGAGATGCCACTACGAAGGTACTCTTATCGACGGAACTCTTTTCGACAGTTCTATCAAGCGTGGTGAACCTGCAGTATTCGGAGTAAACCAGGTTATTCCGGGATGGGTTGAAGCATTACAGCTTATGTCTGAAGGCGCAAAATGGAAACTTTACATCCCTTCTGAATTAGGTTACGGAGCTCACGGAGCAGGCGAAATGATTCCTCCTCACAGCACACTCGTATTCGAAGTGGAACTTATCGAAGTGCTTTAAACTAAAAACAAATAACTAAATATTAATATCTTAAAATTATTAGATTAGAAATGAAAAAAAGTACAGCTTTAATGGTATTGGCTGCTGCAGCAGGACTTGCATCATGCGGTCAGAGCACTCCTAAAGCAAACATGAAGAGTGATGTAGACACACTTTCTTACATGGTAGGAGTTAGCAATTCTCAAGGTTTGAAAGATTATGTAGTAGGTCGTTTGGGTGTTGACACTACTTATATGGCTGATTTCATCAGAGGTATCAAGGAAGGTACTAAATCTACATCAGCTAAGGAAAAAGCTTACATGGCAGGTATGCAGATTGGACAGCAGGTTAGCGGCGATATGTACGATGCTATCAACAACCAGTTGTTCGCAGGCGATTCAACTACTACTATGAGCAAGGAAAACTTCCTGGCAGGTTTCATCGCTGCTGTAGAAGAAAACAGCATCGTTACTCCTGATTCTGCATCAGTATATGTTCGCGCAAAATCTGAAGAAATAAAGACTAAGGCTCTCGAAGCTAAATATGGCGAATACAAGAAGGAAAACGAAGAGTTCCTTGTAAACAACAAGACTAAGGACGGTATCAAGGTAACTGAAAGCGGACTTCAGTACAGAATCATCAAAGAAGGTAAAGGTGCCATTCCTACTAAGAATTCCCGCGTAAAAGTTCACTACAAAGGTACTATGATTGACGGTACTGAATTCGACAGCTCATACGAACGCAAAGAGCCTACTACTTTCCGTGCCGACCAGGTTATCAAAGGTTGGACAGAAGCTCTTACTATGATGCCTGTAGGTTCAAAATGGGAACTTTACATCCCTCAGGAACTTGGTTACGGTTCACGTGAAGCCGGCAAAATCAAACCTTTCTCTACTTTGATTTTCGAAGTTGAACTTATCAGCATTGAAAAATAAGAGAAAGTAAAGACATATATTTATTCAAAAAAGGAATCCGGTGGCTGACATGCTGCCGGATTCCTTTTTTATTTGTCACGACATGGAATCATATCGTACGAAATTCCTCGATGCAGAAAGCGTTACACGTACGTGTAACGGGTGGAACACGAACGTGTAACGAGCGGAACACGTACGTGTTGCGCGCGTGACACGAACGTGTAACGCCTTTTTGATTTAAACGTTTTCAGATTAAAGACAAAGAATATATCCATCCCTGACGGAACGCATAAAAAAAGAGCAGCCCGATTTCCACTGTATGAAAACCGGACCGCCCAACTGTATTGATATAACTAAAACAATCTGTTTACAAAACTTCAGGCCTTTTTCTCCTTAATATCTGTATGGGCCTCTACGACGTTCACGACATAATCGCCAAGCTTCTCACACTCGGCAATGATATCCATATAGTGCACACCCATCTGATAGTCATATTCCTTATTATTTACATCCACCACGTTTTGTCCCTTCAGCCTGTTTCTGTAATTGTTTATCTCGTTTTCAAGATTAAACGACTTGTTTACATCCACAACGTGGTGTGTATCCTCAACCAACTTTATCATCTGCACCAGAGCATCGTCCGTCAGGCTCATCATCTGGTGTATATGCTCGTACTGCGCCGATGTGAAATCGTTGTTTCCACGGTTCTTACGGTTTATGGTACGCGCTATATTGTAACAGCTGTCGCCGATACTTTCTATTTCCGTCACCTCGCGCAACATGCCGCGTATCTGCACCTTACTTTCGGAACTCAGCCTTCCTTCTGACACCTGGTTAAGATACTTCGCTATTTCTATCTCCATGTTGTCGCTTATGTTCTCATACTTTTCTATACGACTGAAAAGCTTGTTGAAATCCGATTCGTTTTTGGTATGAAGCAAATCCATCACCATACCGAACATGCGTCTTATACGCTCCGCGAAAAGGTTAATCTCCTTTCTTGCCTGAAGCATTGAGAGTTCGGCTGTAGAAAGCATACCTCCCGAAATAAACTGAAGACGGTATTCTTCCTCCTGCTCTTTCTGAGGCACAATCTTGCATACAGTCTTTTCAATGAATTTGACAAACCATATAAGGATAAGCACGTTACATATATTAAAGCATGTATGGAAGGCCGAAAGTTTGAACGAAACAGCCACTCCACCTGCTTCGGAAATATTCATAAGGTCGCTTATAATCCAGTCAACCATAGACAAAAAAGGACGGAACAGAATAAGCACCCACACAACACCGAAAATATTAAACATCAGATGAGCCATGGCAGCCCTTCTGGCCTGAGTGTTGGCTGTAAGCGCTGCCAAATTGGCTGTTATCGTAGTTCCGATATTCTCACCCAATACCAATGCTGCTCCAAGTTCAAAACTTATCCAGCCGTTGGCACACATGATAAGGGTTATCGCCATCGTGGCAGCAGATGCCTGCACTATCATGGTCAGGACTGTTCCTATGATGACAAACAGCAATACGGATATGAAACCCATGTCCGTGTAATTCTGTACGAAAGCAAGCATATCTGGATTGTGGCTCAAATCCGGTGCGTTGGTCTTAAGCAGATTAAGGCCCATGAAAAGAAATGCGAAACCGAAGATAAATTCACCTACAGACTTGCGCGAACTCTTCTGCGAGAACAGCAAAGGTATACCGAACGCAAGCAAAGGAAGGGAGAATGCCGAGATATCGACCTTAAAGCCTAATGCCGAAATAATCCAGGCCGTGACTGTGGTTCCGATATTGGCACCCATGATAACGCCTATGGACTGTCCGAGTTCGAGAAGACCGGCATTAACAAAACTTACTACCATGACTGTAGTGGCAGACGAAGACTGTATCAGCGCAGTGATAAACATACCTGTAAGGACACCGGTGACCCTATTGGTTGTCATTGCCGTTAAAATACTCCTCAGGCGGTCGCCTGCAAACTTCTGCAGTCCCTCGCTCATTATTTTCATTCCATAAAGAAACAAGGCAAGCGAACCAAGCAGTTTTAAAAAATCATAAAATGAATATTCCATCTGTAATTATTTAGTGGTAACATATAGGCTATCTGAATATTATTGACTAAATTGACTGCAAATTAAGCCAATCAGTAATACATATTACATTTATGTTACAAATATATTGCAAAAATAACAAAGAAACAAGAGAATTTCCAGAAGGAACTTCCTTAATTGATATTTACAAAGGTTTCGGACTGAATATGCCGTACGGAACAGTAAGTGCAAAAGTCAACAACAAAGTGGAAAACCTTGACTTCAGGGTATATTACAACAAGGATGTAGAGTTCCTTGACATAACGAGTGCATCAGGTATGCGCACATATGTACGTTCGCTGTGTTTCGTCCTTGTGAAAGCCGTTGATGACCTTTATCCATGCGGTTTCATATCACTGGAACATCCGGTGTCAAAAGGATATTTCTGTAAATTGCACATCGACAGAACCATAGGGCTTGACGATGTGGCACGCATTAAGAAAAGAATGCAGGAAATCATAGACGAGGACCTGCCAATAACAAGATACGAGCAGCGCACAGAAGATATTATCAGGATATTCCAGGAAAGGGGAATGACGGACAAGGTGAAGTTGCTGTCCACTTCCGGAAAGCTTTACTCATTCTATCAGAAATTGGGCGACACGGTGGACTGTTATTACAACAGCCTGGTTCCAAGCACAGGATACATAAAGAAGTTCGACATAGTGAAATATTATGACGGATTACTTCTGCAGATACCTAACAGGAATAACCCGGAAAAGATAGAGGAACTTATCAAGCAGGAAAAGATGCTTGAAGTATTCCGAGAGCATCACAGATGGAATGAAATTCTCGGAATTAGCACTGTAGGCGATTTTAATGTGGCATGTAACGAAGGCCATGCCATAGACCTAATAAACGTATCGGAAGCTCTGCAGGAAAGGAAAATCGTAAAAATAGCAGACGAGATTTCCGCACGGCAGAACGGTGAGGACAGAATAAAAATCATTCTGATTTCAGGGCCGTCGTCATCCGGAAAAACCACATTCAGCAAGCGTCTGAGCATACAGCTTATGACAAACGGACTCAAGCCGTACCCTATCTCGCTCGATGATTATTTTGTGAACAGGGAGAACACTCCGCTCGACGAGAACGGAAAGCATGATTACGAATCGCTGTATGCGGTAGACCTTCCATTCTTCAAACAGCAGCTCGACACTCTGCTTGCCGGAGGGGAAGTGGAACTGCCTAAATTCAACTTTACGACAGGAAGCAGAGAGAGCAAAGGCACGAAGTTCAGACTTGAAGACAACATGATACTGATTTTAGAGGGTATACATGCCCTGAACCCGGAACTTACTCCGAACATTCCTGCTGCGAACAAATATAAGATTTATGTTTCGGCACTTACCACCATTCTGCTTGACAAACATAATTATATACCTACTACAGACAACAGACTGCTAAGACGAATCATACGCGACTCCAAATACAGAAACAGTTCGGCTGAATCGACCATCGCACGCTGGCCGAGCGTACGTGCCGGTGAGGAGAAATGGATATTCCCGTATCAGGAAAACGCAGACGCGATGTTCAACTCTGCATTGCTGTTCGAACTGGCTGTTATTAAAGACCACATAGAGCCGATACTTAGAAAAGTGCCAAACAACTGTCCTGAATATTCGGAAGCACACAGGTTGCTGCACTTCCTGAGCTACTTTGTTTCCATACAGGACACTGAACTGCCGCCTACATCACTGTTAAGGGAGTTCCTTGGAGGCAGCAGCTTCAACTACTAAGAGCGAACATTTCACGATATGACATAAAAAAAAGAGATAATCCCAACAGAAGATTATCTCTTTTTTTTAGTTGCGGAGGCCTGACTCGAACAGACGACCTTTGGGTTATGAGCCCAACGAGCTACCAACTGCTCCACTCCG
>CALUJF010000002.1 GCA_944320855.1 uncultured Phocaeicola sp.
GGCACTGGCATCTGTAGGTACGAACTTATTTGTGAATTACTCATATGTATAAAATTAATTTTGAATAGTTACTTAAAGATATAACTGTAGTGGCAAATTTTTCTCCTTCCATAATCTCGTTAAAATCTTGACCATAACTTACACCAAGATTGAACACCTTATAATTAAAGCCAACACCAATATGCCATCCAGCCTGAAAGCGTTTGCAAGGTTCACCTCCCATTTCGTCTTTACTGAACAAGTTTAAGCTTTCACTTTCTCCATCTTCTGAGATTTTATATTTACCAGTAAGGTTAAGTCGCAAATCTATTCCAACAAAAGGGTCAATAGAAAAATCGTCATTGACATTCCACTTATAAACACAGTTTACCGGAATATTCAGAGAAAAGAAGTTCATTTTTTCAGTTATATTATACCCTCCATATTCTTCTTCGTCCTTATGAGTTCTAAACTGCAACGCTGCACCTGCTTCTACAAAAAGTGGAATATTATTCGATACAGAAAAGCCTTTCATATAGCCCAAAGAAAAACCTGGGAATGATATACTCGCGCCATCACCCTTCAAGCTTGAAGCGTTGTAAGATACAAATACCTTAGACCATCCGTTATTTGAATCGACAGCAGGAACTGAAGGCTGATTTTCTACTCTCTTTAGAATGTCCAATTTTATATGGGTACCTCAGCCACCCATATAAAAAAGAGTCCACTAATTCAACGACTCTTATTTGCATATTGTCACGTGAAGAAGATTTTCGTAATCCGTTCTTCCCTTTTTTATTCCCTGAGCAGCCTGCAGAAGTAATCCCTGAAGGAGACTCCTGCCTGTTTGCGGGTTTCTATATCTATAAAGGTATATAGATTGCGGAGTTCTGTATTCCCTTCACACTTTCGAAGAACAGGCTGTTCTTTCGTTGGACAGTGATTGGTCTTATAGCCCTTTCCGCCGCCATATTGTCTATGGAGTATTCATCGTCATTTCTGTAGGCGAAGATCTGATTCCAGAAGTTCTTCAGATAATTAAGAGCCTTGCCCAAATGGGCGTATGCTTTTTGAAAGGGCTATCCTTCATTTCTTTAAGGTGCTTGAGCCTGATTTTCATTACCATGATACTTCATGGGGAGATGTACGCTTGGGACAGTCTTTAGCAACATCATGCCCTTCATTGCCTGTCTGAATAAACTCTTCTGGAACACCCTACACTTCTATTGGTACAATCTTCTTCTGTGCTTTCTTTAACCTGTCATAGAATGCGGTATAGGGAATATTGTTGCTAATGCAGAACGAGTTGATGGAAACTCCTTTGGGGTCCCTCGGCCTTGTATATGAGTCACAGCATTTCAAAATATTTTTCGCTAAACATAATCTTTCGAGTTTTAAATTTAGCGCGAAAGTAAAGGGAAGAGGCATGCTAGTCAATACGCCATTTTTGAGTGATTACGGGATTAAACGAACTTTTAATCGTCATTTTACCGACTTCAATCAATATTATAACCAGACTTCAAAAAAGCATTAAAACGGGAAGCAAATTTTCAATAGTTTAATACCTTCTTGAGCAATAAGATATTCTATTTCAAGCTCTTGTAATTCACTAAGTATCTATCATTATCAACACCTTGGTCATCAAACACACCAGCAATCAAAAATACCCCCCACGGCTCGCCTGCCTTTCCAACAATAATAATATCATTAGACTGGATATCATTTACATAATCATTCCTCTTCGATGAGTTATATACTCCCGTAATTGATTTCATTGTAGCATTCACATAATCAAAAGAATTAACCTTTATAAAATCAACATCTGTATTAGTTTTCCACACCAAATCCAAACCATCAGTATCCTCATCCTGAATATAATCATAGATATCAATCTTCGCAGAATCTGCAAGTTCGGAGTTAAACGTAGAAGAAGGATCTTCCAAAGAGAAAGCATTTTCTTTTTCTGACTTTCCACTATATACTACCAACCCAGACTTCTCAACCAATAAAACATTTTTATTTATAACAACAACATTGTATGTGGCAGTTTGTTCTTCCCCAAGACAGTCAACTGCTTTCAATGAGAGTTGTACTTTAACAGAATCTTCCGTAAAAACAGGCACTTCGTATTCATAATTAAGTTTAATGTTATTCTTGTTCAATACCGTATCCATTAATAACTTAGTACCATATTCTCTATCGAAAGAGTTCACTGTTATATTCTCCACAAAGTCATTTTGGGTAATACATCTTATTTTAAATATATTTTTCGTTTCCGAACTAACATACCCTAATTCACCTATGTTTTCTATGTAAAGGACAACCGTCGTACTTTCTTTTTTACACGATGCCAAAAACAAGATGGACAATATAAAAAATAAAAACATTTTATTCATAATAACCTTTTATAAACTCCAAAGGACTATGGTATTTCTACCATAGTCCAGACATACAATGGGGGAAACTATTTAATTCTTAAATTTATATGCACGGATTTTTGCAGTCTTCGTAACTTCTCTACCTAAAAACAGGCGGTCGACCTCTGTTTTAGTGTATACTGTCATAAAATACGTAGCTTCAGGATATTCCTCTACAACCTTATAAGCTGCTTTTTTAATCTTTCCTCTCATATCATTTCCAGCCGGACTTTCAATTCTAATGATTTTTTTGTCCATATAGCTGTAATCCTCACCATTAACCTTATCAGTTACAGAAATGAATCCTAAATACACGCTATAAGAAACACTTACTTCTGTTTCTCCAAGGTATTCCAAATCTTCCATACCAACATTCAAGCGGATATCATCCGGTCTGAAAACCGATGATTTAGTTACTGTACCACATGAAGTCATGAAAGCCATACCTATCATTATTAGAAAATAATTAATCTTGGTCATCATTTAATACTCCTCCTTGATTTATTTGAAATAATATGTAAGAGTGAAACGAACCTGGCTACCTACTTCTGTTTTTCGTACTTTCAAGCCATCATATTGACCAGCACCCTCTTCCAAAGATGTTGTATAATACACCTGAGCATCCCCTTCACCGGCTTTTGCCTCATATTTATATTTATCTCCACAATGAAGCATAGTAGAAAGTCCATATTCTACACCTATAGCCAAAGGAAGATTGGCGATGTATGCCTGAAGACCAATAAATCCACCAAGACCAATATCGAAAGTAGTTTTGGTGACATTGTCATATCCATTATCACCGGCATAGCTATAATCGTTATAGACTCCATACCTTGACCATCCAATAGGCATTTCAGCTCCTACATAAACATCCAAAAGATTATTGGTAGAAAAATGATATGCTATACCTGGATACAAATAGTTTCTGGACTCCAAAGTTTTAGTTTTACCTTTGGTAGTTTCTGTACTTTCTTCCGTCTCTTCTTCTTGCTTATATTTCTGGAAATTTTTAGTTTTCCAAAATTCCAAGCCTAAACGAAATTCCATTTGGTCTGTGTACATATACTTAAAATTAATAAGAGGAAGAGTGGTAAACTCAATATTCTTATCTACAAGATTCTTAAACATGTTTGTTGTACCACCAAAATACAGACCATAGTCACCAGCTTGGGCCCTGTTACCCGTTTTTATTACTTTTGAAGTCGACTTTCCTGTTGTAATCTGCGCATTTACGGTAGAAAACATGCCCACACAAAGAGCAATTAATAAAACCATCTTTTTCATAACTCTACTTTTTTTTAAATATATTATTAAATAACAATACTATATACCATCTAGTGTTTGTATCGACATCTGAAACTAAAGACCGATTTTCCACTCCACTCAACAGGAACAAACGTTATCATAAGAACAGATACAAAAGTCAAAAATACATTTAAAGTTTTCACATTTTTTTAATTCATATATTACTTCAGGTATCTGCACGAACAAGCTTAATCAATCTTTATGCTATACTTGAATGACACAAAATTAAGAAATAAAAAAGAATACCTTTTATATCATCGTAAAAAAAATCATTTTTTGATAAAAAATTATACAAATAAACAAATTACCAAGACAATATGTCATAAAACCAAAATAAAAAAGACTCATAACGTACAATATATACAAATATTAAGATTATACATTCCACCAACAGATATATCATAGAAAACAAATGCCGAAAAACATCTACTTATATTAAACTATCAATTAAATATTTTTTTATTTTTGCCTACACATTTATATATACTGACATATGTCAGCATGCTTTCACACATATGTAAGTAAATTTACCTACATATGTAATTTATATTGCTTACATATGTCAGCAGATAAAAAATTATAAACATAAAAAATATGGATAATATTGAATTTGATTTATTTAAAAACCCATCAATGGCCGATGAGAATAAAGGTGAAGAAAGCTACCACGTGAGGATATGTAATTCACAGACTGTCAGCCTTAAAGGATTGGTCGAACGTATACATAATTCGTGTTCAATGACCCCATCGGACATACATGGAGTTTTAGTAGCGCTGAAAGATGAGATTTCTAATGCACTGGCACATGGACAGCAGGTGAACATAGACGGACTATGCCGTTTTAGGTTGATTTTAGGAGCAAAGAAGTCAAGTAAATGTTTCGGTAAAGAAGATGCACACGACATCGGCTTTAAGAAAATAAAAATCAGCCCATACAAGGAATTCAGTGAAAAGACAAAGAAAAAGCTCATTCCCCTAAACAAAAAGGACGGAAAACATTCCACAAACATCACCGACGAAAAAATGAATATGATAATTACAAGGTATCTGGAAGAGAACCGAATAATTACAAGAAAGAAAATAGAAGAAATATGCAACGTAACAAGATACAAAGCTACATTATTTATAAATAAATTGATAAAAGACGGAATGATTAAAAACATAGGATATAAAACGCACCCTGTATATACTTTAAATAAATAAAATATTAATAATACGTACACACAAAAAACACAGAAAAAACACATAACAAACAAATTACAAAAAGATTTTATAATTAAACAAAAAAGTTCCACAATAAATACATATTTTTGCAAAAAGAGAAAGCAACAAATAAATCAACGATTATGAGAACATTTATGAACAAGAAAGTTTTGGTTGCAGTTTCCGTTTTGGCAACCGTTTTTAGCGCACAGGCTCAGTATCTGCGTACATCTTATTTCATGGAAGGTGCAAGTACACGTGTACAAATGAACCCTGGACTGCAACCTACAAGGGGATATCTTAACTTGCCGATTATCGGTGGTTTCAATGTCACAGCCAACACCAATTCATTAGGAATAAACGACATCATCGACATTACCAAAGACGGTAATGATTTCCTGAACAACAATACCCTGTATAATTCACTAAAGCAGGACAATAGGTTCAACATGAATCTGAACACCAATATCCTGTCATTCGGTTGGATTAAAGGAAAGAACTTCTGGTCTGTAAATGCCGGTTTGCGCATGGATATCGGTGCACAGATTAATAAGGACATGTTTACAATGATGAGAAACATGAACGGTTTTGATATTGAAAGCGTTGCCGGTAAACCACAAAGTTACAAGATGGGAAACCAGTCTATTAATATGAATGCGTATGCCGAAGTAGGATTAGGTTTTTCAAGAAGAATTACTGAAAAACTTACTGTAGGTGCAAGAGCTAAAGTATTGTTAGGCTTGGCACGTACTGAAGTCAATATCGAACAGTTTGACCTTGATTTGGATATTCCCGAAGTTCCAAATATCGAGAACATGACTCCACAGGAATTGATGGATTACGAATTCAGCGAAAGCGACTGGTATGGAAAAGGATATAGCTACAACGCAAAAGCTAATGTAGTAACTACCCTTAAAGGAGGTGGTATGACATTTGATCCTGAAACAAATATGATAAATGGCTTCGACCTCGATGCAAGCAGTTTCGGTATTGCAGGTACAGGTTTCGGTATTGATTTGGGAGCAAGCTATAGCATTCTCAAGAACTTGACAGTTTCGGCAGCAGTACTTGACCTTGGCGTAATGAAATGGAACAAGAGCAATACAACAATGGCTGAAGTTAAGGGTGAAGAAAATGTTACAATCAGCGCTGACAACTATGAACAGTATATTGGCGGTGACCTTCTTTCTTTAGACCGCTTCGATTTTAAGAAAAAAGGAAACGCCGATTACAAAACAAGTACCAAACTTTCAACTACAATCCTCCTTGCTGCAGAATATGGACTTCTGAACAACAAACTTAGCGTAGGTGCTGTTTACTCTTCACGTTTTGTTCAGCCTAAGACACAAACAGAGTTGACATTCCTCGCTACATACCGCCCATCAAACGCATTTAACGCAGCAATAAGCTACTCTCCTATCCTTTCAGGAGGTAAATCATTCGGTTTGGCACTGAAACTTGGTCCTATATTCGCAGGAACAGACTATATGTACTTCGGAGGAAATTCTAAAACAATCAATGGTTTCGTAGGACTATCACTTCCATTGGGAGGTAAACGCAAACCATTTGCCGAACTTTAATAAACACACACTCTCTTTTATTTAACACCCATCGATGACATAATTGCACGGTGGGTGTTTTTCTATATATAACCATATAAAACACATAAAACGAAAGACTTAAACCTTTTGTATTGAATTTTCAAACAACTTTTATTACTTTTGCAACCGATTATCAGCTTGTAAAACCACAGGCTCAATCAATAACAAAAAAAACTAAAAAACTCAAAATAATAATCATGGAATTAGCAAGTAAGTACAATCCCGCAGATGTGGAAGGGAAATGGTACCAGTATTGGCTGGACAACAAACTTTTCAGTTCTAAACCGGACGGACGCGAGCCATATACCGTCGTAATCCCACCTCCTAACGTCACAGGAGTGCTCCACATGGGACACATGCTTAACAATACTATACAGGATATCCTCGTACGCCGTGCCCGTATGATGGGCAAGAACGCATGCTGGGTTCCGGGTACAGACCACGCATCTATCGCTACAGAAGCTAAGGTGGTAAACAAATTGGCTCAGCAAGGAATAAAGAAGACTGACCTTACAAGAGAGGAGTTCCTGAAACATGCATGGGAATGGACTGACGAACACGGGGGCATCATTCTGAAACAGTTGCGCAAACTCGGTGCTTCGTGCGACTGGGACCGCACAGCCTTCACTATGGACGAAGAAAGAAGCAAGAGTGTGATAAAGGTATTCGTAGACCTGTATAACAAGGGACTTATTTACCGCGGCGTGCGTATGGTAAACTGGGACCCTAAAGCCCTGACAGCACTTTCTGACGAAGAGGTTATATATAAGGAAGAACACAGCAAGCTTTTCTACCTGAGATATAAGGTTGAAGGTGATGCTGAAGGACGTTATGCCGTAGTTGCAACCACTCGTCCTGAAACAATCATGGGTGATACTGCAATGTGTATCAATCCTAACGACCCTAAGAACGAATGGTTGAAGGGTAAGAAAGTGATTGTTCCGTTGGTGAACAGAGTTATCCCGGTTATCGAAGACGACTATGTTGATATCGAGTTCGGTACAGGATGTCTGAAAGTAACTCCGGCACACGACGTAAACGACTACATGCTGGGCGAGAAATATAACTTGCCGTCAATCGACATATTCAATGACAACGGTACTATCAGCGAAGCTGCCGGAATGTATGTAGGAATGGACCGTTTCGACGTTCGTGAACAAATAGCCAAAGACCTTGCGGCTGCAAATCTGCTTGAAAAAGTGGAGGACTACAACAACAAGGTCGGTTTCTCTGAGCGTACAAACGTAGCCATCGAACCTAAGCTGTCAATGCAGTGGTTCCTGAAGATGAAACACTTTGCAGACATGGCGTTGCCTCCTGTAATGAACGACGAACTGAAATTCTATCCTGCAAAATACAAGAACACTTACAAATACTGGATGGAGAACATCAAGGACTGGTGTATCAGCCGTCAGTTGTGGTGGGGACACAGAATTCCTGCTTACTTCTTGCCTCAGGGCGGATTTGTAGTGGCAGAAACAGCTGAAGAAGCTTTGAAACTCGCCATCGAAAAGACAGGAAACAAGGATATGAAGATTGAAGACCTGCGTCAGGACGAGGACTGTCTGGACACATGGTTCTCTTCATGGTTGTGGCCTATATCTCTGTTCGACGGAATCAACAATCCGGGCAATGAGGAAATCAAATACTACTACCCTACTACCGACCTTGTAACAGGACCGGATATTATCTTCTTCTGGGTGGCACGTATGATTATGGCCGGATATGAATACATGGGCGACATGCCTTTCAAGAACGTTTACTTCACAGGTATCGTACGCGATAAAATCGGCCGCAAGATGTCCAAGTCACTCGGTAACTCACCGGACCCGCTGGAATTGATTGAGAAATACGGTGCCGACGGTGTTCGTATGGGTATGATGCTTGCCGCTCCTGCAGGAAACGACATCCTGTTTGACGACGCTCTATGCGAACAGGGACGTAACTTCAACAACAAGATATGGAATGCATTCCGTCTGGTTAAGGGATGGAACGTAGAAGGCAACGAACAGCCTGAATATGCACGCCTGGCAACAGAATGGTTCGAGGCCATGCTTGCTAAAACAGCGGCCGAAGTAAATGACCTGTTCAGCAAATACCGTCTGAGCGAAGCCCTCATGGTAGTTTACAAACTGTTCTGGGATGAATTCTCAAGCTGGTATCTTGAAATGGTGAAACCTGCATACGGACAGCCTATCGACAGTGTGACTTACGAAAAGACTTTGAGTTTCTTCGATACACTGCTCAAGCTTCTGCATCCGTTCATGCCATTCATCACTGAAGAGTTGTGGCAACACATCTACGACCGCAAGGATGGCGAAAGCATCATGACTCAGACTCTTAATATGACAGAAACTTACGATGAAGCTATCATCAACAAGTTTGAAGCTGTAAAAGAAGTTATCGGTGGTATCCGTACTATCAGACTTCAGAAGAACATTGCTCAGAAAGAGGCTCTGAATCTTGAAGTGGTTGGAGAAAGTCCTGTAGCAGACTTCAACGCTGTAATAGAGAAATTGTGTAACCTGTCTGCAATAGCACAGGTAGATGCAAAGGCAGAAGGTGCAGCTTCATTCATGGTTGGAACTACTGAATATGCAGTTCCTCTCGGAAACCTGATTAACGTAGAAGAAGAGCTTAAGAAGCTTGAAGCAGACCTGAAATATCAGGAAGGATTCCTCATGAGCGTAATGAAGAAGCTAAGCAACGAGAAGTTTGTAAGTAAGGCTCCTGCTAACGTTATTGAAATGGAACGCAAGAAACAGGCTGATGCAGAGACCAAGATTGCAGCACTGAAAGAAAGCATTGCTGCTCTGAAAAAATAACTGCTGAACGGTAAATGAACACTATATGAACGAAAAAAGAACAGCTTTTTGGCTGTTCTTTTTTTTATTTTTGGAGGCTTTTAAACGCTATTTAAATGGTTTTTAAATGGTAATTAAAAGCACTTTAAAAGAATCTTATATCAGCATTGCATAATTCATTCTGCGTTCATTAAGCGTTCACCGGACGTTCATTGGGGAATCATTTAAATAGATTTTATCTGATATGATGAAGCTTAATCACCTCACCTAACTCAGGAATAATGACATCCATATTCCTCTTTTCAGCCTCAGCAGCAAAGACATGAGGCGGGTCAAACAGGGGTTCGTCAGAAAGGTCGAATGTTCCGTAATGCATAGGTATAGTCACTCGCGCTCCCATTTCCGCTGAAGCCGTAAGGGCATCGTATGGAGATATGTGGTTAGGCTTCATAAACCAGCGTGGCTTATATGCACCTATTCCTATCATACAATAGTCAATATGTGGAAAGATTTCAGGCAATTCTTTGAAATGATGTGCATAGCCCGTATCACCACTGTTGTATATGGTTATTCCGTCTGCCTGTATCATAAACGCTCCCCAAAGACGTTCTCCCCCATCGCTCACTCCTCTCTTGCTCCAATGCTGCGCAGGGAGAAAAGTAAGACATAGCCCTTCGTCCTTATGCTGCTGATACCATCCGGCCTCAATCACCTCCATATCCGGAAACCATCCCTTAATAAGCTCACCCGTTCCTATTCCACAGAAAAGTTTCATACCCGGATTTTCCGAGAAAAGTCGCGCCACACTCGGTTTGTCAAGATGGTCAAAATGGTCATGGCTGATAAGCAAATAATCTATATTCCTGAATATAGAAGGATTCGCAGGGAAAGTACTCCTTCTTTTCACAAAAGGAATGCTCCCAAACACCGGGTCTATCATGAAACGTTTTCCGCCAAGCTGAAGGAAAAACGAATTGTGTCCGAGCCATATCAGAGCATTGCCTGTAGCAGCATCAAGGTCATGAAGGTATTTTACATTTGGTGCCCACTTTATGCTGCGTTTCTCCTTTCTCTGAGGATTGGGCGAGAACCGCCATTTCAATATGCTTCCCATACCGGGACGCCATCTGTGCTGACGGTTAAAGAACTTACCTTTAACGGAAGGATTACCGCGCCATCGTGGGTTTACTGTGTGTAATTGCTCATTTCTTCTAAACGATATCCTTTCTCCCATATACTTCGAATAAATATAAAACAAAAGCCGGGGAAAGACTTCTGATGCAAATGCATTGTCTTACCCCGACCGTCACAATATCTTCATTATTTCTCCAAGAGTTCTTTCAGGAAAGCATCAAGTTCCTCGTCAAGTCCCTTGAGAAGTTCGTCGTTAAGCAAAAGAGTGTCCTCATCGTCAACCAACATCAATTCGGCAACCGTTTCCTTGTCATCATCAACCAATACAAAAGAATATGGCTTCAGCAAAGACAGTTTCTCGAAATATCCCTGGTCGCTCAATGCAACAATTTCCGAACGTAAAAGCGGTTCGACTTCTGCAATGAAGTTTTCCGAATCGCATTCCACCCATTCGTCTATTATGGTACGCGCCAATTCTTCATCATCGTCATTAAAAATCAGGAGTTCGCCACTGTCCTGTTTCGGCTGCAGATGAATATCTGTAACTACAGTATTTTCATCTCCCGATACATATCGGCATAATGCTTCTCTAATGGATGACGATATGGCTGCACGTGTTTTTTCGCTAACATTCATAGGCATAAAATATTTATTACCTCAAAATTACTAAAAATTATAATCTTTCAAAACAAACAGGTCAAAAATTGTTATTAAAACGTCCCATTTGAACGTTCAGCTTACCCAATTCGTCTTTCCTTTTCATAAACTGAGGTATATAATACTTTAGCACCATTTCTTCCTCAGAACCTGCCTTGACACAATCGGATGCCTTCTTCAACCATTCCTCAGCTTTATTCATATCGGATGTCATCTCGTACGAGAGTGCAATATTGTAGGCAGCCCTGAACTTGGCATTACCTTTCTTCAGACGGTTATAAACCTGGGTCCACAACTCTCGTGCAGCATCCCAGTTTCCTTCATTCACATATACTCCTGCATCACGCATTTCAACTCCACCGCCATCAAAATACAATCTGTTGACAGTCTGCCAGTATGGAACTATCTTATTGCTTATAACAGACGTTGCATGCCTTGTAGCCTCCTCTATAAGCTCTTTTTCCGATATTCTGTAGCCCATATCGAAGTACAAAGAATCGGTAGCAGTAAGCTCTACCAATGGTTTCTGTCGTCCCGGTATATATAACCTGACTATAGGTGTTACCTGAACCTGCAATACAGGAATCGAAACATCCCATCCGGGGTTAGTATATTCTTTCTTTTCAACATCAAGAAGGAGTCTTTCAAAAGACACCAACATGTCTACTCCCAACATTGAAGAAAGTTCATTTACTTCATCTGCTGTAAGAACGGTTGAATAATCATCTGCACACAGAGCCGAATCGCATATTATAACCTGGTTAAAGAATCTGCTGTCAGCGAGAGAGCCGGCCAAGGCTTCTGCCGCATTCTTTCCCTCAGCATCAATCATTCCCAATGTAAGTATGTTCTTCTTCGGTTCTGGACGTGAAGGCATATTATTTACAACCCCGATAACGGATATCTGATATGGGAAATTAACTTCGGCCGGAGCCAACTGGTCGAAAGTAAGTGTCTGTATAGTACTGCATGATGAAACGAGAGCACTTACAAGCATGACGATATAAAGGGCATATTTCTTCATAAATAAGTAAGTTTTTAAGTTTATAAGTTTTTGAGTTTATTATCAAGTCAATAACGAACTTATAAACTCAAAAACTAAAGAACTGAATACTTAATATGTACAGTTTTAGTCTGTACAAAATTAATATATTTCTGAATATTATGAAGTTAAAAGGTAATAAAGGGCAATAATAAAGGTCGCCCCTTTGTTAAGAGACGACCTTCATAACGTGTGTTTTATTAAAATTCTTATAGTTTACCGTGACAGTTCTTGTATTTCAAACCGCTTCCACAAGGACATGGGTCGTTTCTGCCTACGGTTTTACCTGCCCTGTATGGCTCTTTCTTCGCTTCTCTTGTATCTTTTCCGGCTGCACTCTGCTGTGCACGATCATTAAGGTCTACCTTTTCTTCCTTATACTGCTGTTTTCTCGGAGCCGGTTCCGGAGCTGCCTCACGCACCTGTTCCGGTTCCTGTACAGGTATCTGACCACGCATCAATACAGAAATTGTATTGTTGTTGATTTTGGCTACCATATCATCAAACAGTTTTACCGACTCAAGTTTGAAAATCAACAATGGGTCTTTCTGCTCGTAGCTTGCATTCTGTACGGAATGTTTAAGTTCGTCAAGTTCGCGAAGATTTTCCTTCCATGCCTCATCGATAGTATGAAGAAGAATAGCCTTTTCGAAAGCCTTCACGATTTCTTTTGATTCTGACTCATAAGCAGCCTTCAAGTTCACAGGGATGTTATACATACGTTTGCCGTCTGTAATAGGAATCATAATGTTTTCATACATCTGTCCCTGATTTTCATATACCTGCTTGATTACCGGATTGGCAATCTGAGCCATACGGTCTGTCTTACGCTTGAAGATTTCCATTGCAGCATCGAACGTCCTTTCGGTAAGTTCATTCTTATCTTTTGAAGTAAATTCATCTTCGGTGAATGGAGTTTCCATTGCAAGAGTCTGGAGTATTTCCATCTTGGCTTCAGAGTAAGTAGCCATATCCAGGGCATTGGCACAGCGTTCCCAAATCATATTAACGATATCCATACCGATACGTTCACCCATCAATGCATGACGACGCTTAGTATAAACCACATTACGCTGCTTGTTCATAACATCATCATATTCGAGCAAACGCTTACGGATACCGAAGTTGTTTTCCTCAACCTTCTTCTGTGCACGTTCGATAGAATTTGAAATCATCTTATGCTCAATCATTTCTCCTTCCTTGAAACCAAGCTTATCCATAACTGTAGCTATACGGTCGGAAGAGAACAGACGCATCAAATCGTCTTCAAGAGAAACAAAGAATACAGAAGAACCCGGGTCACCCTGACGCCCTGCACGACCACGCAACTGACGGTCTACACGACGTGATTCGTGACGCTCTGTACCGATAATAGCCAGACCTCCGGCAGCCTTAACCTCGTCGCTCAACTTGATGTCGGTACCACGACCGGCCATGTTGGTAGCAATAGTAACTGTACGTCCCAAACCGGCTTTAGCCACGATGTCAGCTTCTTTCTGGTGTAATTTGGCATTAAGTACGTTATGTTCAATCTTACGGAGAGTAAGCATCTTGCTCAACATTTCAGAGATTTCAACCGATGTTGTACCGACCAGTACCGGACGACCCATTTCTACCATCTTTTCAATCTCTTCGATAACAGCTTTATACTTTTCGCGCTTAGTCTTATAAACGCGGTCGTTCATATCCTTACGTGCGATTGGACGGTTAGTAGGAATAGTTACAACATCGAGTTTGTAGATATCCCAGAATTCGCCTGCTTCTGTTTCTGCAGTACCTGTCATACCAGACAGTTTGTGGTACATACGGAAATAGTTCTGAAGTGTGATAGTAGCAAATGTCTGTGTAGCCGCTTCTATCTTTACACCTTCCTTAGCTTCTACAGCCTGATGCAAACCGTCGCTCCAGCGACGACCGTCCATGATACGGCCGGTCTGCTCGTCCACGATTTTAACCTGTCCGTCCATCACTACATAGTCAGTGTCTTTTTCAAACATTGTATATGCCTTAAGCAACTGGTTGATGGTATGGACACGTTCAGACTTGATAGCATAGTTAGTCATCAGTTCGTCTTTCTTAGCCAGCTTTTCTTCGTCAGTCAAAGTTGTTTCGTTTTCAAGTTCAGACAACTGTGCTGCTATGTCAGGAAGAACAAAGAGTGTAGGGTCCTGAGAATTACCTGTGATAAGTTCGATACCCTTATCAGTAAGGTCGGCACTCTTCATCTTTTCATCGATTACGAAATAAAGAGGTTCTACAGCCTCAGGCATACGCTTGTTGTTTGCTTCCATATAGATAGCCTCAGTCTTCAGCATACCTGCCTTAATACCCGGTTCGCTGAGGAACTTGATGAGAGGTTTGTTCTTTGGAAGAGCCTTATGGCTACGGAACAAAGAAAGGAATCCTTCTTCCACTTCTTCCTTCTTGTCAGAAGCGATAAGACGTTTTGCATCTGCCAGATACTGAGTAGCAAGCTTGCGCTGTGCCTCAACCAGACGTTCTACCAACGGACGAAGAACTTCAAACAGCTGCTGGTCACCCTTTGGTACAGGGCCGGAAATGATAAGCGGAGTACGGGCATCGTCAATCAATACAGAGTCCACCTCGTCGACAATGGCGTAGTTATGTTTGCGCTGTACAAGGTCTTTAGGACTGTTAGCCATATTGTCGCGCAGATAGTCGAAACCGAATTCGTTGTTTGTACCGAATGTGATATCAGCCATATATGCACGGCGACGTGCGGCAGAGTTTGGCTGGTGTTTGTCAATACAGTCTACGCTCAATCCATGGAACATATAGAGAGGTCCCATCCATTCAGAGTCACGTTTTGCAAGGTAGTCGTTCACAGTAACGACATGTACACCGTTACCGGTCAATGCATTAAGGAATACCGGCAATGTAGCTACAAGTGTCTTACCTTCACCGGTTGCCATTTCCGCAATTTTTCCCTGATGAAGAACAACACCACCGAAGAGCTGTACATCATAGTGAATCATTCCCCATTTCATATCGTTACCACCTGCTACCCAATGGTTCTGCCATATGGCCTTGTCGCCTTCGATGCGTACAAAGTCTTTTCCCATAGCAGCCAGTTCACGGTCGAAATCAGTAGCGGTAACTTCAATTTCCTCATTCTGAGTGAAACGTCTTGCTGTATCTTTTACGATAGAGAAAGCCACAGGAAGCACTTCATTAAGTGCTTTTTCGTATTTATCGAGTACTTCTTTCTCCAATTTATCTATCTGTGCAAAGATAGGTTCACGTTTTTCGATGTCAGTAGTTTCGATTGTAGCTTTCAGTTCTTCAATCTTCCTGTTTTCCTCTACGGCAGAATCTTTGATATACTTCTTAAGTTCTTCCGTTTTGGCACGCAGTTCATCATTGCTCAGCTTCTCTATTTCAGGGTATGCAGCTTTAATCTTTTCCACCCATGGCTGGATTTCCTTCATGTCGCGAGAAGCCTTGTTCCCGAACAACTTGCTTATAAATTCATTAAATCCCATTATATATTTTATTTTTATTTACTGATTAATGCCGTTAAATATGTTCAACAGCGTACAAAGATAATTAAAAACGCACAAAATGCGGCAAATACGGACATTTATTTGCGTATTCCTGTCAAAGGAGCCGCCACACTGGCATTGGGAGCCCTGATACGCATGAAATGCGCCAGCGTAGGAGCTACAGCTGCCAATTTTACAGGTGAATACAGTATCTCAGGTTTAATATTATACCCGAAAAAGAATACAGGAACTGATGCATAAGCCTCGCGTTCCACTCTTACATTATTGGAATATTCATCCACAACCTTCCAACCCGGCAATATCTCGATATATAAATCGCCGGAACATTTGCTGGTAAATGAATTTCTGATTTTATCAATCTTTGGATCCCAGGCACCAAGAAGAAGGCGCTGTGAGGAATATGCAGAGCGTATGCCACTCATCTGTACAATAAATTCAGACGAGCGGTTCATAACCTCCGTAAGATTCAGGTTCTTATCTTCAATAAGCTTGTGATTCAGATATATCTGATTTCCATAATATGTCTCTATATACTGTCCCTGGCCATAGATAGCCATCAGATACATATTAAGCAAGGCTGAACAGCGTTTCAGATGAAACTCCCCTGTCGGTATCCTATATTCCGGCAGGTCTTCAGGTTCGGGAGTACGATAGCCGGTAGAGGTTATAAATATCAGCGTATTCTTCAAACCGACCTTTCTGTCTACCATATCCAGCAAATCGCCAATACTGTTATCTAAGCGTACATACATGTCCTGTATCTGCATGGCGTACTCAGTATCAGGCTTACCGTCATAATTTCCGGCATAATATCCTAAAGTAAGCAAATCAGGAGTATCATCCAGCCCAGCATTGGTATTGTTGAGGAAAACATTCACTAATTTGTTTACCTCATCGTTTACATAAGGGCTTGTCTTGAACTTCTTGTACTTCAAAAGACGTTCGTCGGTGAAATTATGCTTGAAAGTGAGTTGCTTGGTTTCTGTCGTTATATATTTATAAGCCGTAACCGGCAGATAAGGTCCCCATGTTATCTGGTCTATTCTGAAATCAAGACCGTTACGGTCGTTGAAATTTGTCACCCATTCAGGGAACGCGCCATAATATGTAGTACCGCTCCACTTTCCGTTATCATCGTTTATCCAGAACGCACCTTTAGCAGCATGGCCGGCCCCCATAATAGCCATTTCCTTGGTAGGAGCTATGGAGTAGACATGAGATTGACCGTGAGTGGCCACCATAAGCTCGTCAGCCAAATTCGATACAGAAAGATGCTGCGGTGAAGAATTTTCGGAAGTGTAAATTCCCATATACGCCTTGTCATAGACACTCTTGACCACACAAAGCGTATTCCTGTCCATCCATTGATTGCCGACGATACCATTATAATAAGGGGAGGTACCCGTATATATAGAAGCTACAGACGACGACTGATCCGGTTTTATGAAATCATATTCGCCATTCACATATACACGTCCTTCCTTGAAAAGACGCTTGAATCCTCTTTCGCCATACATGGCAGAAAAAGCCTCTATATAATCTGTACGCAACTGGTCGATAGTCAATCCTATAACGAGCTTCGGCACAGCCGGAACAGTCTGTGCGTTTATACCGGATATGACTATGGCAGTAATCAGGGATGTTATTAATCTTTCTTTCATTTCAAATTTCTACAAACTATCGTATGACTCATGGCATTGCACCACAAACCGAGTGCCAAAGGTAACACTGTTAAATTAAATTCCTGCGGTATAACCGGCATTAAGAGCATAAATAATGTTAAATACGCTAAATTAACAATGTGATACCTGTCCTTATTACGTTTTATGTCATTATAAACCATAAAAGGAAGATATAACAAAGGTATAGGATTAAACAGGAGAATCATCCAGTTGGAGCCTACAGTGGGGTGTACCGAAAAGAAAAACAGGAAAGAGATAATGCAACCGGCTATACCCTGTGAAAGATATAACACAATATCCCACCCCCAATAAATTTTCTTCTTAAGTACCTGAAGCACTGCAAACAGTACGTTTACGACCAAGAAAGCAATGGCACAAGCCATCGGACTGAAAGGAAATCCCGCTTCCTCCTCCACTCGCTCTGCATTAACAATCACCTCTTCTTTCAGCACCAGAGGACGAACTTTCCCGTCTGGTTCTTCTATATAAGCCTTATCAGCAAAGGCTCGCATATAGAAAGGTGAAAACATCTGCCGGCGTATACCTATCGTTTCATCGGCTTCAGCACCAAGACACAGGTCTATACCCAACTCTTCCCACTGAAATCCTTTAGTATATTCATGAACTATACCACGAAAACTTTTCTCCTCCACCGAATCCTGATAAATCACTTTTCCGTCTATACAGCGTTCTATCTGGTCGCGTGCTCTTGTAGTGCAGTTGTCATAAAAATAATTATATCTGTATACTCTGTTCTGTGGCTGATAATTCAAGACAAGGAGTTCCAACAGCCTGTTCTTTTCTTCTTGCGTAAGATTCAACACCTGTTGGTAGACCGATGAGCCACGAAACATGTATTCCGCTTCAAATGGTGCAAATTCAGTTATACCCAACTGATAATCGGTTTCACCCTTCACGAAACGGAATATAAAATTAGGTGTAGAAAAGCTGAACATACCATAGTTAAATACCAAATCTCTATTTTGCGAAAAATTCTGATATCGTATGGCGGTATGCCCAAACAGAGAGTAGATTTCAGTTCCCGGAGCACATGTCAGCAAACTAAACTGTATACTGTCGTTTTTCTGTGAGTACGATTGCAGACTGACAAGAAGTGACAGTCCTAACAATAATACCCTAAATCTAATAGCAAACATTTTATTAATTTATGATTTTGTAATTTTCAGCGCAAAAATAAGACTAATTATCTATAAATATGAAACAAAACATCTATTTTATTGCTGTAAATTTCTTTTTTTTACTTTACTTTGCACACAATAAAATTATATATTGTGAATTTAATTATAGACATTGGCAACACAGTAGCAAAACTTGCGGTTTTCGACGGAGATGAACAGATAGACATTCTCCGAGGTTCTAACCATTCATTAGACTGTATAAAGATATTATGCCATAAGTACCCTATAGACAGATGCATAATTGCCTCTGTAATTACTCTAAGCAATACCATTAAAAAGCAATTGGCGAATGTCAGCTTTCCGGTATTGATATTAGATTACAAAACGCCCATACCTATTATCAACAAATACAAGACACCTGAAACATTAGGTATGGACCGTCTGGCCGCTGTTGTGGGAGCCAATTATCTGATGCCTAACAGGAATCTGCTTGTAATTGATGCCGGCACGGCACTGACATACGAGTTTATTGATGCAAATGCAATGTACTGGGGAGGCAACATATCTCCAGGCATTTACACCAGATTCAAGTCATTGAGTGCATGCTGTGACAAACTTCCTTTAATAGAAAAAGGAGGAGAAGTTCCTGAATTAGGATTCAATACTGAAACTGCTATAAGAGCCGGAGTAATAAAAGGTATTGAGTTCGAAATAAAAGGCTATATCGCTCAATTACAGAAAAAATATCCCGACCTTTTAGTTTTTTTAACTGGCGGAGATAAATTTTCTTTTGATACAAAATTAAAAAGTATCATCTTTGCAGATAGATTTTTAGTTTTAAAAGGTTTAAACAGAATACTGAATTATAATGTCAAATAAAAAGATACTCTTCAGCGTTATTTTTACAATTGCTTATATGTGCTCTTTCGCACAGTCAAGCACAAATTCTCCATACACAAGATTCGGGTTTGGGGACTTGTCAGACCAGGTCTTTACGAGCAATGCAGCCATGGGAGGTGTAGGTAACGCATTGCGTTCAAGCAGACATATCAATCCTATGAATCCGGCTTCATACACTTATGTAGATTCGCTTTCGTTTATGTTCGACGTAGGATTCAGCATGAAAAGTTCAAACTATGAAGAGAATGGAATAAAAGCAAATGCAAGAAACTCCAGCTTCGACTATCTTGCCATTCAGTTCCGTCTTCATCCAAGATTAGGTATGGCCATAGGGTTTACACCTTTCTCTACAGTAGGTTACAATTTCAGTTCTACCAATAGTGTTTCAAACAGCAGTACCACTGTTACAAACCAATTTACCGGTGACGGAGGTACTAATTACGTTTTTGCAGGATTGGGATATAAGATATTAAAGAATCTGTCTTTCGGTGCCAACATTGGCTACCTGTACGGAAATCAGGAATACAGCACCACTGCAACACTCAGCAACAATGGTGATTACACTATCAACTATAGAAATCTTAATGTAAAAAGCTATAAACTCGATTTGGGATTACAATATACCCAGCCGCTGGACAAGAACAACAGCATCACATTAGGATTGACTTATGGCCTCGGACATAAACTGAATTCTACCGAGGTTACAGGTACACAGGTCACAGACGGCAGCAGCTACAGTTCTACAAACGAAAAAACAAGCTATGACGGATATGGCATTCCATCAACATACGGAGTTGGTTTAGCATATCAGTTCAAGAATAACCTTACTGTATGCTTGGATTATACATTGCAGGAATGGTCAAAAGTAAAACTGTCAAACGTGGCAGGAATGTATAACAACAGAAGCAAGATAGCAGCCGGAGTGGAATATACGCCTGATCATATCGGACGAAACTTCTTTAAAAGAATATCATACAGAGCCGGTGCATACTACAACTCACCATACATAAAAATACCAAATGATGCAAACGGAAGTTCATTTTCGGATGGAGCCAAGGAAATAGGAGTAACAGCCGGTTTAGGTTTCCCACTGTCATTGTTCCAGAGAAAAACAGTATTGAGTATAACAGGCCAGTATGTCAATCTTTCACCGAGCAACAGCAACCTGATGTCTGAAAACAGGTTTGTTCTGAAAATCGGACTTACACTAAATGAGCCTTGGTTCATGAAGTGGAGAGTTAACTAATTAATTTACACACAATAAACAATTAAATTAATATACGATGAGAATGAAGATGTTTACAATGCTGTGTGCCCTCTCATTAGGTACGACAGCTACTTTTGCTCAAAAAGGAGTAGAAGACGGTTCAAGGTTTGGACATGGTGAAGACAGTATCCGTTGTCTTCAGAACATCAGTATTTATACTGAATATGTTAAAACAGACAATTTCAAGGATGCATACAATCCTTGGAAGGCAGTTTTCACAGAAGCACCTTTCGCACAGGTTGGAACATATACCAACGGTGCCAAAATCCTTCGTGGTTTAATTCAGAGCACAAAAGACGCAGCTCAGCAGAAAGCTTACTTAGATGAGCTTATGGCTGTACACGACCAGCGTATCAAGTATCTTGACAGACTTAACAAGTTGGTCAGATCTAAATCTACAGAAGGCTCTATCTTAGGTATGAAAGTACATGACTATATCGTATTCTCCGGAAAGAACCTCGATTTGAACCAGGCATACGATTGGGCTAAGAAAGCAGTAGACATGGAGAAAGACAAATCTGACTACTTCATGTTCCTTGATATGATGGATATGTCATCACGCAAACTGAAAGTTGATGAAACACACAAAGAACAGTTCATCCAGGACTATCTGACTGTTTCAGGATATGCAGACGCTGCTTACAAGGCTGAAAAGAAAGAAAAGATGAAAGAACTTTTAAAGACTACAAAAGACAACGTAGATGCATACTTCATCAACAGTGGTGCCGCTTCTTGCGAAAACCTTCAGGCTATCTACGGTCCTAAGGTTGCACAGAACAAGACAAACCTTGAATATCTGAAGCAGGTTATTTCTGTAATGCAGCTTTTGAAATGTACTGAAGAAGAAGCATATTTCGAAGCTTCAGAAGCAGCCCATGTTATTGAACCGACTGCTGCTACAGCTGCAGGTTGCGGATACATGTATTACAAGAAAGGCGATTTGGACAAGAGTATAAGTTACTTCGACCAGGCTATCGAATTGGAACAGGATCCAATGAAGAAAGCAGAATACTGCTACAATGCCGGTGTAATCCTTTTCAGCAAGAAACAGCTCAGCCGTGCTAAACAGTACTGCAACAAGGCTATCTCATTCAACAACAATTATGGAGATGCTTATATCCTTATTGCACAGATGTATGCATCAAGCCCTAACTGGAGCGATGAATCAGCTTTGAACAAATGTACATTCTTTGCAGTTATCGACAAGTTGCAACGTGCCAAGAGTGTTGATCCAAGTGTTGCCGACAAAGCAAACGAACTTATCAGAACATATTCTGCCTACACTCCGAAAGATGAAGACCTGTTCTTCCTTGGCTTGAGCAAGGGACACACAGTAACAATCGGCGGATGGATTGGCGAAACAACAACTATCAGATAAAAATGTATGTCATATAGACACAACTTTTTCAAAACTAAATATTTTATAAGCATAACAGTTGCCGCATGGGCAACTGTTATGTTTCTTTTTTTCCCGTCGTGTGGAAGCAAGGACAAGAAATTAGCTGCAGCTATCGATGAAAAAGACTCTCTGCCCGATATGCACACCACGGGGGTGGTATCTTATGTATCAGACTCAGGTATGATAAGATACAAGATTGTCACAGACGAATGGCTGGTTTTCAGCAAGAAGAATCCACCGTACTGGGCTTTCGAGAAAGGACTGTATCTTGAGAAATTCGACAGTCTGTTCAGGGTAGACGCAAGTATTAAGGCTGATACTGCATACTATCATGAAAAGAAAGAATTGTGGGAATTAAGAGGGAACGTACACATACAAAACCAGTTAGGAGACAAATTCGACACGGAACTGCTGTTTTGGGACCAGTCGAAGGAACGGATATATTCCGACAAATACATCAAAATAGAACAGGAAGACAAGATTCTGACAGGATATGGCTTCGATTCGAACCAGGAAATGACAGAATATGAGATATTCACTCCTACAGGCATTTTCACTGTTGAAGATACGGCTCCGCAAGACACAACAAATGCTATACAAAACACAAACAACTGATAATATACATTATTATATTATCCCCAACTTTATATTTAAGAAATGGATATAATCATAGAACTAATTATCACAATGGCTTTTTCTGCATTCTTTTCCGGAATGGAGATAGCTTTTGTGTCATCAAACAAGCTAAGGTTCGAAATGGAAAAGTCGAATAACTTTTCCACCAAAATCCTGACAGTATTCTACCAGAATCCAAACAATTTTATATCCACTATGCTGGTAGGCAACAACATTGCATTGGTAATATACGGTATATTAATGGCTGAAATCATAGAACAGCATCTGTTGTACGGAATAATAAGAAGCGAAGCATTGATGGTCGTCGTACAGACTATCATTTCCACACTGATAATATTGATAACCGGGGAATTCATGCCTAAAACCCTGTTTAAAATCAACCCGAACTTTACTCTCAAGATTCTGTGTATTCCTACATATATCTGTTATCTTGTATTATATCCTATAAGCAAATTCTCCTCATTCCTTTCCACAAGCATATTAAGACTGGCCGGAAAGAAGATTAAGAAAGAGGACAGCGAAAAGGCATTTTCAAAAGTAGACCTCGACTATCTGATTGAAAGCAGCATAGACGAATCGCAAAAGGAAAACGAAATAGAGCCTGAAATCCAGATATTCCGCAATGCCCTTGATTTCTCTAATATCAAGGTAAAAGACTGTATGATTCCACGAACGGAAATTATTGCGGTAGAAACAGGAACACCCAAAAAAGAAATCATGTCGGTATTCATTGAAAGCGGACTAAGCAAAATCATTGTATATCGTGACAATATCGACAATATCATCGGTTATATCCATTCGTCCGAGATGTTCGGAGCTACCGACGAATGGGAAAAGAACATAAAGTCAATTCCTGTAGTGCCGGAAAGCATGGGGGCAAACAAAGTGATGCAACTCCTTCTGCAGCAGAAGAAATCGCTTGCAGTGGTAGTCGATGAATTTGGAGGAACTTCAGGAATCATTTCACTGGAAGACATCGTAGAAGAGCTGCTCGGTGATATCGAGGACGAACATGACAACAAAAATATCGTTGCGAAAGCTTTGAATGAAAACGAGTACATTTTGTCCGGTCGTCTGGAGATAGAAGAAATAAACGAGAAGTTCGACTTAAACCTTCCCGAAAGCGACGAATATCAGACATTGGGAGGATTAATCATAAACGAGTTTCAGAGAATACCTAAACCTCACGAAAAGATTGTGATAGACAGATTTCAGTTCAACATTATCAAGGCTACGAGCACAAAAATCGAGCTTGTAAAGTTGAAAATACAGAAATAAGCATTTTTTTCTACAGAAAATAGCAACTCAAAAACATTTTTCGTATCTTCGTGCGCTAAATACAGAAAAACAATAAACAAAAAATAATAATTTTAAATGGCAACTTTACAAACTATTAGAAGCAAAGGACCATTATTGGTCATTGTTATCGGTATTGCCCTCTTCGCTTTTATAGCAGGTGACGCCTGGAAAATATTCCAGCCACATCAGGGAAGGCAAGACGTAGGAGAAATTAATGGAGAGAAAATCTCCGCACAGGATTACCAGAAACTGGTTGACGAATACACTGAAGTTATCAAACTGACTAACGGACTGTCTTCTCTTAACGAGACACAGTTGGCAAGCGTTAAAGACCAGGTATGGCAATCATACGTCAACAATGCGCTCATAGCTGAACAGGCTGAAAAATTGGGCCTTACAGTTACTGACGCTGAAATCCAGTCTATCATCGACGAAGGTACTCATCCGATGCTGATGAACACTCCGTTCCGTAACCCACAGACCGGTGCTTTCGATAAGGATATGCTGAAGAAATTCCTCGTAGATTATTCTAACCTCAGTTCAAGCCAGATGCCTGCACAGTATGTAGAATACTATCAGACAATGGGTAACTTCTGGAATTTCGTAGAAAAGACTTTAAGACAGTCTGTACTGGCTGAAAAATATCAGAACCTTATCTCAAAATCTCTTATTTCAAACCCTGTAGCTGCAGAAGATGCATTCAAGGCACGTACAGAACAGAGCGACCTGCTTATGGCTGCTGTTCCATATTCTGCTGTAAACGACTCTTTGGTTAAAGTATCTGACGATGAAATCAAGGCGCTTTACAAAGAAAGAAAAGAACAGTTCAAGCAGTTGGCTGAAACTCGTAACATCCGTTTCGTAGATGTACAGGTATTGCCTTCAGACGCTGACAGAAAAGCTGTATTGGATGAAGTTACTGAATATAGCGAACAGCTGGACAACACAACTGCAGACTTCGGTGCATTCGTACGTTCTACAGGTTCAACAGTAGCATATTCTGATATCCCTGTAAAAAAATCAGTTCTTCCTTCAGACGTTGTAGCACGTCTTGACTCTATCGGTATGAACGAAGTGTTCGGTCCATACTACAGCCAGGCAGACGATTCATACAACGCTTTCAAGATTATAGCAAAGGTAAATGCTCCTGACTCAATACAGTTCCGTCAGATTCAGGTTTACGCTGATACAGAAGAAAAGACAAAGACCCTTACAGACAGTATCTACGATGCTATCAAGGGTGGAGCAAGCTTCGAAGAAATAGCTAAGGTTTATGGCCAGACAGGAGAAGCTACATGGGTTAGCGCTTCTTCATGGGAAGGCGGACAGCTGAACACTGAAAACGAAACATTCATCAAGACTCTTATCAGCCAGCCTGTAAACGAAATCGCTAAACTGAACATCGGTCAGGCTAATGTAATCCTGCAGGTTATGAACAAGAAGAGCATGCAGGAAAAATACAAAGTGGCTGTTATCAAACGTAACGTAGAATTCAGCAACGATACATACAACGATGCTTACAACAAGTTCAGCCAGTTCGTAGCTCAGAGCGCAACAATAGACGAACTTGAAAAGAATGCAGAAGAATACGGATACACAGTTATCCCTCGCACTGATTTTTCTTCTTCTGAACACTATGTAGGCGGTGTTCCTTCAACTAAGGAAGTTATCCGCTGGATATTCGGTGCTAAGGAAGGTGAAGTTTCTCCATTGTACGAATGCGGTAACAACGACCACATGATGGTTGCAGCACTTGACAGAATCAATCCTGTAGGATATCGCAATATCAACTCTGTAGCTGATATGCTTCGCAGCGAAATACGCCGTGACAAAAAAGCTGAACTTATCATGGCCGACATGAAAGCATGCACTTCTATCGACCAGGCTAAAGCTGTCAAGAACGCAGTAAGCGACACAGTTAAGCACGTAACATTCTCTGCTCCTGCATACATCTCTATGACAAGAGGAAGCGAACCTGTTATCGGTGCTGTTGCATCAAAAACTGCAGTAAACGCTACAAGCGCACCTGTCAAAGGTAATGCCGGCGTTTACATGGTACAGGTATTAAGCAAGGACAACGGTTCTGAAAAGCTTGATGTAAAGTCAGAAGAAACTACTCTGACAAACATGTATGCAAGATTTGCTACACAGTTCATCAACGACCTTTATCAGAAGGCAGAAGTAGTTGATAACCGTTACTTATATTTCTAATAAGGTACGATTCAATATACGGAAGTGTGGTATGCTCAACCGGGCATACCACACTTTTTTTATGCTTTCTGAATCATCCGAAACTGTTATTACTGAAAAACAGAGGTTTATATAAAAAAATAACAGTCAAACTATTGATTATATAAAGTATTTAAAGTATCTTTGCAGCCGATTTTAGTCCGCGGAGGTAAACAAGTGATTGCCGGAAGCAATCCACCTTACGGAAGAAACCCGTTTAATAATTATAATAAAATGTACGTAATCGTAGAAATTAACGGTCAGCAGTTCAAAGCTGAAGAAGGCAAGAAACTGTTTGTACACCACATTCAGAACGCTGAAAACGGCGCAACTGTTGAATTTGACAAAGTATTGTTGGTTGACAACAATGGTAATGTAACTGTAGGCGCTCCTACTGTAGAAGGTGCTAAAGTGGTTTGCGAAGTAAAATCTAACCTTGTTAAAGGTGATAAAGTACTTGTATTCCACAAGAAGAGAAGAAAAGGTTACAGAAAACTGAACGGTCACCGTCAGCAGTTTACAGAATTGACAATCAAACAAGTTATTGCTTAATCATTAAAAAGTAGAAGAAAATGGCACATAAAAAAGGTGTAGGTAGTTCTAAGAACGGTCGTGAATCAGAAAGCAAGAGATTAGGCGTAAAGATATTCGGTGGTTCAGCTTGCAAGGCTGGTAACATCATTGTTCGTCAAAGAGGAACAGTTCACAACCCAGGTAACAACGTAGGTATGGGTAGCGATCACACTCTTTACGCATTGGTAGATGGTACAGTATGTTTCAAGAAGGGTCGTGAAAACAGAAGCTATGTTTCTGTAATCCCTTGCGCTGAAGCATAATCCAACAATCATTAAAGGTATTAAAAGCTGTCTTCGTCAAGACAGCTTTTTTTGTATCCATAAAAAAGAGTGAAATCCATCCTATTTTCATTAAAAATCAAATATATAAATTACAGTATAATAAGATTATAACTATATTTGAAAATAAACAATAACTCCATAGTAATGAAATCGTTATACCTTGTAATATTATTTGCTTTACTGCCGGTTATATGTATGTCGCAAACCAACGAGTCTACTGTATATGAAAACGATTCTGTGCTTTACAAATCATCAAAAACAGATATTGAAACCTTTTCCGCCACAAAAACAGACTCGTTAAGTACACCGCTTGTAGCGCCGATAATGCAACCGGGAATGTATCCGTCGTTCAGCATGTACGGAATCAGTCCGTTCTCTTATAATTACGCCAGCTGGGAACTCCATAAAGGATTCAATGCCTCATTAGGGATGCACGTCACATTCAGTCCCTCAAAATATGCTCCTTCAGGAGCAGGATTCGGACAGGATGCAGCATTCATGTATGCAGTACCTGTAAACAGCAGGTTCAGTGTGGCAGCAGGATTGTATGCCACAAACATGAACTGGGGCTTCATCAACTATAGGAATGTAGGAATAGCAGGTGTTGCCGCATTCAGGCTTAACGACAAAATAACATTATATGGTTATGGCAACAAATCGCTGATGCCACAACGCTCTCCGATGTACTATCCGCTTCCTAACTTCTCGCCTGATAAGTTTGGAGGAATGATAAACTTCAAGATAGGCGAAAGCTCGTCCATCAGCTTTGGAGTTGAAGGCATAAAAGGCTATGGACCATACTACTGGTAATACAAAATGACCGCATATTTTCTGGTGCCGACTATAGTGGGCAGCACTGCCGACCATAGTGGGCAGCATTGCCGACTATAGTGGGCAGCATTGCCGACGATGGTCGGCACCAAAAAACATCAGGGTGTCTATGCCACCCTAACAGTAAAATCATATCACAACATAAAACCAAAAGTCCTGATTTCAGACTAAATAGAGAAATTAAAAAAACGATATGTCACAAAAAGTAACTGCAACTGAACTTGGAACCGAACCTATCGGTAAACTTCTTATGCAATATGCCGTACCTGCCATTATCGCTATGACGGCATCATCACTCTACAACATGGTGGACAGTATCTTCATCGGTCACGGTGTAGGTCCGATGGCCATTTCCGGTCTTGCCATAACATTCCCCCTTATGAACCTTGCCGCAGCCTTCGGCTCACTTGTAGGCGTGGGTGCCTCTACACTCGTTTCCGTCAAACTTGGACAGAGAGATTATGCATCGGCACAGCACATACTCGGAAATGTGGTTTCGCTGAATGTCATAATGGGTATATTGTTTACGGTAATCACCCTTATCTTCCTCGACCCGATATTGTATTTCTTCGGAGCGAGCGAGGCCACCATTCCTTATGCGCGCGATTACATGGTGATTATCCTGTTGGGAAATGCCATTACGCACCTCTATCTCGGACTGAACTCGGTTCTCCGCTCGGCAGGCCATCCGCAGAAAGCTATGCTGGCAACTATACTGACCGTCATTATCAACACCATACTTGACCCATTGTTCATCTATGGTTTCGACATGGGGATAAAAGGAGCAGCCATAGCAACCATATTAGCTCAGATAATATCTCTAATATGGCTTATTAAGATATTCAGCAACAAGAATGAGCTTCTGCATTTCAAGCGAGGAATCTACCGTCTTCATGGGAACTTGGTTTCAAACATAATAGGTATCGGTATGGCTCCGTTCCTCATGAACCTTGCATCGTGCTTCATAGTCATCCTCATCAACAAAGGTCTGAAACTCTACGACGGCGACCTTGCCATAGGTGCATTCGGTATAGTAAACAGAATTGTGTTCCTGTTCGTAATGATTGTAATGGGGCTCAACCAGGGAATGCAGCCTATAGCCGGATATAACTTCGGAGCGCAGCAGTACCACCGCGTAAACCATGTAATGAAACTGACAGTCATCGCTGCCACGATAATCACTACCTCAGGATTTATTGTCGGTGAGTTCATTCCAAAACTGGCAGTATCAGCTTTCACAACCGACGAAACTCTGATAAACCTTTCAGCCAACGGACTTAGAATAGTAGTGATGTTCTTCCCTATCATAGGTTTCCAGATGGTTACTTCCAACTTCTTCCAGAGTATCGGTATGGCACGCAAGGCTATCATACTGTCACTGAGCCGTCAGGTTCTTATACTGATACCGTGTCTGTTCATCCTGCCGCTGTTCTTCGGTTCGCACGGAGTATGGATAAGCATGCCTATATCCGACCTTGCAGCAAGCGTACTGGCCGCTATTATGCTCTACAGACAGTTCAACAAATTCAGAAAACACAGTGCGTAAGTAAAAACGTAAATACATTTTGAATTTTAATTCATAAGAATTATATTTGTAGACAGACAATTTAAAATCTTACAACCATGAAAGATAATTTTGTAATAAACCTCGGACGTCAGCTTGGTAGCGGCGGAAGAGAAATTGGCGAGAAATTGGCAAAAGAACTAAATATAGCTTTCTACGACAAGGAACTGATAAACATTGCTTCAAAAGAAAGCGGACTATGCCGCGAGTTCTTCGAACAGGCAGACGAGAAAGCATCAAAGACTATTCTCGGAGGATTATTCGGTTCGAGATTTCCTTTCCTCACAGAAGGAGCATATCCGTACAACTCATATCTGAGCAATGACTCTCTGTTTAAGATTCAAAGCGATGTGATTAGAGATTTGGCCGAGAAACAGTCATGCCTTTTCGTAGGAAGATGTGCGGACTATATACTCCGCGACCATCCGCGATGTGCCAATGTGTTTATATCTTCTTCACCCGAAGCAAGAATAGAAAGACTGATGGCTACTCTTGAAGTTTCGGCAGAAGAGGCAGAAGAACTTATGGAGAAGGCAGACAAGAAACGTTCGTCATACTATAACTACTACAGCTACAAGACATGGGGAGCCGCTGCAACGTATCACCTCTGTGTGGACTCTTCAGTTCTCGGCATTGACGGTACTGTGGAATTTGTAAAAGAATTCGTAAGCAAGAAACTCGGACTTTAATATTCACACAGAATCAGCCATAGGACATTTATTGCTCTATGGCTGATTTTTTATTGTCAATAACACCTTTCTCATACATACCGGGCGAAGTACCTGTCACTTGCTTGAACACACGGTTGAAATTGTTCGGAGTGCTGAAACCCGTCTCATAAGCTATCTGCTGCATAGTCTTGCCACCATCGGAAAACAGCTCTATGGCACGGTTTATCCTATGACGGTTTACAAACGAACTATACCGTATTCCGGAGTTATGAAGCAGCCGGCTCAGATTTCTCACCGACAGATTAAACTCGGCAGCCACCTGCTCTATTTTCAGATTCTCGAAAGCATGTTCCCTTATATAGCACAACACGGGATAAAGTCTGTGGTCGTTAGGTATCGACATCGTTCTCAACAGGAAATCTACCTTATAACTCTGCGAAGGAAGAAGATTAAAGAAACTTATAGCAAAATCAAAGAGCGCCTTGTTTTCATCTCCCTTAATAATCTTTCTTCCCGAAGCCAGGAACTTCAGATTCGCCCCTATCAAAGAATTGGAATTATAGATACAAAAGGATGAAGGGCGTATGTCCTCATGAAACCAGCATGGGGACAAATAAAATATGACAAGCGAAACCTGCCTGTTGTTGCTGTTTATCTCATGCACCACATTATCAGGAATCCAGGCTATATGTTTCTCAGGAACAAAATAGGAATCATCCTCTATCTGAATATGTAGAGTTCCGGACAGAGTATATATAATCTGATACTTTTTATGAGCATGAGCCTGCAACGAAACTTCCTCCCATCCGGTCTTCTTTATCAGGATATCAAAATCCGAAGAATTATTCAAAAAATCTATATAATTCAGCTGTTCCTGGTTCATGTCACATCAAAATGGCTTAAAATGGTAATCTTATTGCATAATTTGAAAATTCTGAACAAAATTAAAAAATTAATTTTGCACATTCAAATAAAAAATGTCTTTAAGGACTTTATTATTATATTTTTCAGATGCTTGGAGAAGCATTTCATTACGATAGGTATTATAAAAAGGTAAAAAGAAGAAGATGACAAAAAAAGGATTTATTTTTTCAGCTCTGCTTGCAGGAAGCTTTTCATGCATGCAGGCTCAAACTCAGATGCTGACGCTGGATGAGGTTTTCAGACTGGCCGACGAGAACAGTAAGAGCATCAACATACACTCATTGATGACAGACGAAGCGGAAAAGGCAATAGAGATAGCCAAGAATGACCTTCTTCCGTCAGTGGGAGCAAAAGCAAACGTACAGTACATAGGTAATTGTGTCACTTTCGACCGCGACTACAGCAACTGGGAAACCGGCGAGCTGCCACACTTCGGCAACTCATTGATTCTTAAAGCTACGCAGGTGATTTATGCCGGAGGAAGAATCAAGAACAATATAAATCTGAAAAGACTGGAAAAGGAATCATCAGTACAGGATGAGATTCTGAACAGACAGGATTTGCGCTTCCTGCTTGCCGGATACTATCTGGAAATATCCAAACTGAGCAATCAGAAATACGTTTACGAAAACAATATCAGCCAGACAAAACTCCTGGTAAAGGATATGCAGGCGGCTTATAAACAGGGTACGGCACTGAAGAGCGACATCACCCGCTACGAACTTCAGCTACAGAATCTGGAACTCGGACTGACTTCGGTAAAAAACAGAATAAACGTTATCAGCTATAAATTAGCTTCCACAATAGGTCTGGACCCTAATATCAAGATAGCAACAGACACCGCAAGCCTTCTCAGACTGCCCATCGAAAGCAAGAGTCAGGAGCTATGGCTCAGCAATAAGGAAGAAATCCCTATGATGAAAAAGGCTGACCTGAACATCAAGATGAGCGAAAACAAGATAAAGAGCATCAAGGGCGAATATCTCCCGGACATCAGATTTGCAGTTACAGGCGAGATGACAGGTCCTATCATGGTAGAAGTTCCGCCATTGGACATAAACTTCGCTTACTGGTTTGCAGGAATCGAAATAAGCTATAATCTCGACGTGCTGTTCAAGGGTAAGAAGAAGATGCGACATGCACGAATCAACAGACAAAAGATGATAGTAGAAAAGGAATATGCCGAAGAAGAACTTGAGAACTCTGTTCACGAGGCATGTATAGGTCTGGACGAGGCGTACACCAGAATGCAGACACGACTGAAGAGCGTACAGCTTGCCCACGAAAACTACAACATCGTGCGCCAGAGATATCTGAACGGACTGTCACTGATTACCGACATGCTGGATGCCGGAAACACTCAGCTTGACACAGAGCTTCAGCTTGCCAACGACCGCATAAACATCATCTACCAGTATTTACTGCTCAAGAAAATTACCGGTACACTATAATAATTTTTCCATAGTAAGAAACAACATAAATATAGACAGACATGAGTAACAGAAAAAAAGCAATTCCTAATTTCTTCATTCTAATAATACTTGTAGCCGGCATAGCATGGGTGTGCGGACGCTTCCTGAGAATAAGCAGCGATGAATATACAGACAACGCCCAGGTGAAACAGCACCTCACTCCGGTGAACACACGTGTACAGGGATTTATCAAGAAGATATATTTCGAAGAATATCAGAAAGTAAAGAAAGGCGACACTCTTGTAGTGATAGAGGACATAGAATACAGACTGAAAGTGGCACAGGCCGAAGCTGACTACCATAACGCACTGGTAGGAAAGAATGCCATGTACACCACTATCAACACCACCCAGAACAATATCCTTGTGACAGATGCTGCCATAGACGAACAGCGCATACGTCTGGAAAACGCCGAGAAGGACTACAAACGCTATCAGGAACTGGTTAAGGAGGAAGCTGTTACACCACAGCAGTTCGACCGCGTAAGAACTGACTATGCAGCGACAAAGGCAAGATACGAACAGCTTATCAGACAGAAACAGTCTACATCGCTCGTAAAGCAGGAACAGACACAGCGTCTGGAACAGAACGAAGCTGCCATAAAACTTGCAGAAGCAGCACTTGAACTTGCCAAGCTGAATCTGTCATATACAGTGATACTTGCCACAACAGACGGGGTGACAGGACGTAAGGAGATACACGAAGGCGAACTTGTTCAGCAGGGACAGACTCTTGTGACCCTGGTAGACGGTACTGAAAAATGGGTTATAGCCAACTATAAGGAAACCCAGACTACAAACATGCACATCGGTCAGAAAGTAAAAATAAATGTAGATGCCATTCCGGGAGTGAGATTTGAAGGAAGGATTTCTTCTATCTCTGATGCCACAGGTTCGGCATACTCCATCATCCCTCAGGACAACTCTGCAGGAAACTTCGTAAAAGTAGAACAAAGAATACCGATAAGAATAGAATTCACACCGGAAAACAAAAAAGAAAATCTGGAACGCCTACGTGCGGGAATGAACGTAGAATGTACAGTAGAAAACTAATTTAGCAAAAGGGTATGGCTACTGTTAAACGACCACGCATAGCATACTATAAAGAGAATCTGCCTACATCGATATGCGTCTTCTTCTCATTCTTTTTCGCACTGGCTTTTCAGTTCAACGGTGGTGTGTTCCTCCCTACAGCCATGCAGATGTCGAGCGAGCTCGGATATATCAAAGAAGATGTATCCATGGCCGGGTATGCATCATTCATAGGGATGACTATCATCTTCCCTATCCTTTTCAGACTGAAATTCCGGTTCACCACCCGCAGCATACTGCTCACCGTATGTCCGGTACTGATAGTCTGCAATCTCATCACCATGCACACGAGCAACATAGCTCTTATGATTGTGGTATGTTTCATATCGGGATTCTTCCGTATGTGGGGTACATTCGAGTGTTTCTCAAATATGCGACTCACCATCACTCCTGCCGGCGATTTCTCGACTTTCTATCCTGTAATATACATCATTGTACTCGAAAGCATTCAACTTTCAGGGCTTGTCGCAACACACATCACCGACTGGGCCAACTGGCGATATATGCACTGGTTCGTGATAGCAATGGTCAGTGTGGTATGGCTGTGTGTATTCCTTTTCACAAGACATTTCCGCCCGGGAAAAGTTGTACCGATATATAATATCGACTGGCTTGGTGCCGCACTGTGGGTAGTATTTCTTTTCTCTGTAGTATTCATCTGTATCTATGGCGAATACTATGACTGGTTCGACAGCTCGGAAATTCGTGCCTGTGCAGTGATTGCCGTAGCATGCTTACTGCTGAACTTCAACCGTATGCAGACACTGAAACGCCCTTATGTGGAACCGGACGTGTTCACATATCCTAAGTTCCCTATCATATTGCTGCTGTTTCTCGTGCTATGCATATACCTCACAACATCTACAGTGCTCCAGACCCTTTTCATGAGTTCTATTCTGAAGTACGACACACTGAATTCCGTATCACTGAACTGGTATGCCTTTGCAGGTATATTATGCGGTTCGGGTATAGTGTTCTACCGTCGTGTAGTCCAGCACAAAGGATTCAAAATGCTTATATTCATAGGGTTCTGCCTGCTTACAGTGTATCAGTACTACATGTATTTCCTTATCCACCCGAATCTGAACATAGAGAGTCTTTACCTTCCAAACTTCATTCGCGGTATAGGTTATGGAATGCTGTATATATCTCTTACAATATACATCGCCGTAAGTGTTCCGTTCAAGCATTTCTTCCAGGCACTGTGCGTACTGAGTTTCATAAGAACAAGTATCGCTACACCGCTTGGAACGGCACTTCTGAACAGAGCCATGAGATATCTTGAGCAGGACAACATTGCCACTATAAGCCGAAACATGGACCAGGTACGCGCATGGACTGAAGGAATTCCTCTGAACACTCTCTATAACCTGATAAGAACCCAGACCACACTGACCAGTCTGAAAGAACTGTTCGGATGGGTATGTATTCAAGGAACAATCTTCCTGCTTATAATAATGAGCTACCGACTCTGGCGAGACCGTGAAGAAACATTCCGCCATCCCGTACACAAGGCTATGAATTTCCACAGAAAAGTCAAGACCAGAATGCGAAAAAGAATATAAAACCATTAAACTAAATGGTGTTTAAACTCTTTTTAAATACTGCTTAAACACCATTTAAAGTTTTCTCCTTGTCAAAAACTTGTTTTCTTCAATTCCAATAAAAGAATTTGGTTTCCACATTCTTTTTTATTTACTTTGCAGAAGTTTCTTTTTGAAATCAAAAAGATAACTTTACATATTTATCGGGCGTTAGCATATTATCCCTCATTGGAATCTGGACAATTCTAACCGTATGGATAATAAGCAGTAAAACGTCCACGTCTATGGTATTGTCACATTATCATATAATATGATTATATCATTAGGCGTGGGCTTTGCTTATTATATACGGTAGGGCAGTCCAGAGCCTCAATGAGATAATAAGTTAAAGTTCCCACGCCTATTTTTTATTAGCCTTTCTTGGGAACTGAAACGGCTCAGAAACGCATCATATTATTATGATAAGCCTCATTTCCGTTAATATTGGATATTTCACTACGTGTATAAATTTCCTATATAAAGAAAACCTAAGATTCTATCTACTGATATCAGGATTAACAGTATTTTATGTAGGAATATACTCACTTGTAATATGTTTGCACCGTAGAATAAAATTCGGTTCTGCTGAAAGCAAGAATTATAAGTATGAGATTTGGGCAATCATCACACTTTTGCTCTCTATCATCATTTTACTGATAGTTCCCATGCTTGCATAATTTACATGAAAGAAAATCAAATCTTTTCATCCATATAATAATGATTGAATACTAAATTTTAATACAATATCCACGACATATTAGCATACGAATGAATGTATTAAAATTGAGTATTCAAAAACAAAAAGCCGCATCCTTAAAAAAGTTTGATACGGCTTTTTATTAGTGATTATTTTTTATACACTTCTTTTGTGAAATTATTTCCATTAACCACAAAAGTTACTCATGCTTTATGATATCATGTAAATAAAAATGTTTACTCTGTACATTCGAACTGTTGGGGCCTACCATTAAATCAAAATCCCCACTTTCAACTGTAAAATTTCCAGTAGAGTCATAATATTTAAGATCTTCTACAGATAAGATAAAACTGACATTTTCTGTTTTACCTCTCGGTATAAATACCTGCTTAAAAGAACGTAGTTCCTTTACAGGACGACAAACATCAGCATACAAATCACGTATATACAATTGCACAGTTTCTATTCCATCATAATTACCATTATTCGTTACAGGAACAGTAACTTCAAGCTTTTCATTAAAAGAAATAGTATCTCTACTCAGACAAATATCTCCGTATTTAAATTCTGTGTAACTTAATCCATATCCGAACGGATAAAGAGGAGTATTACTCTCGTCTATGTAATTACTTCCATACCTATTGAATTTTGTATCGTCACTGTCCGGACGTCCCGTATTCATATGATTATAGTATATAGGAACCTGACCGACACTTCTGGGGAAAGACGTAGTAAGCCTGCCGGAAGGATTGACTTTTCCATACAGAACATCAGCGATGGCATCTCCAGCCTCACTACCGCCAAACCAGACATTTAGTATGGCTGCCGCATGTTCCGATTCCCAGCTCAAGTCTAATGGACGGCCGGTAAAAAGTAATATTATGACAGGTTTGCCTGTTCCGAAAAGAGCTTTAAGAAGAGAACGTTGGGCATCAGGTATCCGTATGTCAGACCTGGAGGCAGACTCACCGCTCATCTCCGAGCATTCACCTACGGCGGCTATTATTATATCTGAAGAGGAAACCACATCCAAAGCCTCTTTGAGCATCTTAGCGCCATCCCCTCTCTCCAAAGGACGAATTCCTGCAGCACCTTTTTCCGTGTCGGCATCATAATATATATTACTGCCTTTTGCATAACGAATTGAGGCATTTGTACCAAAGGCACGTTTCAGTCCATCATATACAGAGATGTGTCCGTCTGTCTCACATCCCATACTCCATGTTCCACACATATTGTTACGTGCATCTGCCAAAGGGCCCACAAGGGCTATCCTTTCGTTTCCTTTCAATGGAAGTATATTGTCTTTGTTCTTCATCAAGACAAATGTCTTTGCGGATATCTCACGTGCAACCTGACGATGTTCTGGCGTAAAAAGTTCAGTCTTGGCACGAAGAACATCACAATACTTATAAGGATTATCAAACAAACCGAGTCTGTACTTCGCTTCAAGTATCCTACGACAGGCTTTATCTATAAGGGACTCACTTATCCTACCGTCCTTTACTGATTCTTCAAGAGTTTTGATGTAACCGTAGGACACCATATCCATATCAGTACCGGCAATCAAAGCTTTTGCAGAAGCTTCCTTCAGGTCTGCGTATCCGTGCATACGCATCTCGTCTATCGAATTGTAGTCAGTAACGACGAATCCGTCAAACCCCCATTCTTTTCTCAATACATCAGTCAAAAGCCATTTATTAGCGGTTGCAGGGATACCGTCAACAGTGTTGAAAGAACTCATGACAGAACCGGCACCGGCATCTACAGCAGCCTTGTAGGGAGCAAAATAGCCATTATACATACGATTACGGCTCATATCAACAACATTGTAATCTCTGCCAGACTCTGATGCACCATAAAGGGCAAAATGCTTGACACATGACATTATCTCATCATTGTTTTTCATATTATCACCCTGATAACCCCTGACATAGGCAGTAGCTATGAGAGAACCAAGATAAGGGTCTTCACCTGCCCCCTCAGCAATACGTCCCCAACGGGCATCACGACATATGTCAACCATAGGACTGTAGGTCCAGCTTACGCCATCAGCACTCGCTTCAATTGCAGAAATGCGTGCTGCACGCTCTATCAAAGTAGTATCCCAGCTACAGGACATTGCAAGCGGAATGGGAAAAATAGTTTCATAACCATGGACTACGTCGGCACCGACAATCAAAGGTATGCCGAGACGGCTTTCCTCTACAGCTATACGCTGAAGTTCAGAAATCTTTTCCACACCTTTTACGTTAAGAATTCCACCGACTTCTCCTTTACGGATGGACTCGGACAGTTCACTATTCATTACAGAACCGGAAACAAGATCACCACCAGTAGGGAGCGTCATCTGCCCTATCTTCTCACGTAGGGTCATACGAGAAAGGAGATTATCTATGTAACTTTCCATCTTGGCATCTTTATCTGTTGCTGTACAACCTGTCAGGAATATCAGCAACATAATATTATTTATAAGTCTTTTCATATCATTACCAATTATCAGTTCTAAACGGAGATACCGGAAGCCCATTACTTCCATATAAATTACAAACAGGATTATCTGACCATCCATACCTTACAGCAGCAGGATATTTGACATCTGAACAGCTGACAACAATCTCATTATTCACAATCGTAGCCTCAGCCTTATGGAATACACGGTCCGTTCCTGATATAAAAAAGCCATTTAAAACACCTCCTTTTAAAAAGCCGTTTCCAAGATTACTGAAACTCAAATAGACTTTATCACCCTCTATTCTGTAATTTGAATAAATCGGAGCAGAGGACATAACATCACTACGTTTATATGTATTCTCCAAAGCAAGCAAAGCCAGTCTACGTCCTACCTCCTGCTTATTCTTCGGATGTATGTCCTTAGCATCACCTATATCAGTAATAACAGCCATACCTGTATTGCATAAATGTAAAGCTTCCGACTGAGACTCACGCACAATAGCCCATTTAGACTTGTCATCAAACAATTTGGGCGCACGGAAAGGTGCTAACTGAACATAATAGAAAGGAAGTGTATTATCACCCCAACGAGAACGCCAGTCATTTATCATACCCTGGAACAAATCGCGGTATTCGAATCCACGGGTTTCATTTGCCTCACCCTGATACCAGATAAATCCACGGATTTTATAGTTAACGAAAGGATTAACCATAGCGTTGTACAGGTAAACAGGTCTGTATCTAAACTCAACGGGACGGTCATAAAGAAGTTGCCTGTTATAATCAAAATCAAGTCCTGTCCTGAACTTCCACATTCCGCACAATGAAATAGTCTTGCGGCTTTTAACCGTACCTATAAAGCAATTATCTTGCGTTCCAATAATACCACCTTCTCCTCCGGTGTCAATAACCCTCACGGTCACGACGTTCCTCCCTGATTTTACAAGTTTTCCGGGAACAATGTATTTTCTTGCTTTACCGTATCCGAAAGTGCAGCCAATCTCAACACCATTGAAATACAATACATCATCGTCATCGACTGTTCCCAAGGAGACAGAAAGGTCTTTTCCTGCAAAAGTCGATGGAAGGCTCACACTCTTTCTATACCAGGCTATGCCGTTAAAACTATCATATCCGTGCGATTCCCAATTAGACGGGACTGGCATGTCAGACCATTCGGAATCATCATAGTCTTCACCTATCCACAAAGGTCTGACGCCATCAAATCCATTATCTGAAGCATATGTTTTCTTCAGCCATGCACACTGCTCATCATACAAAAGATTCTCATATTTGTTACATTTCTGAATAGAATCCAATTGTGCAGCATATCGGATATAGGATGGGACTTTATAAAGACCTTCCTTACTGGTCCATGCTTCCGCAGGAGTTCCACCCCAAGAGCTATGAATAAGTCCTATAGGTATTTTAAGTTCGTTCCACAGTTTACGGGCAAAAAAATACGCTGTCGAAGAGAAATTGGAAACTGTTTCCGGACTGCATTCACACCAGCCGAAATCAATTTCAACGTCATCCTGCGGATAAAGAGAATATGTATGTTTTACCTGAAGAAGGCGGATAGTAGGATAATTGGCAGAAGATATTTCATCCTTATAATTCATAATTTTCCCCCACCCTTCTAAAGGCATTTCCATGTTTGACTGCCCGGAACAGAACCAAACCTCACCTATCAAAATATTCTTCAAGGTAAGCTTTTTACCGTCAGAAACGGATATGTCATACGGTCCTCCCGCTTCAGGAGTCCTGATAATGATTTTCCATGAACCGTCCTCGGAAGATACTGTAGAATAGTTATTTTTATCCCAACTTGTAATAACTGTAACTTTCGATTTAGGATTTGCTTTTCCAAACAATGAAACTGCTGATTCACGCTGGAGAACCATGTTATCTGCAAAAAATGACGGCATGGTTATTTTTGCATTAAGACCAACAATACATAACATGGCTGATAAGAAAAACAAAGATTTCAGATTCATTTTTTATGGTTTTATTATTTATTGAATATTTTCATTACAAAACCACCCCCTGGAGCTAATTTTACTTTGATTGAAGATTTACCAAGCCTACCCAACATAGACTTACGATAATCTCTAGCTATACGGTGAGAATTTATGCCATCTATAAACATTTCTACACTTTTATTATCAACATCTTCAATAAAAGATAGATCTATGTCTAATTCAGCTAGATTCCAGTCATTTATACCGCCAATATACCAAATATTCCCTTTTCTACGGGCAGTTACTATACACTTACCAACTTCAGCCTTAAGTATCTTGGTTTCGTCCCAAAAAGTAGGAACAGAAGAAATGAATTCTGTACATTCCTGTTCACGCATGTAGTTGCTTGGAGTATCACAAAGCATGTTGAATGGTGAATCAAAAACTATATAAAGTGCAAGTTGACGGCAACGTGTACCTTGGCTCATAGGTTCATTATTACAAGGATAGTAATTAGTACGTGTAGCATTACGCATCGCTCCCTGCGTATAATCCATCGGTCCTGACAATTGACGAAGAAAAGGAAGAAAAACATCATATTTCACCTGATCTATGTTTACAGAACTCCATTTCATCTGTTCCAATCCATGAACACCTTCAAAATTCAGCACATTAGGATAAGTTCGGTTCAAACCGGCAGGCTTAGATGTACCATGAAGATCAAGTAGCAGCTTATATTTCGCACACATTGCAGCAGCACGGTAATTAAAAGATGTCATATTCTGATCGTCCCGGTCCATAAAATCGACTTTAAAACCTTTAATACCCATTTCAGAATAATGTCGGCAGACATTTTCCATATCACGATTGAAAGCATGGTAACCCGCCCAAAGTATTATACCAACATTGCGAGATGACGCATATGCGATGATAGATTTAAGGTCTATCTCTTTCACAACCTTCATCAGGTCTGCCTCAAGATTAACCGCCCATCCTTCATCAAGTATTACATACTCTATCCCATATTTAGAGGCAAAATCTATATAAGCCTTATATGTATCATTGTTTACTCCTGTTTCAAAATCAACACCATCAAGATTCCAGTCATTCCACCAGTCCCATGCCACCTTACCAGGTTTTACCCATGAAATATCAGAAAGTCTTGAAGGAGATGCTAGAAGATAACTCAGATTACTGGCCGCAATATTGCAAGCATCATCAGATACAACAGCTATACGCCAAGGAAAACTACGTTTACCATCAATGGAAGCAATAAAATCCTCACGCTCTCTAACCAACATCTGAAGACGATTATGTCCTCCCTGCTCAACACGTTTTGGACAAGGTGCATGAATTCCTTTAAGAGAACAATTGCTGTTCCCCATAAGATAAAGGCCTGGATAGTTTTCAAGGTCACTTTCTGTTATACAGACCTTTATACCGTTTGACGTTTCGTACATCATAGGAAGAAATATCAGACGACCTGGATTAATAGCACTAACGTTACATTCTGTATATGTATTCTCAAAAGAATTGAAGAACTGCGACTCGAAATCCCCATCAGAGCCTCTTGCAACATAAGGTACTATAACCTTTTCATCACCAGACAAACTATACTCTACATGTTCGTCAAGTATCTTGAATTCTTTGTCGTTGCCATTAACAAAACGGTAAGCTATACCATCATCATATGCCCTAAACTCAACGCTCCATTCTTTTTTAAGATTAAATACAAGCTCATTATATTTATCTGAGATCTCTGAGCTCCTATAAAAAGGTGACTCTACTATTCTATCAACACTCTTACGCTTGCAGCTTCTGAGCTTTGGATATATTCCTACAGTCTCCCCATTGTCAAGTGTCATATACAACGAAGACTTGGAAAGGACCTGACTTCCTTTAAATAAAATGCTGTAGCTCAAGGTATCACCTAAAAATACACTACATGAAAGATTCCCATTAGGGGAAGACAGAGTAAAACGGCGTTCTGCTTGTAATGATAAAATACTTAATAATAAAGAATATAATAATAATAACTTTTTCATGTTCGTTCTTGAATGATTAAGTTTTTAGCCTTTTATACAATATTTTCTTCAATTACTGGTATTTCCAATTGACAGTCCTCAACATCCAATCTATATCTTTTTCTTTCAAGCCCTGATGCCGTAACACATCAGGAAGTTCGTTATAACTTTTCCAGAACGAAGCACACCATTCCTGAAGAAGTTCCGGATGATAAGTCACAGCCTCGCATATACTGCCCATCTTTCCCAATTCCTCGTTCAGACATATATTAGCATTACGGTATTTTAATTCCTCTATGGCATCCGACATCTTTCGTGAAACTCCGTAAATTCCATTAATATTTATGTCGTCACTATCATCATAAACCACCTTTACAACAGCCTTTTCACCGCAAGGGAGCGACGGCAATTTCACAGAAACGGCAAACTCCTGACCTACATATTCAAAAGCCGCAGGAGATCCATTTACAGTCACTGATGCAGGAACAGCGGACGCTATCAGTTTCAGCGAGAAGTCACGCGCCGGTTTCATACCTTCATAAGTTCCGATACGTGGCTCTACTATGATTTCGCTTATATTCCCATTGCGTGAATGTGTCAATTGCGTTGTTGAATACCTGTCCGCATAATCCTTACTTATACCCCCGTCTTCATAAAGACTGAACGAAAATGTTCCATGTCCACCGGGGAATACATTAAGGACTATCTCTTCATCTTCCACCTCACTTAGGTTTATCAGTTTTTCTGCGTACATCGGAATGATGCTTCCCGCCTTCACATAAACAGGATATTCGTCCAATGCGAAAGAACGCTCCACTATACGGTTTCCATCCAACAAAGTTCCTGTATGCATTTCATACCATTTACCTTCGGGCAACCATACATTTATTTTCGAGTATTCCCCATTCATCGGTGAGGTAATCGGGCATACCAGTATATTGTCGCCAAACATATATTCATTACGAAACTCATATGCTTCCCTGTTTTCAGGATAATCATAATACATAGGGCGACACAATGAAATACCATCATCATACGTTTTCCTGCTCATAGCATAAATGTAAGGGACAAGATTATAACGTCCGCGGATTGTCTGCCTTAAAATGTCACTGTATTTCTTTTCAAACACCCATGGTTCCTTATTCATTCCTGCCCCTTTTTGGGAATGGGTACGCATAATAGGACTGAACGCGCCAAACTGCATCCATCGAATATACATTTCCGGATTTATACTATTACCGATATGTCCGCCTATATCATGGCTCCAATAACCGTACAAGACATTAGATGCTGTAGAATTGAAATAAGGCTGGAAGTCAAGAGATTTCCATGACACCACCGCGTCACCAGAAAAGCCTGTCTGGTAACGGTGATTTCCAATTCCGCCCCAACGGTGATAAAGCATCGGCCTTTTCTTAGTAAAACGTTCCATATGGCTGAAAAAGGCATAATTAATCCACCACGTATTTGACAATTCTTTCATTTCAGGATCATATAAATCCTGTTGCCAGTCCAGCCACCAAAAATCCACTCCCATATTTTCCATAGGAACAAGGATATTATCAAATACAGACTTAATAAGACCTTTGTCAGAATTGACCCAACGTATGGTATCCTTTGAATCAGGATTCTTACCCAATGCTCGCGCCACAGCCTTATATTGCTCCTCGAACGGAGCCACGCCATCAGCCGGATGAAGATTAAGCGTGACGTGGCATCCCTCATTTTTCAAATAACCGAGCAAGCCTTCAGGATCAGGGAAAAGACTCCTGTTCCATGTCCATCCGGTCCATCCTCCCTTGCCAGGTTCCGTATAATGCCAGTCCATATCAATTACCATGACATCAAGAGGTATCCCATACGTACGGAAATTATCAATCAAGTCACGGATTTCATTGTCGGAATATGCCCAATAACGGGACCACCAATAACCAAAAGCGTATCGTGGAAGCATCGGAACTTTTCCTGCAAACAATGTATAATCCTTTAATGCTGACTTGTAATCATGACCATAAGCCATAAAATACCAGTCTTGAGATTCTGCATTTTTCACATCACGCTGTTTTACCCATGGCCACTCAGTATCATCATCGAAAAGCATTCCTTCCGAATCGTCCAGCAATGTCCATCCGTCAGTAGCCAGCAACCCGTCTTCCAGTTTAAGAGTATCATTAAGTCTGCTGTCGCGTACCCACCCAACAGTCTGCACTATACCATCCATACCGTCAAGTGTGCGGTATGTGCCTTTCAGATTGTTTTTCTGTTTTGTACCAGGTTTCCATACAAACGGGAACATGCCTTTTCCGGAAATGATTTCCAGATTTGAGGAATTAAACTTCCCGCTACCTTTTTTGTATGTAAGTTTCATTTTCGCCGTAGTAATCTCTACACTACGGCGTGTCTGTCTCACTTTGTAATCCACCGCCGGATAAACTCGCTCAACCGCCAGAAAAGACTTATTGTCAACAAACCTACCGTCAGGCGAATATTCAAGTCTCATAACACCATCCGAAATCACTGTGAAACGCACATTATCGTCGCTATAAGCTATATTCCTCCCTAATGGCCGGGCATCGAGATGGACACAAACAAATTGGATAAACAGTATTAAAAAGAGATGTTTCATATTATTTTTTAACCCATTGACAGAATTAAAATAGCGCATATATAACTCTGCCGATGGGGACATTTTATAGTTAATATATTGTAGAATTGGAAGTACGCTAATCTTCCAGATGTTCCGGACAAACAATCCGTCTATATCTTTGGTATAATTTATTATATTGACGATGTACTCTCAAAATCCATATAGCCAATACTGTAACTTCATCTGTTTCTGAAGTCATTCTTTCTCGGATTGTATTGAAGAGAGGTTATCTTAAATAAATCATCGTATTTTCTAAAGAAGATAAATCCGATAAAAAGAAAATGAATAATAATTATTACTTTTCTTTCCAGATAGTTACTTCGGCTGGTTGCAAAACACTTTTTCCTATTATTATCTCACAATTAGAAGGTAAATTTAAGTCATAACTTTCAGATGTGTAATTCAATGCTATATAGAATCCATCACGCCATTCTTTGACTATTCCATAAGGAAGGTTTTCAGTCTTAACCCCTGCTTCTCTATATAATCTTTCCAGTACATATCTTTCCAGTTTACCGTCATCTGTATCAGCACCAATATAAGTAACACTACCATTTCCTATTTTTTTATGAACTACACAAGCATTACCCTTATAAAACTGGTCAGTGTATTCAGCCCATACTTCTGTACCATCCTCAGGAATAATCACATCAGCCCAATTATTCCATTCAAAATTTTCACCACCAGGCGCTGTTATCTTTCCCCACAAATTGTCAGGCATATGATCGAAAAACATCGACTGTATTCCGCAAAGTCCAAGTATAGGTGCCCCCAAAGGAGCTTCCCAAAGTTTGTTTTCCCTATTTTTCAATCCTGTACGACAGGAAAGCACCAAATGACCACCATTAGCCACATACTTCTCCCATCTTTTAACCAAGGCACTGTCAAGCAATTGGTATGCAGGAGCCACAAGAAACGGATAATCGGAAAAATCCTTATCCTCGCATATTACATCAACAGGAGCGCCTATCGATTTAAGTTTATTATAATATTTGTGCACATGCCCCATTGTTGACCATTGGAAAGTTACTTTCTGATACTCCATTTCCCAATAATTATTCATATCGAAAAGAATCGCAGTACGACGCACAGCCATGCTTTGAGGCATTACAGCAGATTCATCATATTTTTTATGTAATGTTTTTAGTTCCTTAGCAATTTGTACATATTCTTTTCCTCCTGGCGATAAACTTACTCCATCTGTAAGAATCATCCCATTATGAAATTGTTCTGACCCTCTTAATGGTTGACGAAAACGATAATTACAAACGAACTTTCCACCGCCGGCAAAAACATGATATACCCACATTCTGACCGCTCCAGGGAATGGCTGTGGATTAAAGATGCCCCAGTTTACCTGCCCTGGCTGTAACTCCATAACACCGAATTCATTGCCTATGAAGTTTCTAAACTGATCATTTGAGAATCCTATATCTTCCGGTTTCCCGATACGGAATCCCTGCTCCCCTATACCTGAATTATGACCTGTCACCAAATATCTTGTATATGTGGTAAAATCAAGTTTATTCATTTTAACCGGATCGGCCGGATTAAAAACCGGTATCAGGTTTGTGGTAACCCACTGATTTTTATTTATTTTACCATGAAGAATATCAGCCTGCATGTTTATGAATGAAGCCAGCTCATCAGACATAAATCTGTTCATGTCAAGCATAGCATGAGGATTTACCAGTTTGTCAGGGGTAGCCTGTTGATTTGGCAGACGTATCTGTCCGAAGTTCTGATAATTTTCACTCCAAAAAGAATTTCCCCATATACGGTTTAAGTTATCTATATTACCATATTTATTTTCAAGCCATATACGAAATTTATTTTGAGCATTCTCACTATAATCCAAAGCACCATAATGTCCAGGCTCATTGTCTATCTGCCATCCTATAACCGTAGGATTATTACCATATCTCTCTGCAAGAAGACCAACAATACGACTTACGTATTTACGATATCTGTCGCTACTCCAGGAAGCATGTTGTCGCCTGCCATGCTGTAAACGCATACCATATTCATTTACTATCAAGACATCCGGATAATTTGTCGAAAGCCACACAGGAGGTGTAGGACTTGGAGTACACAATATAACCTTTAGCCCATATTTACCTGCAATATTTACAGCTTTATCAAGCCATGTAAAATCAAACTTTCCCTCTTCAGGTTCAAGCATTGCCCACGCAAATTCCGCAAAATGGGTAAAAGATATACCCATCTCTGACATTTTCTTCAAATCCCTTTCCCATTGCGCTTCATCCCATTGTTCTGGATAATAATAAGAACCTAAAGCGAAGAGTTGGTCTTTGGGAAATGAACTGTCTATATTAGCATTAGAATAAACATTCACTACTAATATAAGCATTAAAAACAATAATGATTTTCTAATATATTGCATAAAACTAAGTTTATTCCATTAATACTCTACATTGTTACAGACTATAATAAAATACCTATGTGTATGTATCTTAACCAATTCAAGATAGTCAATTGGATTTCTCCATACATTTATCAAACAATACTTTCATCCAATATCCTCCTACCACAGAACGGGCACGGAAATTGATAGTAGTACCATCCGTTGTTTCATGCCAGTCCCCTACAGGCCATCGTGTAGAAGTTTCATTTATAAAATCATATACAGGATTGACAAACTTGCTGAAAGTATCCATATCATCAGACAAACATGCCACCCACATTATCCAATCTGACTTCGTATATGTTTTTCTACAGTCCAAAGGCAATCCGTACTTGTTTTGCTTAGCAAGGTAATAGGCAACTTCTTTACCTGCCACATCATCATGGAAAATATTCAGTCCCCATAATTTATCCCATATTATATTGTATTTCTGGCTCCATGTATCAGGACGGTCAAAAGCTAAACGATAATGGTCGCCATCGTTAGCCATCTTTTCCCATTTTTCAGCCATCTTGCGAGCCTTGTCCATGTAATCTCCCGCTATTTTGTCCAAACCAAGCATACGTGCCATCTCACTGTAGGCGGCAATTCCCATAATAGCCTTTGCCGAGAGGTTAGTATTGTGCGCCCAATGTCCTGCAAAATCATCCGTACACAGTTGATTTCCCGGATCTTGCCCATAATCAACCAAATAATCCGTCCAAATAGTCAGCAGATTCCAGTAACGTGCGGCATATGAAGCATTACCCTCAATTTTAGCTATTGCAGCACTCAATATGAGCATATTACCGGCCTCTTCCAAAGGCATATCTCCATTATATGCCTGACCATTTGCTATAGGATATTTCCCCAAGTCATGTGCCGGAAACGGTTTGTTCCATCTTCCACTGGCACTATACTCAAAAATACTCGTCATCATACCCTTCATTAATTCTGTATTATAAACTAGGAACAATGGAGCGGAAGGATATGTCAAATCCACAGTATTTATACACCCGTTACTCGCATTTTCTTTTGAAAAGAACATAAGCCTGCCTTCATTGTCAGTAAACAGTTTATGCGCCGCTATTACCTGTCTGTACGTAGCAGACAGGATTTCAGCATAATTCCGTCCTCCCGCACGTTCAGCATCAGCATAAATCATTTTATCAAAATCACGGCAACGCTGCATAGTCACTTCATAATTTTCCATGGCATGCAAAAAAGCATCTTCTATCGTAACAGAGCCATTATGTTTCCAATATGCCATATAAGGTCTGTACATATATTCTATACTGTAGATGTCATCATAACCAACCATAACAAACCCAGAGCGTCCATTACGGTCAACAAGCCCCAAATCTTCCACGTTAGCCATTACAGTGGCATTCAGAGTATCCCTGCTTACGATTTCCGCCATAGAAGTTTTCAGAAGGCAGCCATCCAATTGGAAACTTTGTTGTATATCAGCCTCTTTTCCCAAAGCATAGCTATGAGACATATGTGAAACCAAATAAGCATATCCCCAATCGATACGTACAAAATCACCTTTCCTGTCCAGATAAGGTTGGTTTATAGTTCCTGTATTCAAATATACCAGTCCGTCTTTCTTCGCTATTCTTGAGACAACCGGCTGATGAAGGGACTCGGATGCCATCAATGAATTCATATCAAAATATATCTGTACATCATGCTGTTTCTTGTCTGTGGCACTTACACGATAAGATATATAATTTACGGGAGTTGAAAGCATATACAAGTCGTCTATCAGAAAAGGAGAGGTAAATACCAATTCAAGTTTCACCTTTCCGCATTGGAACGTATAATAAGTCTGAGTAGGCAATACATCTACAGAAGTCTGTACTGCGACCTCTGACGCGACACCCCCACCGGCTCCCATAAAACGATATACTGTTCCATCAACACGAAGCAACCCTGATAATGGCTTCTCCGAACCGCTCCAATGAGTAGTAGGACCATCATTCAATTTGTCGTATGCAGACCAAACTGAGAAATAAGGGTCTGACAGAAGCAATGGAACAGCAGGCACACGCAATTTTGTTTCACACACTGGAGTAAACATGCTTTCACTGATAGCAAATGCATATTGTATTACTGACAAGAAAACCAATAGGGCTAAGTATATTCTTTTCATGTTTTTTTGGTATTTGATTTCTTTATTTTATATTTAAATAGATGCAAACTTATTAATAACCATATTTTTCCATAAGCGCATCATACTGGATCTGGTTTATGCGTACCATACATCCGTGTCTTGTATCCTCGATTGGCAAATAGAATTTTGTCCAAGTAGTTGATTCAATAGTAGGGGCATCAAAACGCTCGTAATATTTTGTTGCAATATTTTCCGCAAAAATATACCATCCGTTTTCTTCAGGATTAGGCATTAATATAGGAGCCTCATAACCATCCTTATCCATTGGAGTGACAGCTATTTCTGGTTCACAATAAGGACCGGTAAGATTATCAGAGCTACATATACGTACAGATTTTCCTGTTGGAGAAGTTTCAAGCCACCTTTCATCTTTCACTATACTATAATATTTACCATCCACCTTGCGTACTATAGTATCTATGGTTGCCATATCTTTGTAAGTATCCGACTTAAAGTCAAACAATCGCTTAGGCGACGTAAATGTCCTAAAATCCTTTGTCAGGACATAAAATGTGCGATAACTTTCCCACTCCGCATTTCCCTGTTCATAATATTTATCCAGACAAGAATGCCACGTAATCATATATTGGTCACTATCCTCATCATAAAAAAGTTTAGGTGCTCCGAACCATCTTGGCTGTGTCTTATAATCCTTTATTGTATCCATTACTTCATGCGGAATCAGACATTCCACTTCCCATTCAAGCAAATCTTCACTTACCCAAACAGCCGGATTCACAGGATCAACACTTGGTTCCACTCCTGCTATCATATAATATCTGCCATCTCTTCCTTTCATAATATCAGGATGCCCATTATATCTCGGTTCAATGGTTTTATTATAGTTTAACATGGTTCAGTTTACACCATCTTTGCTTATGCAATAATAAAGTCCACCATAATCCCAGTTTTTCATATGTACAAATAATATTCCACCATCTGAATAGACAGATGTATTTTTATCAAGCATCCAACTATCATCCGCCTCCGACTCCCCAGATGCGCATGCACCTAATAAATTTAATAAAACTATTATTACTACAAAATATAAGTTTCTGAATAACATGATTTATATAATTTTAATAAGTTAAACTTTATCATAACGCACTAAGTACGCTTGTCTGATAAGTTACCTTATATGATTCTTCACTGTCATCAAGTACAAATATCCTGAATTCTTTGCCGCCATCATATACGCGAACCACTATATGTCCGTTTCGTACAAGTTTTCCGTTGTCGCCAAGTGTTGCAGCATTCTTGTCGGTTATGCCTGTTGCAAACACATATCTATAATCAGGATAAAGCTCCTTATTAAGCATCCTGGCCAATGGAGCGGCAGACGGATGGTAATTATCCCTTGAAGGGATAACAAACGCTTTCGGTCTTGTAGCCTTTATAAATGTTTCGTTCATGGCATCGCTGTAAGCATGATGGTTTGCATTAACAACATCCATGTTTTCAACAAGTGGGGCCACTTCCGTTTCCACATCCATCGCGCCTCCGCTATTGTTTACTCCCTGTATGTCGCCCAATGTGATATAGTCAAAATCTCCATAATGTATATGTATGCCACAGCTGAGTGAGTTTTCGCCTTTAAACTGTTCCGCTTCGAACGCTTTACGTACAGATGTTCCTTCGCCTGTCCATACCTCCCCATTACCGACAATGTTGCGTATCTCAAAATCAGGATAAGCCCCTGCATTTTTTTTCAGTTGAAACTGAGTATTACTTCCTACTACAAACTTCTCATTCTTCTTGCCCTGTGCGTCTCGTTCTTTCACAAAAGCCTTGTAATTCGGCATAATCTCTCCCCATGATTCGAACCAGGAATCGGAAGGATAATCATAATCAGGATAACCCCGATCGACCAACGTTTTCACATCAACCAACGAAGCAATGTGTGTAATACCCGTAAGTTTATATTTCCCGTCGGAAGAAGTTGTAGCTTTGTCCATAGTACCAATATGGTCACCGTCCATATGGGTTAATAGAGCATAGTCCAACGCTCCATTGTTACCCAAAGGTTCAGAAAAATGTTTTATATATCTTGCCACCCATTCCATTGGTCTGAGGGAGCTGTTGGGACGCGGTGGAATTACAGCATCAATAGCACCATATGATTCGCCAGCATCTATCAACATGGTTGTCCCGTCAGGAAGAATAGCAAAAGCGACATCCCCACATCCGGTACTGATTTGATGAATATCCATATATCCAGGTTCCCAATCAGGTATAGTAACGTCTTGTTCCTCTACATTATTATCTACATTTTCTTTACCACTGCAGCCCATAGCCATAAGTGCAGCCAAGATTACTGTTTGAAATAGCATCATAGTTCTTATCATACTTTTATTATATTTTATATCTTATTGAAAACACAGAGACATGAAGTTACTGAAATAATAATCCAAACAGGCTTCATGTCTCTGAAAAAAGGATTTGTTATCCCGAAATATTTACCTATATAGCAAGTTGTGATTATTCACTTACAGGGACACCGTAAACATCAATTTCATTTAGAGCTATTTCACCTTTATTTTGATTAGTGCCTGTAAAATAAACCATAAGATACCTTCCTTTCGATAATGTAGAAACATCATATTTTTGTTCATCAGGACCTTGTTTATCCTTAAACTCAGTGAATGAACCTATATGATTCCAAACCTCCGGATGCTCAATATCCGTAAACACTGATCGGTCTGACCCTAAATAAAATTCACCATCGGTTAAATAAGAAGCTTCAGTACCCTTAAGACCATAAAGAGAAACTGCTGTCACATAATACTCTTTTTGCAAATCAACAATTATCCAATGCAAAAAATCCATTGGTAAATTAGAAGAAGCTGTTCCTAACCTTGAAGGATGCTCATCAGTATGACCACCTTTAGTTGCATCAGTCAAAGTACCTCCACTTTGATCAATACTCCACCATACCTGTGACGCATAATCCACTTGGAAAAGGTTACTTATTTTAGCCCACGTAGCTATACAACAAGCTTCAGAAGTATTAGCCCATCCTGTACGATCCAGCTTTACCGGAACAGCGGAGCTGATATTAAGCACACATACACTATTAGCTTCAGAAATCTCAACTGAAGGAGATACACTCTTTATCCGTATAGGAAGTACATAATCATTACTTTCCAACTCAGCATCATCATTAATTGTCACAGTCAAAGAAGACTTCACAGATGTCTGTGCATTAAAAGTCACAGAAGAGTCAAATGTATATGAACCTTCTGGCAAAAGAGTCTTACCGCCAAGTTCATAATCATCAACCACCTCAAATTCACAAGTAAAATCTCCCCATTTTTCATATTCCATATTTATGGCAAAATCTACTGTAGCGGTACGATTATCATCAAATCCCTCAATAACGAAATACTGTTCACTGGTTTTTGTGAATCCTATTTGGGGAGTAAGGACATCATCTATCTCGATTATATAACGGTTCCTTTCAGAACTTACAGAATCTGTTTCACTCGTTACCTCCAAAGGCAGCATCCATACCACAGGAAGATCGCCGGAATTTACAACCACTCCATCCATGGCATCCTGTACCTTCTGAGGGTCAATTGTAACAGTGACCTGTTTCCATGTTTCTTCACCGGAATATTCCAAATCAGTATTACTCAAAGAATAGGCCTCGGAAGGAATTCCTCTATACTGGACATTCTCCTGAGCAGCCTGATCCTGACATTCAGCATCTGTAGCCGGATCAATAACAGTCACTTTTGCCGTTGCGGTAAGTGAAGGGTCACTACCTCCTTTACAAACGGTGAATGTATATGAAACATTTTCTCCTACATTATACAAAGTTACATTTTGTGTACCGTTTTCTTTTACATACAACATCTTATGATACTCTTCAGGTACTATATCCTGAATTCCATCTTCATTTTTGCAGGAAACAACCCCAACAGCTATGAGAAATGTAGCAAATAATACATTAAAAGTTTTTTTCATAAGTCTTGAGTTTTAAATTTATTAATATAAAGTTTATAGTTTTTTGTCAGTTCCCAAGTTGAGGCCAACAAGGGAACAGACAAACATAAAAGCTTAAAAAATTAATATCCAGGAGATTGTACAAGTTGCGGATTTGAATAAATCTCACTATCGGGTATCGGCATGAGGTAAAGTCTGTCATCCCAATCGAAAGGCTGGTCTATCTGTACAACTGTATTTAACTGTTCAAGCGTAGGCGCATAACGATATGCGTCAAGTCCCTGATAGCAGTGTTTACTGAGATATTTTTTCCCATTACAATAACGACGTATATCGTGGAAACGTTGTCCTTCATAATAAAGTTCCACAAAACGCTCTTCCAGTACGGCATCGAGCAATGTTTTTCCTGCAGCTCCTAATTTAGCTTCAGTCCACTCCGGTACACCCGCACGTTTACGTATTTTATTTAAATATTTGATTCCTTCCGCTGTTCCACCATCAATGTGTGCATAACATTCGGCAGCCATAAGATAAAGTTCTCCCAATCGCATTAAAGGAGTAGCATAATTTGTCATATCATTAAAATTACTTGTCCATCCAACTCCTGTAAAACGGATATTTGGATGTACCCATTTCTTGTTAAGGAAGCCTGTAACATTATTATTATTGTTACCAAAAAGAGTCGTATTATACCCGGCTCCTTCAGGATCAGTAAAATCTATAATTGTTGGATTTCCATTGGCTATGACAGAAGAATACTCATCACCATTAAACGAGAGGTTGGCATAAAAACGCGGTTCACGACCAACACAAAGGTTAATGACATTATTATCAATTCCATCAGCTACTTCGTACCATTTATCTTCCGAAGTAAAAGTTTCATCCTCCTCAGGAATCACACCTTTTTCTGTAAAGAAATGTGTAATAGTATAGATAGTAGGAGAAAGGATACTCCATTGTCCCAAATTGGTAATACCATCATTCGTTTTCATAAAGAAATGAGGAATAGAAGCCTGAGCCATATCCTGATTTGCTTTTACCATAGACCAAATAGCCTCCTTATTTCCTTCATTAGGCTGCGCTATCATCTGAAATCGCAACATCAACACTCTTTTGGCAAATTCCTCATCGTCATTTCCCGGTATTTCAGGTAGTGGCAATTGGTAATTTGCAATTACAGCATCAATAGCATCCATATCAAACAGCTTATGACCTGCATCCTCTGCAGTTTTTATCGCATCCAGACAAGCGTCAAGAGCGGTCTGCCACTTACTTTTGTCTTCCGTATAACTTACAAGTTCATTCCCATAACCAGGAGTCTCAAAATTGGTATTTGTCCATCCTTTCACAGGGAATTCACCGTTATAGATAGGTGAAGCAGCCAACAGCAACACACGGGCTTTCAGCATCTTGCATGCAGATGCGGTAGCACGTCCATAGTATGCATCAGTATAAGAAGACGGAAGCCCCGGCAATGCCTCATCGCACAAACCTACAACATAATTTACACAATAATCAAAATGAGAACGTCCTGGAAAATCTCCCTTTGGCGTATCAGAAGGCAGAAAAGTATCCATAATAGCAATAGGTCCGAACAACTGCATCAGTCTGAAATGATAATAAGCTTTCAAGAATGTAGCCTCGGCTATATATTGCGACTTTTCCTGTGCTGTAACTTCTTCAGGAGCATTTTCCTTTATACTGCTAAGGAACTGGTTACAATATCCTATAGCCTCATAAAGTACACGCCACGGGTAATGATTTTTAAGAGAAAACGCATTTACAGGCGTAATATTATTATATTGAACAGCAGAAGACATTTCATTAAGTGTCTGAGGCACCACAAACTCATCGGTTCCGCCTTCTATTCCACTATATTTCAAAGGAGTAATATTAGCCACATTCTGCATATACCCATAGCAGCTATAAAGATATTCCAAAGTAGAACGGCTGTCAACCATCATATCGTCCAAATCCGGTTGTTCGATAGGAACGACCTCCAAATAGTTACATGAACTGACACCAATCAGAAGTGAAGCAGCTATTACGGTAATTCTGGTCTTTATATTCTTTTTCATTGTATTTATTTTTTATGTTAGAAATTAAACTGGACACCCAAATTGAATGTACGTTGCAAAGGATATGTATTATACCATAGTTCAGGATCCCAATAATCAAATGGAGACCATACCGCCAAATTGTCACCGCTAAAATAAATACGGCAATACGGCAGTGTATAACCTATTTCAAGAGTCTTGAAACGCAGAAAATCCGCTTTTCGCATAAAGAAACTGCTCGGCTGGTTATTATTCTGTATCTGTGTATCTGTAACACCCAAACGAGGATATTCAGCATTAGTATTATCCGCTCCCTCTGTCCAGTGACTATCGGCTATCCACTGCATAAGATTGTGATCCGGTTCACTTGTGGAAGGAACAAACGGATACATGTCCGTCATCATAACCCTTCGTTTTGCTGAGCCATTGAAAAACACGTTGAAATCAAGTTTTTTCCATACAAGGCTTAACCCAAAACCGTACTGAATACGTGGCACATTGCCATAAGGCGACAACATAACCTGATCTTCTGTAGTAATACGTCCATCAGCATTTATATCACGATACTTTAGGTCGCCTGGCTGTACAGTACTGCCGAAATAACTTTGGTCGGCATGTGTATCAATGTCCTGCTGATCTACAAAAAAGCCATCACATATATATCCTTTAGTAAAGCTTAACGGTTTACCTGTATTTGTCTGCCATACATAAGGATAATCCGGTTCATCCACATATCGTTGCGTATTCTTTGAATAAGTATAGTTAGCCCTTAAATCCACACTCAGGTCTTTGGTTAACTGCTTGCGCCAGTTCACACTTAATTCCACACCTTCATTATCCACTTTTCCGATATTACTCCATGGTTTTGCATTTACATACCCTAACATGTAAGGGAATGACCCACGCTGCATAAGGATGTGATCACGCTTGTAATTAAAGTAATCGAAAGTAAGGTCAATCTGGTCGAACAAGCGTAAATCAACACCCACATCGAATTGTTTAGAACGCTCCCAAGTAGCATTTGCCACTGCATAAGAATTTACAAACGGACCTTTAAAAGAGGTTTCACCTTTATATCCTGTCTGAAAATTCTGTCCTCCATCCAAATTTACATCATTCAGATAAAGGAAATGTGCCGCACCAGCAGTACTTCCTGTCTCATCACTTCCTACTAGTCCGTATGAAGCCCTTATTTTTAAATGATTCACATAGTCTTTCAAAGGTTCCCAGAAATCTTCATTACTGATAACCCATCCAATAGACGCAGCAGGAAAAAATTCAAAGCGATCATCTTTCTGGATACGTTCCGTTCCATTATATCCAAAATTGAATTCTACCAGATATTTATTACCATAATCATACGTAAAACGTCCAGAAAATCCCTGATTTCTATTTGGCAGTACGTCACTGCGATATTCACGCATCATATACATCAACATTCCGGTAACAGAATGATTGCCGAAACGACGGTTATAATTCAGTCTTGCATCAAAATAGAATGTATTATCCGCATTTCTGGAAATACCTGACTCACTTAAATATTCTGTACCGGTCTGCATTTCTGCAAGTTCGAATGTATTGTCCGCAGGATTATAACTTCCATTTACAACACTATAATAGAACGGAGTCAATGAACGAGTATAGTATGAAGTAGCATAACTGTTGAAATTTACCAATGCTGTCAGCGACAAACCTTTTGTAATAAAATCCAATTTTTGATCAAGGTTAAGTGCTACATTCAATTTGCTATAATTCTCCTCTTTAAACGTATTCAGCATATAAGCATATGGGTTTTCGTAATACTTGCCGCCGCTCATAACCGCACTACCAAACTTTATGTGTGTGTCATCCGGAGAAGCCGGATACATAGCCGGATACAAAACTGGGTTATTATTGTAAATAGAATTAAAAATGTCATTTGAAGACACATTCGGTGATTTTGAATTTACAATCTGCGCATTCATTCGTAAATCCAGCTTGGTAGTTGAAGTTAACTTATACCCAATATTGTTCTGGAAAGTATAAAGCCAGCGATTATAATTGTTCTTTATAGAATAATTATTGGGGACATCAAGTATTCCGCTATCATGGTTTGCCTGCAAACTCATATAATAAGTCACCCTGGAACCACCTCCTGAAACATTAACATTGGCGCGCTGACTCATAGTCAAATCCTTGAACATCAAATCATACCAATCAACATCAGGATAAACATACTTATTTACCCCATTACGTGTATTGTCAATCTGTTCTTGCGAATACCTTGGTTGTGCAGATGGGGTACGTCCTAATAAAGCTTCATTGTATGTTTCCATAAATGTTGCTCCATCAGCATATTCAACCATATTTACCGGCTTCATGAATGAGTGTTCGTATGTTACATTTATTTTAGCTTTGGTATTCTCTGCTCCTGTCTTTGTGGTGATAAGCATTACTCCGTTAGCACCACGAGCACCATATATTGCAGTGGCAGAGGCATCCTTCAAAATAGAAAAACTTTCTATAGACTCTGCAGGAAGGTTATTCAAATCATTTGTGGAAATTTCAACTCCATCCAACAATATCAAAGGAGTGGTACGTCCACCAAATGTACTGATACCACGAATATAAAACTCAGAAGATGAACCTGGTTCACCGCTGTTTGTCATGGAAATAATACCCGACAACTTTCCAGATAAATTATTTGTCAACGAAGAACTCGGCACCCTCAAGGCATTACCTTTCACAGAAGTAATAGCACCAGTTACAGAAACTTTCTTCTGCGTACCGGCACCAACGATTACCACTTCCTCAAGAATTCTATCGTCTGGAACCAATTTAACACTAATCAATCCCTGATCTGTAATATAAGCCTCATACTTCTTATAGCCAACATAAGTAATTTCAACTGTACAGCCTTCTATTGGAATAGCAATATTAAAATTTCCGTCTATATCAGTAATACCTCCGGTACTTGTCCCCTTAATAACCACATTAGCACCAATGATAGGAGTACCATCATTATTGTCAACAACCACACCGGATAAAGTACGTTTTTTGCTTGACTGCTGTACAGACTGCTTCGAAAGAATAATATCATTTCCATTTACTTTATAAGAAATACCTGTACCATCAAACATTGTGGCCAAAACCTCGTCTATACTTCCCTGAAGGTTATAGTCTTTAGTCTGTCCACCAGCCAAATCTTCAGAATTATAGAAAAAAGAATAGTCGCTACTTTTCTCTATTTCACGAACAGCTTCGGTTAAAGACATTGAATCTCCATGAAGAATAATCAAGGATTTTACATTCTGAGCTGCCGCCAACACATTTACCAACGGGTAAAATAGCATGACAAGCACCAATCCCTTGAAAAATACGAATCGCTTTCTCATGTTTTCATTAATTTAACGGTTAATTTAATTGTTAATTTATAAATTATACCTTTTGAGTATAAATCCGGTTATAATCAGATGCGCATCTTTTATAACTTTTCATATATAAATACAATCCAAAGGTTCACATAACTACATTATCATTCATTTTTTTTTGAAAGAACATATTTCCCATTCTCTTTTTTACAATTCAGATTTAGAGATAACACTATTTTCGACAAAATACCTTCCTCGTCTTCATTATGTAAGAAAGTACCTGTCAACAAAGCATTTCTGTCAACAGTCTCGTCCATATCAATATCCACACCATATTCATACCCTAAGAAATTCACTAAATCCTCAAGACTTACATCCACAAATCTAAAACGTCCATTATTCCAATGAATATCAGAATTAAACTCTATAACTTGTGCTGATGACTCCTGCAAATTATAAACTAATCTCTGCGAAGGATTCAATTTTATAGTTTCGTTCTTATTACCTATATAATCTATACGCCCAGAATACAATGTTACCACATTAGCCTTTTCATTAGTCTGTTCTACAGAAAAAACAGTTCCTTTAACTTCAATACAAGACGAATCCATATGAACTCTAAATATACTTTCAGGATTTTTCACTACATCAAAAACAGCATTTCCAGTAAGCCATAAATCACGACAAGAATTAAAGTCACTTACATATTTAATACAACTTCCCCCTTCCATCCATATTTTGGAGCCATCTGGTAACACGTAAACACTTTCGCCATTATATACATGAGTCACAAATGACTGACTTCTATCAGACAACATTCCTTTCCATTCTCTGAGATTAAAAATATTAATAACCAATAGCAAAGCCACTGCAGCAGCAATTCCTATTGCAGTCCTAAAATACCAATTAACAGATGTCCGTACTGGGGATATTTCTTGATGTATCTTATCCCAAATTCTATCACGCATCTCAAAATCTTCCTGACTTACATCATTTTTTGCCTCTTCCCAATCTTTGTACAATTGTTTCACGAAAGGAAACCAATTGGACAATTTCTCTCTTAAACTTCGCCTATTATCCATTCTATGTTTCATTTTTATTAAATCTATATTACCTTTCTATTATAAATACACTCGAAAAAGTAAAAGGACTACATAAAATACATCATTTATAAAAGTTTTTTTCGTTCTTATATAGCAAGACATCATATTTCAATGATAATCAGTACATATAATTAAGAAAGGACATAACTTAATTAACCAAGTCTTGATAAGTTTGTTTGCAGATATCAAGAAATTTTGCGAATATTGCATATAAATTATACGTATAACAATAACTTTTCACTAATTATGAATATTAATCCAACCCATATAATATGTCAAATGTAATAGAACAAATAAAGCAAGGCAACGAAATTGCATTTAAAAAGGTTTACGAACAATATTGGAAAACTGTTTACAAGTTTACATGTATGTTTGTATCCGATAATTATGAAAGAGAAGAAGTGGTTCAAGAAGTATTCATAAAATTATGGGAAATAAGGAATAGTTTAAAAGAAGAAAATGAAATAGACGGATTACTATTCATAATCACAAGAAATTTAATATTTAATAAAACAAGAAAGTCAATGAATGAGTTAAAACTAAAAGAGACTCTTAAATTGGCTGAAGAAGCATCAAACGAGATGGAACAAGATCTTGAAGCAAAAGATTTAGCATTATATTTGGATAAACTTATAGACTTATTACCTGAAAAACAAAAGCTAACATTTATCCTGAACAAGAAAAAAGGATTGTCCATAAAAGAAATTGCCGAAATTATGAATATCTCTGAAAAAGGAGTTGCAAGAAATCTTTATCTTGCTACCAAATTTTTAAAACAGCATTTCATCTTATTCATAATAATATGGCTTTACCTTAATGCAAGGCACTAAAAGAATTATACATATAAAAGGGTAAACATATCATGTCAATAAAGTTATATTAATAACTTTCATATTATGTAACGACAAATAAACATTTTATCCAATTTTACTGTAACTTTGCCGGGATTTTTTGATTAAGGTAAATAAAAATGGATAACATTATTGACAAAAAACGCACCAAAAGCAATGAAATAGACATGCTTAACGGTCCGTTGTTCAAGAAAATCCTACTGTTCGCACTACCATTGGCAGCCAGCAGTTTGTTACAGGAACTTTTCAATTCAGTTGATGTAGCTGTGGTAGGACACTTCGTTGGAAGCGAAGCTCTTGCAGCTGTAGGAAGTAACGCTCCGGTCATAGGATTGCTTATAAACATTTTTATGGGTGTTTCCATGGGAGCATGTGCCGTTATCTCAAACCATATCGGACAGAATGACGATAACAGCATACGCAAAGCAATAAGCACAGTAGAATTAATCTCCATTATTAGTGGTTTCTTCTTATTGATACTGGGACAAGTTGCCGCAAAACCTATACTGACATGGATGGGAACCCCTGACGATGTATTAGGTCAGGCGGTAAACTACCTGAGAATATATTTTCTGGGAATGCCTTTTATAATGGCATATAATTTTGGAGCGGCTATCCTGCGAAGTATGGGAGACACACGCCGACCGCTATATATACTGATTATAGCCGGTGTAGTAAATACTCTACTTAATCTATTGTTTGTAATATGCTTCCATATGGGAGTAGAAGGTGTGGCCATTGCAACAGGAATAGCAAATGCTGTAAGCGCGACTCTAATTATAAGATTGCTACGCAAAGAGAAAGAGCCTTTCAGACTTCAGTTCAAGAAACTAAAAATCCACTCTGTAGAATTAAACCGTATGTTAAGCATAGGAATACCGGCCGGTGTACAAGGTATGATATTCTCTATATCAAATGTAGTGGTACAGTCGTCCATCAACAGTTATGGAGCCGATGCTATAGCCGGTTCATCCGCTGCACTCAACTTTGAATATTACTGTTATTTCATAATACAGGGATTTAATGGAGCCGCTATCAGTTTTATAGCACAGAACTACGGAGCCGGGAAAATAGACAGAGTACGCAGGATTTTCTGGATTTGCATGTGCTCCAGTCTTGCCTTTTCCGCTGCATTCAACTGGCTCTTTGCATGGCAGGATGAGTTTTTCCTGAGTTTCTTTTCCAATATGACTATGGTACACTATTATGGCGGAATACGCATGCATATAGTTCTTGCGACACAATTTATTGCAAGCAGTTATGAGATTGCGAGTTCTTCGCTGCGTGGGATGGGTAAATCCATGATTCCTGCCGTACTGACGGTTTTCGGAACATGCCTGTTGCGTATTGTCTGGGTATATGGGGTATCTCCAATATGGAGAGGATATGATATCTTAATGATGGTATATCCAGCATCATGGATACTTACCGGAATATTAGTATGCACTGCATATTATATAACTTTACGCACTGAAAAGTTTATAACCGACAAATCAAAGAGGTGAAAATTAAGAACGCTATATCCGCATATCAGATGAGTTAATTCAGTGCCTTTCAGAACGCTTCGTCGTTAAGGAATAAACGCTTCGTCATTCGGGTTAAAATGACGAAGCGTTTAAAAATACAAGTAAATTGTCCTTATTTTATGCTATATACCTTGAAATTGGCATATCTCGAATTGCGAGTGTACATCTGCCTGAGCCCTATCCTACCCTTTGTTATTGCCGGGACTGAAGAACCGTCAAAATAGAAAGTCTCGTTCTTTCCGTCACCTGTGACATTCATATACAGCCGGTCGCCATATTTTATCACTTTGATATGATATGTCACTCCTATCTTGAACAATCCGGTATTGTAATATTCCGGTTTCAAGTCTGTACCTTGAAGGTTATTTCCCGGCATATATCTGCGTCCTCTGATATACTCGTCTTTGTTTTCCGACGGAACACCCGTTACGGCATAACTGATGTGATAGGTATTCATATTCCTGAAATACGTGCTCATGGCAGGAACTTTACGCAAATCGTTCCATTTTGAAATATCCTCGGCATACTCTCCCTGGCCGGAACCTGTCGCCTGAATATAAAGGATATTCACAAAATAATACTTTGAAGAATCCAGTCTTGTGAAATCGTATTCTATCATTATATTACCTTCAAACTCCTTCTTTGTCCACAAGACAGTGTGATGTGCATCATTGTAAGCCTCATCACCGGCATATACCTCAAGCCCACCATTGCGGTGTACAGCCTTGGCAATATCACCGTCCTTAAACCACTGTTTCTGCCAGTCTTTCTTGAAAGAGTCCTCAAAAACCAGCTTCATGTCTTTAGAAGCCAGTTTCTGAAATTCACCATAATACTTTTCTGACTGTGCAAATACTCCAACATGGAGTAACATACCGATTAATAAAAATAATATTCTCATGAAAAAAACAATTTAATTATACATTAAAATCCAGGAACCAGATTCAAGCCGGCACGTATCTGCTTTGTTTTATGCTGTTTCATCCAGTCGTTAAGCAAAGCTCTGTGTCGCTTCAGTTCCGCTTCATATTTCTTTTCCACTGCAAGGTTACGCATTTCACCACGGTCGGCATTCATGTCGAACAACTGCTCGCGGTAACGTCCCTTGTCGTACATCACATATTTGAAATCCTTTGTTCTCAAAGCCCATCCTCTCGTGTTTCCGCCTTTATCGAAAAGAGTCTCTGTTACTACAAAATCCTGATGTTCCGCATTTATGTCACAACTCTCTACAAGTCTCTTGTAAGAACATCCCGGCAATCCTTCCGGCATATCTATTCCTGCCCACTCGCATACTGAAGCAAAGAAATCCACACCATTGTTCACCAACTGAGGCAATTCCTTTCCGGCATTTTTCTTTCCTGGAAGAACCACTATCATCGGAATATTGATGACTTCTTCATAAAGAGCAGATTTCTGGTTCCACTGATGCGCTCCCATTCCATCGCCATGGTCGCTTGTAAAAATGACGACCGTATTTTTCCACAATCCGTTACGGTCTATTGCATCAACCAGCTTACCAATCTCCGCATCTACATGCTCCACTAATCTGAAATAAGCATTTCGATATCTGCGCCAGTCGTCAGGAGTATAGTCTGAAGTAGGATAAGCTCCATAATTAATACTTTTCTCATATCTGATTACATCTGCATCATACGGATTACGTTCATAATTGAGAGGCAGTCCGGGACAATCAGCAATATCCGCCTGTGGAGTTTCTGCATAAGGCAAATTCTGCTGACGGGCAAACTCACAGATATTATGAGGATTGTCAAATGAAGCAACCAAAAAGAAAGGTGACTTATGCTTTGAATCAAGATACTCTACGCACGATTCCGCCAGTCCGAAGTCATTATGGTCATGAATATTCTTAAATCCAAACTCATTGTCAGGGATAGAAGATGTATGTACGTGCCACTTACCGGCATACACACAGTCATATCCGGCATTGCTCATCAGTACACCAAGGCTTTGTCTCTTAAGATTCTCCGGCATAGGATCACCGTTACTCGGCATACCTACCTCGTGCGCAAAACATCCTGTAAACATAGATGCTCTTGAAGGTCCGCTCAGAGGAGTGGAACAATATGCATTACGGAACATCACTCCGGCCTCAGCCAAACGGTCCATATTAGGAGTGTGCAAATCCTTGTTTCCCATACAGCTCATAGCAGTAGCTGTCTGCTGGTCGGTCATGATGTAAATAATGTTAGGTCTGTCGGCAGCCTGAATCACTGCAGGGGTAATGATGCCACCAAGTATCATTAGTCTGTTCATAATTTGTATATAATTAATTTATTCTATTTGCCAAAAATAGACATTAAAACAGAATTCAAATTACACTACTTTACAAAAAACTTTCAATATTGTGCAGTAATTCCGTTTTATTCAGTTCTAAACAGATAATTCTAAACGGTATGCAAGTTACAAACAAACAGACACATTAAAAAAGGTTGCCTAAGAAAAAATCTTAAACAACCTTACAGAATTATTTATCAGTCAGTCATTACTGCTTCATCAGATACTCCTTGAAAGAAGCAAAATCCTTACTCATAGGCACGCTGAGTTTCTTTCCGCGCATGAACTCCTGAAGTTTCTCAGGTATCTTAACCTCTGCACCTATAATGTTCTGAACAGTCTGAAGGAACTTGGCAGGATGAGCAGTTTCAAGGAATACACCTGTTTCCCCAGGTTGCAATTCCTCTGCCAACGCACGATATCCGCATGCTCCGTGAGGGTCGAGCAGATAACCGGTTTCTTCATAAACTTTCTGAACAGTCTCGCTTATCTGTTCATCTGTGTAAGTTTCGCCTGAAATTTCTGCTGCAATCTTATCATGGCTTCCACCGTAAAGATCAATTATACGTGCAAAATTACTTGGGTCGCCAACATCCATAGCATTTGCAATAGTAGCTATAGATGGACGTGGATTATATTTTCCGGTCTTCAGATATTGATAGAAGATGTCATTACGGTTATTGGCAGCAATGAAGCGTTTGATTGGCAATCCCATCTTCTTTCCGAACAGTCCGGCTGTAATGTTACCGAAGTTACCGCTTGGCACACAAACCACTAAGTTGTCTGCCAATCCCTGTTTCTTCATCTGTGCATATGCATAGAAATAATAGAATGACTGTGGAAGGAAACGTGCTACATTGATAGAGTTGGCAGAAGTAAGCTGCATGTGGGCATTCAGTTCCTTGTCCATAAATGCATTCTTCACCAAAGCCTGACAGTCATCGAATGTACCGTCAACTTCTATTGCCGTGATGTTCTTTCCAAGAGTAGTAAACTGTTTTTCCTGAATTTCGCTCACCTTTCCCTTCGGATAAAGTACATATACATGAATACCTTCTACTCCAAGGAAACCGTTTGCAACAGCACTACCTGTATCACCCGATGTAGCTACAAGCACATTCACTTCCTTCTTGCCTTCCTTACGGATGAAATATCCCAAAAGTCGTGCCATGAAACGTCCGCCCACATCCTTGAATGCCAAAGTAGGACCATGGAAAAGTTCCAGTGAATAGATATTGTCTTTAACCTTTACGGCTGGAACATCAAAGTTCAGTGTATCATAGACAATGTGTTTCAAAGTCTCTGCAGGAACATCCTCACCGAAGAAAGCGTCAGCCACACGGTAGGCTATTTCCTGAAACGAAAGGTTTTCTATCTCGTCAAAGAATGATTTAGGCAAAGACTTTATCTCGTAAGGCATATACAGACCTTTGTCCGATGCCAGACCTTTTACCACTGCTTCTTCCAGCGATGCGTCCGAAGCCTGTTTGTTTGTACTGTAATATTTCATAGGTTTCTTATTATAGTTGACAAGGTAACAGTTACAAGTTGACAAGGTTATAATAATATGGGAAAAACCTATCTATTAACTTGTCAACAAGTCAACTCGTTACCTAAAATATTATTTCATAAATTCATTCATAAACTCGTCCCTCTCCATTGTACCGTATACACCTGATTTACAGGAAATCTCATCGTATGTCTGTACGCTGTCAGGCTCAATTCCCGGATAATAAATCAGGAAAGGAATTGGTTCATTGGTATGAGTGCGATGCTCGCATGGTGTAGGATGGTCAGGAAGTACGGCAATAGCTACAGGCTCGTCCCAGTCCTTTACAGCCTCGAATATCGGACCGACCGCACGTTTATCCAGATTTTCTATTGTCTGAAGTTTTAAATTCACATCTCCTTCATGTCCTGCCTCGTCACTTGCCTCTATATGCAGATAAACGAAGTCATCAGTTTTCAGGGCTTCAATTGCTGCAGCCGCCTTTCCTTCATAATTTGTGTTATAAAGCCCTGTAGCACCTTCCACATCTATACACCTTAATCCGGCATAACGTCCTATACCACGGATTAGGTCGACAGCAGTAATAACAGAGCCTTTCTTTATCTGAGGATATTTCTGCGACAATGGTTCCATCTTAGGTCTGTAACCAGGACTCCATGGCCATATACTGTTGGCAGGGTCTTTACCTTCAGCCACACGTTTCAGATTTACAGGATGCGATGCCAGAAGCTCCTGAGATTTAAGAATAAGGGCATTCAGCAAATCGGCTGTTTCCTGAGCCTCCGGACATTCAGCCTTAATCATATTAGGACGGAACGGCTGCAGAGGAATGTCATGAGGCGGAACGCAATGAAGATGCTTGTTACCGCCTTTTATTACCAGAAGATGACGGTACTGTACTCCTGTGTAGAAATGTATCCTGTCAGTACCTAATCTCTCTTCAAGAAATTGTATCAGTTCGTCAGCCTCTTCCGTCGTGATATGTCCTGCCGAATGATTTTTAAGAGTTTCACCTTCAACACATATGATGTTGCAACGCATAGCCATATCTCCCGGTTCAAGGTCTACACCGATGCTTGCAGCTTCAAGCACTCCACGTCCCTCATAAACCGTAGGCAAATCATATCCCATTACCGACATGTTTGCTACCTCGCTTCCGGGATGAAAACCGTCGGCTACTGTTTTCAGCATACCTGTACGTCCCATAGCAGCAAGCTTATCCATATATGGAGTTTTTGCGTATTGCAATAAAGTCTTATTCCCAAGGGCAGGTACGGACCAATCCGCCATACCGTCGCCCAAAATTATGATGTGTTTCATTTTTAAGTTCTTTAGTTCTTAAGTTTTTGAGTTCTTATAAACTCACAACTAATTAAATATTCGCTATACTCATAATATCGGCAAATACACCCGCAGCCGTTACACTTGCTCCGGCACCATATCCCTGAATGAGCATAGGATATTCATTATATCGTTCAGTAGTAATAAGTATTATATTGTTCGTACCCTCAAGGTTATAGAAAGGATGATTAGCATCAACTTCCTGAAGAGAAACACTACCCTTTCCGTTTTCAAGTTTGGCAACAAATCTCCATCTTTTGTTGTTAGCCTCAAGTTCTTTTCGTTTAGCTTCAAAATCGGCATCAAGCTTACTGATGTTCTTCCAGAAATCATCTATAGTACCCTCGAAGAACTCATCCGGTATAAACAGATTCTTCTCAACATCTTCCTGATTGAGTCTGTATCCTGCTTCACGGGCAAGAATGACAAGTTTTCTGATAACATCCTTTCCGCTAAGGTCAATTCTTGGGTCAGGCTCAGAGTATCCGCCTTCCTTAGCCAGACGTATAGTTTCACTCAAAGGTACATCACTGCTCAACTTATTGAAAATGAAATTCAATGTACCGCTCACCACAGCCTCGATTCTCAGAATCTTGTCACCACTGTTGATAAGGTCATTGATGGTATTGATTACCGGAAGACCGGCACCTACATTTGTTTCGAACAGGAATTTAACTCCACGCTGACGGGCTATCTGTTTCAGTTCCTCATATATCTCATATTCCGAAGATGCCGCTATCTTATTGGCAGCCACGACAGATATATTATGACTAAGAAAATCCTTATACAGACCGGCTATGGCAGGACTTGCAGTACAGTCCACAAACACAGAGTTGAATATATTCATACCGATAATCTCATCGTGTAGAACCTGTGGAGATGAAGGAATACCATTATCTTCAAGTTCCTTACGGTAATTTTCCAAGTCTATTCCGCGACGTGTGAAATATGCCTGATGTCCGTTGGCAATACCCACAACCCTCAGACGCAAGCCACGTTCCTTCATCAATTTTTCCTGCTGACTGTGAATCTGCTCAATCAGACTGTTTCCTACAGTACCGATACCGCATATGAAAAGATTCAGTACCTGATACTCAGACAAGAAAAAAGAATCATGGATTACGTTAAGCGTCTTACGCAAAGATTCTGCCTCAACAACGAATGATATATTGGTTTCCGAAGCACCCTGAGCACAAGCTATCACGTTGATACCGTTACGTCCGAGAGTACCGAACAGCTTGCCGGCGATACCAGGAGTATGTTTCATGTTCTCACCGACAATAGCCACAGTAGCCAGATTGCCTTCTGCCATCATAGGCGAAATCTCACCCATTTCTATTTCCTTGGCAAACTCGGCATTAAGCACCTCGCAAGCCAATGGAGCATCTTCATTTCGTACACCTATTGAAGTAGAGTTTTCCGATGATGCCTGTGATACAAGGAACACACTGATACCGTTCTCGGCCAAAGTCTTGAAAATACGATGATTAACACCAATCACACCCACCATTCCAAGACCTGTCATTGTGATAAGACAAGTATCATTGATTGACGAAATACCCTTGATAGGTTTTGATGAATGGTCAGAATCCTGTTTGATGATAGTTCCCGGAGCTTCAGGATTGAAAGTATTCTTGATAAGAACCGGAATATTCTTATGGCATACAGGATATATTGTAGGAGGATAAACCACCTTCGCACCGAAGTTACAAAGCTCCATAGCCTCAACATAACTCAGCTCGTTTATAGGATATGCCGTACTGATTACACGTGGGTCGGCAGTCATAAATCCGTCAACATCTGTCCATATTTCCAGGATATCGGCATCAAGTGCGGCAGCTATAATGGCAGCAGTGTAATCCGAGCCACCACGACCTAAGTTAGTAACCTCACCTGTATTCTTATCAGTAGAAATAAATCCCGGAACAAGCGAAACCTTTGGAAGTTCCACGAAAGCTTCCCTTACCAGACTGTTTGTAAGTTCAGAATCAAGAATATGTTTGTTATGCTTCTTCTCTGTTTTTATGAATTTTCGCGAATCGAACCATACGGCACCTTCTATCAGAGTAGCAACAATTATCGACGACAGACGTTCGCCATAGCTGACAATCGTAGCTGAAGTCTTTGGAGACAAATCTCTGATAAGGAAAATACCCTGGAATATGTCTTTCAGTTCGCTCAACAGTTCGTTAACCCTGTCAAGGAGGATTTCCCTGTCTTTTCCAGCAGGAATAACAGTGTAAACCATTTCAATATGACGGTTCACTATTTCCTTCATTTCCCTTTCGTATGCCGAATCGCCTTCCGATGCCATTTGAGATGTTTTTATCAGCTTGTCGGTTATACCTCCCAATGCCGATACAACAACAATTACTTTATCATCTATAGCTTCGACAATCTTTTTTACACTTAACATGCTATTGACAGAACCTACAGATGTTCCGCCGAATTTCAATACTTTCATACCTTTGAGATTATTGAATAGGTTTCATTGTACGCCTCCAGGCAGTACAAAAAAAATAAATGATTAAAACTTGAATAAAAAAAGAAGAAAATGCTTACGTCCGTAAGCGTGTATCACGTAGAAACACATTATATATATACTCAACCCCGAGGGGTCATCCCAGTACCACATGATGTGACGATCATACGCCCCATTCCAGAAATTGTGATATTGTTATAATGTGCAGTCATTTATATTGAAATATTTATTAAAAGTTTTACCGTTGGCAAATATAAGAACATTTTTCTACAATCAAATATAAAAATGACATTTTTTTTCAGCAAAACCCTATTTTTAGTGACAAAAGAGAAATTCCAGATTCAAACCTATAAAAACTAACAGTCCGCCAATTACTATAAAAAAGCATTTGACGGACTGTAATTACAATATATTTTCAAGATTTACTATTTAACTTTCCTTCCTCATCTTATATCCGTAGACTACTATTACGACAAAGCATATCAACGGAAATACGAACGAAACATTCACAGCAGGCATACTGAAGAGTGTCTTGCAGTCGATGATGGAAGCCTGAAGCGGAGGCAATACCGAACCTCCAAGGATGGCCATTATAAGTCCGGCTGCACCGAACTTGGCATCATCGCCCATTCCTTTCAATGCTATACCATAGATAGTAGGGAACATCAATGACATACATGCCGACACGCCTACAAGGCAGTACATACCCCAGATATTGTTAAGCATGATTACTCCGGCTGTAAGGATTATTGCTGCTATAGAAAGAACCATGAGCAACATACCCGGCTTGACAAAACGGAGTATGAATGTACACACAAAACGGCTGACACAGAAAATAATCATTGCAACGATGTTATATTTCTGGGAGAGAACCTCGGCTGCCTGCTCTTCCATACCCTGCGACATGAACAGGTGTGTTCCGTACTGAATGATAAATGTCCAGCACATGATTTGTGCACCGACATAAAAGAACTGTGCTATCACACCGTATTTATATCTTCTTCTTGAGAATATGCGTTTCAATGTAGGTATGAAATCTATAGAATGTGACTGGTCGGCATTTCTTGGCATCTTGGAAAGGCGTATCACTACAAGCATCGCAATAATTACAAGGCCTATCACAAGATATGGTGCAATAAGCACGGACAAATCAGAATCTCTCACGGCTTCAAATTCAGTTTGGCTGAGTTGTGCCCTTTCTGCAGTATCCATCGGATTCAGCTTGTTCTGAATGAAATTCATAGCTACATACATACCCATCAGTGAACCGATAGGATTGAAGGCCTGTGCCAGATTAAGGCGGCGGGTTGCTGTTTCTTCCGTTCCCATGGATAGTATATACGGGTTACAACTTGTTTCGAGGAATGAGAGTCCGCAAGTCATAACAAAGTACGCAAGAAGGAAAGGATGATAGTCGCCGGTCAGTTTTGCCGGGAAAAATGCCAATGCACCAAGCGCATACAGCCCCAGACCTAACAGGACTCCTGCCTTATATGTGTATTTTCTGATAAACATTGCTGCCGGAAATGCCATGGCAAAATATCCCCCATAGAATGCCACCTGAACCAAGGCACCGTCGGTTACGCTCATTCTGAATATCTTGGAAAAAGCCTTAACCATAGGATTGGTTATGTCGTTTGCAAATCCCCATAATGCAAAACACATAGTAATCAATATAAACGGAAACAGATAGCTCACACCGTCTTTGCTAATAATAGATTGTTTCATGAATAATTTTAAGTTTAGGTTAATGAATCAAGGCGGGAAATACTATCTCAGTATAAGTAGAACATCCGCTCCATAGGTTGCCATTTCTCGGATGATGTACTTCCCGGTTCGGAACACTGGAATATGGACATATAGTCTTCCCACTCCTGCTGTCTTGGCAATCCGGCAAGTTTCTCCATTGCAGAATCCCAGTCAAAGTCCAACGGAGTCTCGACAATCATGAAAAGTCTTGTTCCAAGTATATAGATTTCCATTTCCAATATACCCACACTGCGTATGCCTTCGAGAATCTCAGGCCATATTTTATCCTTACTATGACGCAACTTGTATTCGGCTATTAACTCCGGATTGTTTCTCAAATCCATTGTTCTGCAGTATCTCTTTACAGCGCAGCCATGATTTCTTGCCGCATATCCAGTATTTTCCATCTGTATTCTTTAAAAAGTCTGTTAATTTAAATCTTGTACTAAAATATTACCTATAGCAGTAGCCTCAACAGGACCGGCATCAACTTCGAGGCCTGTAGCCATGGCTGTAAGTCGGTTAAGGTATTTATTCTGGGAACCTCCACCGATTATGTGTAATTTCTCGACAGGATGAGGCAATAACCTGTTCAGTCCCTCGATACCTTTTCTGTATCTGTCTGCCAATGACAGCAATACACATTTCACGAACTCACCCAGAGTCTGAGGAACCTGCTGGTTGCTTTCCTTACAATAAGAAGTTATAGCTTCGGCCATATTCAGCGGACTGGTGAACATATTATTATCGACATCCACTATAGATGATATTTCCGCTTTCTCTGCTTCCGGAATAAGGACATCGTATTCTGTACATTTTCCTTCTTCTGCCCATTCCGACATGAGTTTCTGAAGAATCCACAGTCCGGTGATATTCTGCAGGAAACATATTTTTCCATCTACACCACCCTCGTTGGTAAAGCCGTTCACTCTGGCTTCTTCAGAAAGTATTGGCTCGTCTGTCATAACTCCAAGCAAAGACCATGTTCCCGAACTAAGGAATGCAGTGACTTTACCGTCATCTGATTTGGGTACTGCATAAACGGCACTTGCTGTGTCATGCGATGCCACCGCTATGACTTTTACATCATAATCCAGGCCTAATTCTTCCTTGATTTCAGGTTTCAGTACTCCTCTTTCCTGTCCAGGCATCACAATATCGCAGAATATATGTTCCGGCAATCCCAACTTACGGATAAGTTCATAGTTCCACTTACGTGCCTTGATATCCATCAGTTCAGAAGTAGAAGCGATGCTATATTCATTATTGGCAACTCCGGTAAGGAAATAGCTGAACAAATCAGGCATGAACAGAAGTTTGTCTGCCACTGCAAGCAACGGACTGTTCTCTTCCTTCATGGCATAGAGTTGGAAAATGGTATTGATAGACATAACCTGTGTTCCACTTACAGAATAATGCTCACTCTGATTTATAATTCCAAACACCTTTTCAGGCATTCCGTCTGTACGCCTATCACGATAGCATACCGGATTTCCAACTATATTTCCGTTCTTGTCTATCAAGCCGAAATCCACTCCCCATGTATCTATACCGATACTGCTGATTTTGTATCCTTTTTCAACTGCCATGCGGATACCTCGCTTCATATCTTCGAAGAGTGAGAGAAAATCCCAATATATATGACCGCCCATTCTGACCTGCCTGTTCTGAAAGCGGTAAATTGTGTCCAGACAAAGTTCACCATCAGAGGTGTAGCCGGCAATCACTCGCCCGCTACCTCCTCCAAAGTCTATTGCTAATTTTGCTTCTTTCATTTTGTTTTCTTTCCTAAAACGTATGTTTCCAAATCGTCTATCTCGGCATTAGTAAGAGTCTCATACTTACCTCCTGACAGGATTATGATACGACATGCCATTTCAAAGAACATAGCTCTTTCGAAAGCCTGATCAAAATCTTTTCCACAAACTACCTGACCGTGTTTTCTCAAAAGAACAGAATTATGGTCTTTCAAAGCTGCAATAACACCTTCAGCCAGTTCTTTTGAACCCGGTCTGTAATATGGCACTACAGGAATATCTGCTCCTACATGGCATGGTACTTCTGCTGTAACATTGAAATCTTTAGGCAATTCCTTCATACATGCAACTGCTGTTGCGTATGGTGACTGGAAGTGAAGCACTACGTTTACATCCGGTCTTTCTCTCAATACTCCAAGGTGGAAGCCGTGTTCCATTGAAGGTTTTACACCGTTCAGGACTTCGCCTGTCTCAAGTTTGCATATTGCAACTTTCTCTTTTGGCAGAGATGGTACCCAAGACCCCGTTCCTGAAAGAAGAACTTCATCACCTATTCTCCATGAGATATTACCGCTGCTGCATATTGTCAAGCCTGCATCACCTACACGGTGAGCTTCTGAAATGAATTTTTCTATCTGTTCGTTAGTTATCATAATACTTTCTTATATAAGTCTAAAATAATTTCTTCTGTCACTTCACGTGGGTTACCCGGTGTACATACATCTGCATAAGCAGCCTTTGCCAAACGAGGAAGGTCTTCTGCCTTTATTCCCAACTCCGACAAATGCTGTGGTATTCCTACACGTACAGACAGTTCCTTAACAGCCTTGACAGCAGCGTCGGCAGCCTCCTCTTTTGTCATTCCTGCTGAATATACATTCATGGCCTTAGCTATCTCTACATATTTGTCGAGTGCTGCAGGAGCATTGAATTCCATGATTGTAGGTAAAAGAAGCGCGTTTGCTACACCGTGAGGGATGTCGAAGATTGCACCCAATGGATGAGCCATACCATGTACAACTCCCAGACCTACGTTTGAGAATGCCATACCGGCAATGTACTGGGCTACTGCCATTCCGTTACGGGCATCAGCATTGTTTGGTTCGTTCACAGCTGTTTCAAGATAGCGTGCTATCATTTCAATAGCCTTAATCTCGAACATATCACTCATTTCCCATGCACCTTTCGTTATCAGACCTTCGATTGCGTGTGTCAGAGCGTCAAGACCTGTAGCTGCTGTAAGACTCTTCGGAAGAGTATACATAAGTTCGGCATCTACTATTGCAATGGCCGGAATATCGTTAGGATCCACACAAACCATCTTCTTGTGGTTCTCCTCGTCAGTGATAACGTAATTGATTGTAACCTCAGCAGCAGTTCCGGCTGTAGTTGGAAGAGCTATAATAGGCACTGACTTCTTCTTTGTGCCAGCAACTCCTTCAAGAGATACCACATCTGAAAATTCAGGATTGTTGGTTATGATACCAATAGCCTTGGCTGTATCCATTGACGAGCCGCCACCTATGGCAATGATGAAATCTGCACCCGAAGCTGCATATGCTGCAAGACCTGCCTTAACATTTGAGACTGTAGGGTTAGGCTTGATTTCGCTGAATACTTCGTATGGGATATTGGCATTGCGCAATACTGACAAGACTTTATCTGCTACACCAAATTTAATAAGATCCTTGTCCGTAGCTACAAAAGCTTTTTTCAGGCCAAGACGTGAGATTTCTTTTGGAAGCACTTCTCTTGCTCCGGGACCAAAGTAGGATACTTCGTTCAATATGAATCGGTTTATCATAATAATCTGATTTTTAGTGAAGAGTTACAAACAGACAGTGGTGTATTCTACACGCACTGCCCGTTCATAAGACTTCAAATTTAACTATAATCTTATAATCACCAACAATTAATCATCAATTATTTGTAGATAGGACCATAGTTCTGACAAGCTCTATAGTCAGCACCTTCCTTATCCATACCAAATGCGTTCCAAGCTGCAGGACGGAAAATCTTGTCGTCCTCAACATTGTGCATACATACAGGGATACGAAGGATAGAAGCAAGTGTAATCAAATCCTGACCGATATGGCCATAGCTGATTGCACCGTGATTTGCCCCCCAGTTGTTCATTACTGAATATACATCCTTGAATGCAGGTTTGTCGCACAAGCGTGGAACGAACCATGTAGTAGGCCATGTACGGTCTGTACGTTCGTCAAACAGCTTGTGTATTTCTGGGTCAATTTCCACTGTCCAACCTTCTGCAATCTGGAGTACAGGGCCAAGGCCTTTCACCAGGTTAAGACGGCTCATAGTGACAGGCATACCGCCTTTAGAAAGGAAGTTTGAAGAGAAACCGCCGCCACGGAAGTAATCTCTGTTAGCAGGATACCATGTAGTAGCTTCAAGACATTTTTCAACTTCAGCATCTGTGATTTCCCAAGCCGGTTTCATTGTAGGATTACCTTCTGCATCTGTCTGCTGGCCTGTTCCGTCGAGTGTAGTTGCACCTGAGTTGATAAGATGTATGATACCGTTCTTAGCCAATCCTGTAAGTTCTTTTCCTGTAACACGCTTAACAGCTTCAGGACTCCAGTATGTGCGGACATCAGAGAATATCTGTGCACGGTTAGTCAGCAAGTGACCGAAGAGCATAGCCACACCGTTGCAAGCATCATTTTCAGTAGCTACCACGAATGCTTCGCGGATACCGTTCCAGTCGAAAGATGTATTAAGCAAAGCCTCAGAATAGTCACCGTTAGGATAGAAGTCAGTCCACTGGCGCTGTCCCTGGAATCCGGCTGCAATAGCGTTATGTCCGAGAGCCTCTTCCTTGAATCCCATTTCTTTAAGTTTAGGATTACCAATCATAAGGTCGCGCATGATGATAGTCATCTTAACGATGAATTCCCAGTCAGCATCTTTTTCTTCACGAGTCTTTTTCTTGGCATCAACATTGAAATCCTTACCTTCGTTATTCTTGCAGTATTTTTCTGTCCATGCCATAGCCTTTGCATATTCTTCCTTATCGTAAATACCTTCTGTCATACGACGGATAATTTCAGTCAAGTCTACTGATTCATTACGCATACCGAGATATTCCTGGAAGAAATCAGGATTAACGATAGAACCTGCAATACCCATTGACACACTACCCATAGAGAGGTATGACTTACCGCGCATTGTAGCTACAGCCTGTGCCGCACGTGCAAAACGAAGAATCTTTTCTGCTACGTCAGCAGGGATAGTATTATCTTCAATATCCTGTACATCGTGTCCGTAGATACCGAATGCCGGCAAACCTTTCTGTGCATGTCCGGCAAGTACAGCAGCCAGATAAACAGCTCCAGGTCTTTCAGTTCCGTTGAATCCCCAAACAGCCTTTGGATAGTATGGGTTCATATCCATAGTTTCAGCGCCATAGCACCAGCAAGAAGTAACTGTGATAGTAGCGCCTACACCTTCACGTTCAAATTTTTCTGCGCAAGCTGCACTTTCAGCCACACGGCCAATGGTAGAGTCAGCAATTACACATTCCACCGGACTTCCGTCACCATTCTTAAGATTAGAAGAAATAAGTTCTGCCACAGCCTTGGCAAGATTCATAGTTTTTTCTTCAAGACTTTCACGAACACCACCCTGACGTCCGTCGATTGTGGGACGAATCCCGATTTTCGGATAATTTTTCATTGTTACAATAGTTTTTAAAGTTTATACTCAAAATATCTTTAGTTATACTCTTTTTCATTACAACCATGCCGAACTATGCTGAACTATGCTGAAAGCAATCAACACAAGAAGAACAACCGTCCGTCATATTTGTCATAATTTATATTATACTGAATTACGAAGATGAATCTCAGTAGGAAGATACTCACGAACCGCTTCTCCACTAAGAATAAACTTTGCTGCCTTTTTCCCCATATCATCCCAGTTTATACTCAGTGCTGTGATTCCGTCGTCTATTACCTCGTATGCGGGAGTATCATTATATGCTATCAGGCCGAAATCCTGTCCGCACTTCATTCCCTTTTCCCTGCTTTTCTTTATTATGTTTACAACATCAATCTGCTTTATTACTATATACACAGTTCCAGATTCTATATCATCAATATCCTCTACACCGGACACCTCAGAAATAAAATCATTGTCATGGCAATATTGCCTGAAACTTTCTGCCGATACTTGCGGATGCTTTGAACCTACAGGTAGATGAAATACTATTTTGCGGTATTTCTTCAGCCTCTCTGTCAGATGCGACAATGCTCCGTAAAAGGCATCATCGAAATTCTGGCAGATATAGGAATAATTTTCTTTCTCGAATTTGCCGAAATCCAGCAATAACAGACGCGAAGGAGTTATCTTATTAAATAACGGCGAGAACTTCTCATTGTCAAAATTCATCACCACATAGTAATTGTAACGCCCTATGGCTTCATGCAATACTGTATTAAAAATATGTTCATTGTACTGATGGAACCACAAATCAACCTTGTAGGATGTTGAAAGTTTTCTTACGAAACTATTATAAAGCGTATTCTTGAAAGGAGAATATTCGTCAAGCAAAAGAAATATCTTTTCCTGGCGGTTGGTAACATAATAGCCTTTGCCGGGAGTAGAATCAATAAGCTTTCTCTCGCGCAAATCGGAGAATGCCTTGAAAACGGTATCACGCGAAACGTTGTAAGCCTTACTCAAATAATTGATGGAAGGCAGACTGGTGTCTGTCTTATACTTACCCATCATGATATCCTGTTCGATGATATCTGACAGTTGTTTTACCTTCGTGGACTGCTGTCCGAAACTAACTTTTTTATCCATATTCAAAGCGTACAACTGTGCTGAACTGTTCTGATGCAAAGGAATGAATTTATTTTTGTTCGGCAAAAAGATATCAGTATGTTTAAAAGCAGTTTTTACAAGGATTTTTCACCTATAAAAAATGCCCCGTCGTTTGAACCAAAACGACGAAGCGTTTAAGGTCAAACGACGAAGCATTTTAATTATGGCAAGTCAGCGGACGAAAACCGTTGGTATTTCGCCTGTATTTTTAATGTATCAGTGTGTTTGTTCCTTCGACTATCTCACCGTACGAGAACACACATCTTACGTTTACATCTTTGTCGAGAATTACTATATCAGCATCCTTTCCTCTCTGCAATGTTCCCTTGCAGTTATCAATGCCAATAATCTTTGCCGGTGTTTCCGAAGCCATTCTTACAGCGTCCTCAAGAGGAATTCCGGCTTTCTTAACCATATTCCAAACCAGTTTGTCCATAGTGGCAAGACTTCCGGCCAGCGAAGAATGATCAGCCAACTTGCAGACATCATTTTCTATCACATAGCGCGGATCGTCCACTTCACCATCGAACGCAGCATACTTCAATGCATCAGTGACAAGGCATGTCTGCTCTACTCCCTTCAACTTATAGACAAGCTTAAGGATTGTAGCAGGAAGATGTCTTCCGTCTGCTATAACCTCTATAGACATTCCGTCAGTAAGATAAACGCTCTCTACAGTTCCTTCATACTTGTACTCTCTGCGTTTGTGGAATCCCGGCATCGCATTATAGAAATGGGCTGCATGAGTAAAGCCTGAAGCAAAAGCTTTCTTTATATCCTCATATTCCGCCTCGGTATGAGTGACAGCCGCCAATATTCCTTTAGAAGATACATATTTTCCGAAATCATAACCACCTGCCACCTCCGGGCTTATATCCCATCGGCGAACGCATGAAGTAGATTCCAGCAAAGATACATATTCTTCTTTCTGCGGTTCACAAAGAAACTCTTTCCACTGGGAACCGGCCATTTTAGGATTCAGATACGGACCTTCGATATGCAGTCCCTGAATTACTTTATTATCTTGCATCATGGCCTCGCAAGTTTCAATAGCCTTGCGGATATTATCGAAAGTAGTGGAAGTAAGAGTCGGGAACACAGATGTAGCTCCATGGAGCAAGTGAGCCTTTGTAGCAGTTTCAAAAGCTTCCGGAGTGGCATCCGTATAGTCAGCTCCGCCACCACCGTGAATATGCATTCCTACGAATCCCGGCACGATGTTCATGCCTTTCACATCTATGACTTTTGCACCTATCACAGCCAAATCGCTGTTTGTCACTTCCAAAATCTTACCGTTACTAATAAGTACGGAACCATCTTTAATCCATCCTTGCGGCGTAAGAATATTTCCGTTTATCAACTGGGTCAACATAATATCTTGATTTTATCGTTATCAGAATAAATTATTAGTTCCTTCTACCATTTCTCCCATTGCCCACACGGCACGTACATTAAGGTCGCGGTCAAGAGCAATGATATCAGCATCCTTTCCTCTTTCAAGAGTTCCCTTTCTGTCAAGTACTCCCATAATTCTGGCCGGCGTTTCAGAAGCCATCCTTATAGTGTCCTCAAGCGGTATCTCAGCTTTCTGAACCATAGTTCTGATAAGTCTGTCCATAGTAGCTATACTTCCGGCAAGTGCAGAACGGTCAGCCAACTTACAAACTCCGTCTTCAATTATTACTCGAGGGTCGAAAGCCTCTTGGCTGTCGCTTGCCGCACAGGCAAGAGCGTCTGTAATCAATGCAGTTCTTTCAACACCTTTAATCTTATGCACAAGGCGCAAAATTGTAGGAGGCACGTGAATACCGTCGGCCACGACCTCTACAGTCATGTCATCAATAAGATATATACTTTCTACTGTTCCTTCGTATTTGTATTCCCTGCGCTTGTGGAATCCCGGCATTGCGTTATAGAAATGGGTGGCATGTGTATATCCGGCCTCATATCCTGTAAGAATATCCTCATACTCAGCCTGTGTATGGCCTACAGAAGCAAGAATACCCTTTGAAGTTATGTATTTGGCAAACTGCATTGCTCCAGGTAATTCCGGAGCGGCATCCCAACGCTTGATGCAGTTAGTTTCCTCGAGCAACGGGATATATTCTTCCGGGTCAGGATTCTTGATATTTTCAGGCATCTGTCCGCCGGCCATCTTCATATTGAAATAATGTCCCTCAAGATGAAGTCCGAGAACAGGACTGTTTTTCTCCTGCATCAATTTTTCCGTTGTTGCAGCAGCCGCACGTATCATAGGGATGGTAGAAGACGACAGAGTAGGGAAAATACTTGTCGTACCATGCTGCATGTGAGCCTTGATTGCTGCACGGAAAGCATCTTCAGAGCCTTCCATAAAGTCTCGGCCACCACCGCCGTGGACATGAATTTCCACTCCGCCGGGCACGATATACATACCCTTGGCGTCAATAAGTTTCGCACCAACTATGGCAAGGTCACAATTGGTCACTTCAAGAATTTTATTATCACGGATTATCACAGAACCGTCCTTAAGCCAACCTTGTGGCGTTAAAATACGGGCATTAATTATTTGGGTTAACATAATATATAGTGATTTGTTTCTTATTTATTTTCTTATATGCCGCAAATTTAATCAATATTTATTATATTACCACACCTTTCATACATCTTTTTTATTATATATTATACACGTCGCAGTCATATTTAATATTTATGTAACATTACGCAATCATTATTGCCAACTGCATATTTCAATTCAAAAAGAAACAGTAAAATGATTTTTTATCAAAATAAAAATGTGAATTATTAGAATTAATGAATTATTATTTGTAACTTTGTCGCCCGATTTATATGGTGTCGAGACTTGGAGAGATTAGAATTATACGATATTGATTTAAAGAACTTGAGAGAATCATCCGCTATATTTAATTATAATGTGGATGACGAGTTTTTTAAACTGATTGAAGCTTCCGGATTTGAGAAAGGCAAGCTGAGTGTTTCTGTGGAAGTAAAAAAAGGCATAGGAGCATACAGTCTGAACTTTCACATAGAGGGAGTTGTTATAGGTATATGCGACAGATGCCTTGACGAAGTGGAAGTAGGCATCGACACAGACAACACACTAAAAGTAAAATTGGGTAAGGAATTCTCCGATGAGGATGAAATTCTGATAATACCTGAAGACGAAGGCATAATAAATATTGCCTGGTACATATATGAATTTGCATATCTTAGTCTTCCTTGTAGAATTGTGCACGAAGAAGGTGAGTGTAACGAACAAATGCAAGAAAAACTTAACGATTTGATAAGGTATGACAGCAACGAAGTGGCAGAAGACGCTTATGACGATGAAGAAGATGATGACGAAGAAGGAACAGAAACTGATGCAGATGACACAGAAGCAAAAGCGACAGACCCTCGTTGGGATGCATTAAAGAAAATATTAAATAATAATTAAATAAAGTTTTAGTAAAATGGCACATCCTAAAAGAAGACAATCAAAAACGAGAACTGCTAAGAGAAGAACTCATGATAAAGCAGTTGCTCCTACTTTAGCTATTTGCCCAAACTGCGGTGAATGGCATGTGTATCACACAGTATGTGGAGCTTGTGGTTACTACAGAGGTAAATTAGCAATCGAAAAAGAAGCTGCTCTTTAATCCGGGCAGTGCTTTGTCATGAACAGCTTATGTTCTTGAAAAAATAAAGCCGGAGGGCTTCGGCTCTTCGGCTTTATTTTTAGGATTCAAACTAAAATTTGAAACAATGGAAAAGATTAATGCGGTAATTACAGGGGTTGGGGGATATGTACCTGACTATGTTCTTACAAACGAAGAATTGTCAAGAATGGTCGATACTAACGACGAATGGATAATGACCCGTATCGGAGTAAAGGAAAGACGTATTCTTAACGAAGAAGGTTTGGGAACTTCATATATGGCGCGTAAAGCTGCCAAACAGCTGATGCAGAAAACGAATTCAGACCCGGATTCGATAGACTGCGTTATAGTAGCAACAACTACTCCTGACTACCATTTCCCTTCTACAGCATCAATCCTATGCGACAAGTTGGGACTTAAGAATGCTTATGCATTCGACTTGCAGGCTGCCTGCAGCGGTTTCCTGTATGCAATGGAAACAGCAGCAAGCATGATACAGTCAGGAAGACATAAAAAAATTATCATAGTAGGTGCAGACAAGATGTCGTCAATGGTCAACTATTCCGACCGCGCCACTTGCCCTATCTTCGGTGACGGTGCAGCTGCATGTATGGTAGAGGCTACTACTGAAGACTATGGTATAATGGATTCGATATTGCGTACAGACGGTAAAGGACTTCCTTTCCTTCACATGAAAGCAGGTGGTTCTGTGTGCCCTCCTTCTTATTTTACGATAGACAACAAAATGCACTATCTGTATCAGGAAGGTAGAACTGTCTTCAAATATGCAGTATCAAACATGTCTGATGTAACAGAACAGATAGCCATGAGAAACGGTCTGAACAAAGACAATATCGACTGGATTGTTCCTCATCAGGCTAACCTGAGAATTATTGACGCTGTAGCTTCAAGACTAAGTGTACCTATAGAGAAAGTTATGCTCAACATTCAGCATTTCGGTAACACAAGTGCAGGAACATTGCCTTTGTGCTTGTGGGATTACGAAAAGCAGCTGAAAAAAGGAGACAACATAATCTTCACTGCATTTGGTGCCGGATTTACCTGGGGAGCAGCTTATGTCAAGTGGGGTTATGACGGAAATAAGTAATATTTGAGAATCAATAAAACAAATATACAAAAAAACGCATCCCTGACAGATGCGTTTTTTTGTATGCATTACGAGAATTTATATTATGCACAAAGCCGGATTTGTAAATATAGTCGGTAACCCCAACGTGGGGAAATCTACCCTGATGAACCTGCTGGTAGGAGAAAGAATATCCATAGCAACGTTCAAGGCACAGACAACACGCCACCGTATAATGGGAATCCTGAATACGGACGATATGCAGATAGTCTTTTCTGACACTCCGGGCGTATTGAAACCCAATTACAAGTTACAGGAATCAATGCTCAACTTCTCTGAATCAGCATTGGTTGACGCTGATGTCCTGCTATACGTTACAGATACAGTAGAAAAACCGGATAAGAATACCGACTTTATGGAAAAAGTGCGTAACATGAAGGTTCCGGTAATACTGCTTATCAACAAGATAGACCTCATCAATCAGGATATCCTCATTAAACTCGTAGAAGAATGGCACGAAATGCTTCCAAATGCGGAAATCATTCCTATATCAGCCATAGCAAAGTTTAATGTGGATGTTGTAATGAAGCGAATCAAGGAACTTATTCCTGACTCGCCACCATATTTTGACAAGGACCAATGGACAGACAAACCTGCCCGCTTCTTTGTCACTGAAATAATAAGAGAAAAGATTCTCTTATACTATGACAAGGAGATTCCGTATTCCGTAGAGGTAGTAGTGGAGCAATTCAAGGAAGATGCAAAAAGCATCCGAATAAATGCAGTCATCTATGTAGAACGTGATTCACAGAAAGGAATCATAATAGGACATCAGGGTAAAGCCCTTAAAAAAGTTGCTACTGAAGCGAGAAAGACTCTGGAACACTTCTTCAAGAAATCCATTTATCTGGAAACATTCGTGAAAGTGGACAAAGACTGGAGAAGCTCGGATAAGGAATTAAAGAATTTTGGTTATCAATTAGATTAATCACCGGCTGAGACAGCCGTAAACTATTATAAACATGGGAAATTTAGTTGCTATCGTCGGACGCCCGAATGTGGGAAAATCGACACTGTTTAATCGTTTGACAAAAACCCGCCAGGCTATAGTAAATGAGCAGGCTGGTACTACACGCGACCGCCAATACGGTAAAGCTGAATGGCTCGGCAAGGAGTTCTCTGTTGTCGATACCGGAGGATGGGTTGTAAACTCGGATGATATCTTCGAAGAGGAAATCCGCAAACAGGTTCTTCTGGCAATGGAGGAAGCTGATGTAATACTGTTCGTAGTAGACGTAATGAACGGTGTTACCGACCTGGATACGGAAGTTGCAGGCATACTCAGACGCTCCAAGAAGCCTGTATTGATGGTTGCAAACAAGACTGACAACAATGATTTGCAATATAATTCGGCAGAATTCTACTCTTTGGGATTGGGCGACCCTTACTGTATCTCTGCATTAAGCGGATTCGGTACAGGCGACCTTCTGGACCTTATAGTATCGAAATTCAAGAAGGATGCAGACGAAATATTCGAAGAGGATATTCCAAGATTTGCAGTAGTGGGTAGACCTAACGCAGGAAAATCATCTATAGTAAATGCATTCATCGGCGAAGAAAGAAATATTGTAACGGAAATCGCTGGTACTACACGCGACTCTATATACACAAGATACAACAAGTTCGGTTTCGACTTCTACCTGGTTGATACAGCCGGTATCAGAAAGAAGAACAAGATTAACGAAGACCTGGAGTATTATTCAGTAGTACGCTCTATACGTGCCATAGAAAACTCTGATGTCTGCATATTGATGATTGATGCTACAAGAGGCATCGAAGGTCAGGACCTCAACATTTTCAGCCTCATACAGCGAAATCAGAAAGGACTGGTAGTCGTAGTAAACAAATGGGACCTTGTAGAGGATAAGACTGTAAAGGTTATGAAGAACTACGAGGATGCTATCCGCAACAGATTCGCTCCTTTTACAGACTTCCCTATAATCTTTGCATCGGCTCTGACAAAACAGCGTATTCTTAAGGTACTGGAAGCTGCGAAAGAGGTTTACTCTGCAAAGACAACAAAAATACCTACTGCACGCCTGAATGAAGAGTTGCTGCCTCTGATAGAGGCTTACCCGCCACCATCAAACAAGGGTAAGTATATCAAGATTAAATATATCACACAGCTGCCTAATACTCAGATTCCTTCGTTTGTATTCTTTGCAAACTTGCCACAGTATGTAAAAGACCCTTACAAACGTTTCCTGGAAAACAAGATGAGAGAACGCTGGAAACTGTGCGGTACACCAATCAATATATTTGTAAGACAGAAATAACACTTTAAAGCGAATATCAAAAAATCCCAAGGTTACAGAATCGTACTCCTTGGGATTTTCTGTTATTATACTATTTCAATTACTGATTGTCCTTCTGGCGGATTTCCACACGACGAATCTTACCACTGATAGTCTTAGGAAGCTCATCTACAAACTCTATCACACGCGGATATTTGTATGGAGCAGTAACACGCTTCACATGGTCCTGAAGTTCCTTTATCAAGGCATCGCCAGCCTTATCCTTATAATCCTTGGCAAGAATAATTGTAGCCTTGACAACCTGTCCGCGGATTTCGTCAGGAACACCTGTTATGGCACATTCCACTACGGCCGGGTGTGTCATCAATGCACTTTCCACTTCAAACGGGCCTATACGGTAACCGGAACTCTTGATTACATCGTCCGCACGTCCGACGAACCAGTAATATCCGTCTTCATCACGCCATGCCACATCGCCAGTGTAATAAATGCCGTCATGCCAAGCATCATGTGTAAGCTCTGGGGCACGGTAATATTCCTTGAACAATCCCAATGGTTTGCCATGGTTTGTACGAACCACAATCTGTCCCTGCTCACCATCTTCGGCACTGCGTCCGTCCGGTTTTATAAGGTCTATCTCGTACTGTGGATTAGGCACACCCATACTTCCCGGTTTCGGTTCCATCCATGGGAATGTGGCAAGTGTAAGTGTTGTTTCTGTCTGTCCGAAACCTTCCATCAGGCGTATTCCTGTTATCTTGAGGAATGTTTCATATACTGAGTAGTTCAAAGCCTCACCGGCAGTAGTACAGTATTCCAATGATGAGAGATCGTACTTGGACAGGTCTTCACGGATGAGGAAACGGTATATTGTAGGAGGCGCACAAAGTGATGTGATATGATAGTCGTGTATCTTCTGAAGGATATCAGCAGGAGTAAACTTCTCGTGGTCATATACGAAGACTGTTGCACCGGCTATCATCTGTCCGTACAGTTTTCCCCAAACTGCTTTACCCCATCCTGTGTCGGCAATAGTGAGATGGAGACTGTCCTTATGAAGATTGTGCCAGAAGCTTCCTGTCACGATGTGTCCCAAAGGATAAGTGAAGTCATGTGCCACCATCTTAGGCTCGCCTGTGGTACCTGATGTGAAGTACATCAATGATATATCATCGTTGGTATTTGCATTCTCAGGACGTACAAAAGGTGCCGCACTCTCTATTCCCTTATGGAAATCAAGGAATCCTTCCGGCATGTCAGGACCTATGCTTACGAGTTTCTCTACAGTCGGCGACTCAGGCATGGCATCTATCACGTGATTTGTTATCACTTCCTCACCGGCTACAACAATCATCTTGATGGATGCCGCATTACAGCGGTAAACAATATCTTTCTTTGTAAGAAGATGTGTTGCAGGAATTACAACAGCACCAAGTTTGTGAAGAGCGATAATGGAGTACCAGAACTCATAACGGCGCTTCAGGATAAGCATAACCTTGTCACCATGGCCTATACCGAGGCTCTGGAAATAAGATGCTGTCTGGTCTGTATATTTCTTGAGGTCGGCATATGAAAAATGAATGCACTCGCCTTTATCATTTGTCCATAATATTGCTTCCTTATCCGGGTCTTCGGCTGCCCACGCATCTACTACATCATAACCGAAATTGAAGTTTTCAGGAACTTCTATCTTGAAGTTCTTTATAAAGTCCTCCTGTGAGGTAAATTGTGTCTGTTTTACAAATCTCTCTAACATATATTGTATCTGATTATTGCATTACTATAGCTAAGAATCTAACATTGTTTCCATCGAGCGCCTTCATTCCGTGAGGAAGAGAGGAGTCGAAATACAGGCTGTCGCCAGGATTGAGGATAAGTTCCTTCCCATTGATATTCAGCAACAGACGACCTTCAATCACCATATTGAATTCCTGTCCGGAATGGGTGTTATAATATATAGGCGTGCTTTCAGGTTTCGGCTCAACAGTAACGATGAACGGGTCGGCTATTCTGTTTTTGAAGCCTGAAGCCAATGATTCGTATTTATATGCTTTGGTTCTTTCTACCGATATACCGGCTCCGCGGCGTGTAAGGAAATATGAGCGCATATGTGGTTCTTCGCCAAACATAAGTTCGTCAAGAGAAACGCCAAACTCTGTTGAAATCTTCTGAAGTGTACTTACCGAAAGATCTGTTTCGCCACTTTCCATAGCGACATATTGTTCGGGAGTAACTCCAATTTTTTCTGCCACCTGCTCCACTGTCAGGTCGAGAGCATCGCGCAATCCCTGAAGGCGCATTGCTATTTGTTTTATCTGTTCATCCATAGTCTTTAAGTTATTTTCCACAAAAATAGTAAAAAGTATGACATTATGAAAGTTATTCTAAATATAAATAATCATAATGTACAAGATAAGGCTTACCATGAACACCTATTACAGACTTTGCATCTGCCGATGACATACTGACACGGCCGACACCTATCTTTTCGTCATCCTGGTTTACAATAGTTACAATATCATCCTTTTCAAAATCGCCAACTATATCTGTCACTCCCACCGGAAGCAGACTTACTGCCTTGTCACCGCGCAGTCTGTCTGCAGCTTTATGATTGACCACTATCTTACCTTTAGAGAATCCATCACTATGTGCTATCCATTTCTTGATACTTGAAACGCCATTCTCAGAAGGAACAAACTTGGTACAAACTGTTTCTTCAGGATTGAAAATCAAATCAACGAGTATATTGTCTTTCTTACCATTGGCAATGAATACTGTAATTCCTTCGTCTGCCACCTTGCGGGCAATACTGCTTTTAGTCAGCATACCTCCCCTGCCGAATCCTGATTTCTCTGTACTGATATAGTCCGACAAGTCCTTGCCCTGTTCCACCTCTCTGATAACAGTCACTCCAGGCTGTGATGGAGCACCATTGTAGATACCGTCGATATTGCTCAGAATAACCAATGCCTGCACATCCATCATGGCTGCAATCAGTCCTGAAAGCTCGTCATTATCTGTAAACATAAGCTCCGTAACAGAGATAGTGTCATTTTCATTTACTATGGGAATAACATCATTATCCAGCATCACCTGCATACAGTTACGCTGATTGAGATAATGTCGTCGCGTAGAGAAACTTTCTTTAGTAGTCAAAACCTGCCCTACCGTAATTCCATGTTCGCGAAACAGCTCGTAATATCTGTTTATCAGCTTGGCCTGCCCTACTGCCGAAAACAACTGACGGCTGTCTACACTGTCAAGCTTACGCAAAGGCTTTACCTCACTGCGTCCGGAAGCCACCGCTCCCGACGATACAAGCACTATTTCAACTCCTGCCCTGTGAAGTTCTGACACCTGGTCTACGAGTGCTGACATTCGAGTAACATCGAGCGTACCGTCCTTTCGCGTAAGTACATTACTGCCAATCTTTACAGCTATTCTTTTATATTTACATTCCATACTTTTTTTGGTTTCATATCTATTAATGACGCAAATATAAGAAATTACGGATATTAAATTACAAATTCATGCAATATTTTTATTTCAGATTACTTATTGACATAAACAGCAACAAGAGTATTATCAACAGAAAGACTTACTCACTTTTCATCTATATATTTTAGAATTATGTAAAGCATCCGTCAATCATTTCTTTCTGATATCAGTTTTTATTGATAACTTTGCCTGACTAAATTACAATTGGACTTTTATGATTAAAGCTATATTTTTCGACATCGACGGAACATTGGTTTCGTTCAAGACACACAGAGTACCGGAATCGACAAAACAGGCACTTAAAGAGTTAAGAGAAAAAGGTATAAAGATATTTATCGCTACAGGACGTCCGAAATTGCTTATAAACAATCTTGAGAACCTTGAATTCGACGGATATATAACCCTGAACGGAGCTCACTGCTTTACAGCCGACCACAAGGATATTTACAAAGGACTGATACCTGCCGAAGATATAGAAAGAGTTGTGGAATACACCAAGGAACACGACTATCCTTTCGTCTTTGTGCACGACAACCAATGGTTTATCACCAAAGTGGATAAAGCTGTAGAAGACATAGCCAAACTTATAGAGATTTCGATTCCTCCTGTAAAACCGGGAGAAGAAGCACTCGGGAAAGACATTCTCCAGATTATGGGCTACTTCCCTACAGAAGCCGATGAAGAGATTTTCGGCAAGATACTTACTCACTGCGAAACGATGAGATGGCACCCTCTATTTGCAGATATCATAAACAGAGGCACAAGCAAAAGCCGCGGTATAGATGAAGTTATAAAGCATTACGGCATAAAACTTGAAGAAACTATGGCTTTCGGTGATGGCGGAAACGATATCAATATGCTTGAACATGCAGGAATAGGTGTTGCCATGGACAATGCATCTGACACAGTAAAGGCTGCAGCCGACTATATCACTTCGTCTGTGGATGATGACGGCATCGTCAATGCTTTGAGGCATTTCAATATATTATAATAAAATTGAAGATGATGTGTCAAAAAATTTTGAACTCATAATTTAAAATTTGCGTTTCCACATAGAAACAATAATGTTACTTTGCTTAAAATTCTCTGTTGTCTGACAGCTGTCGAACAATTGTTTGACACGTGTCAGTCGTACGTTTGACAGCTGTCGTCCATGTGTTTGACAGCTGTCAAACAATATAGATTTACGCCCGTTTTGCATTGTTCTTCTTATACATTAGGGAGGCATTTACAAATAAAACCAAAATCATCTATTTTCAAGCAGAAAGTTGTGTGTGTGTGAAAGATGTGAAAGTGAAATGAGGTATGATTTTTACTGATTTCGTTATTACATCATCATGAATCACCTAAATTTCAAGATAAATTTACCCTAATTATTTATTCTCCTTTATTTGGGGATTCAATTCCACCGGTCCCACTTGACGACCGAAAAGACTGAGTACCTGATTTACCTTATCCATACGCAAGGTCTGTTTATCCTGTTCCAAATCACGCACAAAGCGCAGCCCTACTCCCGACTTGTCAGCCAAATCAACCTGAGTCAATCCGAACTGCCGACGCATCTCCTTTACGAAATCTGCTATTACCGTATATTCCATAATTATACCCTTTCGGGTACAAATATAATAATTCATTCGACTAATTATACCTTTTAGGGTATAATTTATCATTACAAATAGTTATTTATACCCAAACGGGTATAGTAGAAATAAAAGTATTAATGAAAATTAGAGTGCTAAAGTAAGTTTTGCCAGATAGTCATAATGCTCTCCGCTACATACAAGTTCAGTCTTGAAGCCGTACTGAGATGCATAAAAATTCAGAGTTTCATAATCAATATACAACCACTTGAAGGACTCACCTTTTATCTGCTTATACTGCATACTGAATTCTATCTCACCATAATAATCGGCTGCCAAATCAATAAGCATACTTCCGTCCTCATCCTCAAACAGGTATTTCAAATCGCTCGAATCCATCAGAATACAGCCACCCGGATTCAACAGTTCTTTCATACGGGTGAAGAAAGCTTCCATATTCTGTAAAGAACCGATTATTCCGGAACCGTTCATTAGCATCAGTATAGTGTCATATCCTCCTACGAACGAAGGGTCAAACAAGTTTACCAGACGAGCATTGATACCGCTTTCCTCCATCACCTTGACAGAAAGCGGAGATATATCTATGGCCTCAACATCCTTACCCATATCCAGCAAGGCAACCGAATGACAGCCGCTACCGGCACCTACATCCAATATCTTACCCTCAGCCATGTCAAGAGCCTTTCTCTCCAGTTCAGGCATTTCGTCATACTCACGAAACAGTGTATCAACAGGTATTTCGTCTTCATCAAACTGGGGCGAGAAAACTCTAAGCCTTCCGGCCTGACCTTTATCGAAGTAATCGTATATGGCATTTCCCATAGGGTCCTTGCCTGTTTCAAGTAGTGCGTAATTCATATACCTTATTATTATATATTGTTTGTACAAAGTTACAAAAAACTTATACATATACCGCACGAATGATTATTTATGCACTCATTTCACATTTTTTACGAATAAAACCGCAAAAAAATCTGTTTTTATGCATGTATTACAATAAATAGATGTATATTTGCGCTCATTATAGAATAATTATACAATGAAAAGTAAGAGTACAAGGCTTGACGCCATAAAAATGATTATTTCCGTTAAAGAAATCGGAAGCCAGGATGAACTTCTTCAGGAACTGACCAAAGAAGGATTCAGCCTTACGCAGGCTACACTTTCGAGAGACTTGAAGCAACTTAAAGTAGCCAAGGCTGCCAGCATGAACGGAAACTATGTATACGTACTCCCGAACAATACCATGTACAAACGCATGGCAAATCCGCCGGGAGCAACGGAGATGATGCGCCATAACGGGTTCATGGGAATAGAGTTTGCCGGAAACATTGCGGTAATAAAGACAAGACCGGGATATGCAAGCAGTCTGGCATATGACATCGACGACCATAATTTCGTAGAGATATTAGGAACAATAGCAGGCGACGACACCATTATGATGGTAATCAGAGAAGGTTATTCGCGCCAGGATGTCACAGAAACTCTAAGACAAATCATACCTAACATTAATTGAAACAACTAATAAAAAATTATAGCTGAAGGAACAATATATAAAACGATGGAAAAGGAAAAACAAATAGACGTAATGGTGGCAGACGCTTCACACGAAAAATATGTGGATTATATACTCGACACCATAAGAGAGGCTGCAAAAGTACGTGGAACAGGTATAGCAGAACGTACTCATGAATATGTAGCCACAAAAATGAAAGAAGGCAAAGCTATAATAGCATTGTGCGGAGATGATTTGGCAGGATTTACCTACATCGAGTCATGGGGAAACAAACAGTATGTAGCAACTTCCGGACTTATAGTACACCCCAAATATCGTGGCCTGGGACTTGCAAAGAGAATCAAACATGCATCTTTCACCCTTGCACGTCTGCGTTGGCCTAAGGCAAAAATCTTCAGTCTTACTTCAGGAGCTGCCGTAATGAAAATGAATACAGAATTAGGCTATGTACCTGTAACATTCAACGAGCTTACAGACGATGAAGCTTTCTGGAAAGGATGTGAGGGTTGCATAAACCACGAAATTCTGATGGCCAAGAACAGAAAGTTCTGTATCTGTACAGCCATGTTATACGACCCTGCTCTTCATCAGGACGACAAGATAAATAATTTCTAAAACTAAAAACTCACATATATATGGAAAAGAAAAAAGTAGTTGTAGCATTCAGCGGCGGTCTTGACACATCGTTCACTGTAATGTATCTGGCAAAAGAAAAAGGATATGAAGTATATGCAGCCTGTGCAAACACAGGTGGTTTCAGCCCGGAACAGTTGAAACAGAACGAAGAGAATGCATACAAGCTTGGAGCTGTAAAATATGTAACTCTTGACGTAACTCAGGAATACTACGAAAAGAGTCTGAAATATATGGTTTTCGGAAACGTACTCCGTAACGGAACCTATCCTATATCTGTAAGTTCGGAACGTATCTTCCAGGCATTGGCCATTGCACGTTATGCAAACGAAATCGGTGCACACGCCATAGCTCATGGTTCTACAGGAGCCGGTAACGACCAGGTTCGTTTCGACATGACTTTCCTTGTGATGGCTCCGGGTGTGGAAATCATCACTCTTACACGTGACATGGCTTTGAGCCGTGAATACGAAATCAACTACTTGAAAGAACATGGTTTCGAAGCAGACTTCACAAAACTGAAATACTCTTACAACGTGGGTATCTGGGGGACTTCTATCTGTGGTGGAGAAATCCTGGATTCTACTCAGGGATTGCCTGAAAGCGCATATCTGAAACAGGTTAATAAGACAGGTTCTGAAGAACTCAGACTTGAATTCAAGAAAGGTGAAATCTGCGCTGTAAACGGCGAGCACTTCGACGACAAGATTAAGGCTATCCAGAAGATAGAAGAAATCGGTGCCGCTTACGGTATCGGCCGCGATATGCACGTAGGTGATACTATCATCGGTATCAAGGGACGTGTAGGATTCGAAGCCGCTGCTCCTATGCTTATCATCGGTGCACACAAGTTCCTCGAAAAATATACTTTGAGTAAATGGCAGCAGTACTGGAAGGATCAGGTTGCCAACTGGTATGGTATGTTCCTCCACGAAAGCCAGTATCTGGAACCTGTTATGCGCGACATCGAAGCTATGCTTACAGAAAGCCAGCGTAACGTAAACGGTACAGTTATTCTGGAATTGCGTCCTTACTGCTTCTCAACTGTAGGCGTTGATTCTAAGGATGACCTCGTAAAGAACAAATTCGGTGAATACGGCGAAATGCAGAAAGGCTGGACTGCCGATGATGCAAAAGGATTCATCAAAGTTCTTTCTACTCCGCTCAGAGCTTACTATGCTAACCATAAAGACGAGGCGGACGTATGATAAAAGTAGGAATTATAGGTGGTGCAGGATATACGGCAGGCGAACTTATTCGTCTGCTTATCAACCATCCTGAAGTAGAGATAGTATTTATCAACAGTTCCAGTAACGCCGGAAACAAGATTACAGAAGTTCACGAAGGTCTGTACGGCGAAACCGAGCTTACATTTACAGACGAATTTCCATTGGACAAGATAGACGTTCTCTTCTTCTGTACAGCACATGGCGATACAAAGAAGTTCATGGACAGCCACAACGTACCTGAAGACTTGAAGATTATCGACCTGTCTATGGATTATCGCATCAAGAGCGACGACCATGATTTCATCTACGGATTGCCGGAACTGAACAGACGCGCTATCTGCCATAGCAAGCATGTAGCCAATCCGGGATGTTTTGCCACTTGTATCCAGTTGGGGCTTCTGCCATTGGCAAAGAACCTGCTGCTCAACGATGATGTCATGGTTAATGCCATCACAGGTAGTACAGGTGCCGGAGTAAAGCCGGGTGCTACAAGCCACTTCAGCTGGCGCAACAACAACATGAGCATCTACAAGCCGTTCCAGCATCAGCATGTACCTGAAATCAAGCAGTCACTCTGCCAGCTTCAGAACAGTTTCGATTCTGAGATAGACTTTATCCCTTACCGTGGCGACTTCGCACGAGGTATCTTCGCTACAATAGTAGTAAAGACCAAAGTTGAACTTGCAGAACTGGTAAAGATGTATGAAGACTATTATGCTGAAGATTCTTTCGTACACATTGTTGAAAAGAATATCGACTTGAAACAGGTAGTAAACACCAACAAGTGTCTGCTCCACTTAGAGAAACATGGCGACAAGCTTCTAATCATCTCATGTATCGACAATCTGCTGAAAGGTGCAAGCGGTCAGGCTGTGCATAACATGAACCTGATGTTCAACCTTGAGGAAACAGTGGGACTGAGATTGAAACCAAGTGCGTTTTAGTTAATGAATAATTAAAAATTAAGAATTAAAAATTGCTCATGAGTCCATTACAAAAAGTCTTTTCCATAACAGACCTAAAGGATGGCAAAACTGAAAAATGTACTTTTTAAAGTGGACTCAATAATTATTAAGGATTAAACTCTTAATTATTAATTTTTAATTCTTAATTGATTAAACCCTCAGTTCTTAATTATTAATTTTTAATTCTTAATTGATTAAACCCTCAGTTCTTAATTATTAATTTTTAATTCTTAATTAGATTATGACCCTCTTCGACGTATATCCCCTTTTCGACGTAAACATCGTGAAAGGCAAAGGCTGTCACGTATGGGACGCGAAAGGGAATGAATATCTTGACCTGTACGGAGGACATGCCGTTATATCAATAGGACATGCCCATCCGCACTACGTGGAAGCCGTAAGCAATCAGGTAGCTAAGTTAGGCTTCTACTCAAACTCCGTAATCAATACACTCCAGAAGGACCTTGCAGAAAAACTCGGAGCTATGTGTGGTTACGATGATTATCAGCTGTTTCTAATCAACTCCGGTGCTGAAGCCAACGAAAACGCATTGAAATTAGCTTCATTCTATAACGGACGCACAAGAGTCATTTCATTTGCAAAGGCTTTCCACGGACGTACTTCACTGGCTGTGGAAGTGACAAACAATCCTAAAATCATTGCTCCGATAAACGATAACGGACATGTAACATATCTCCCTCTAAACGATACAGAAGCTGTAAAGGCCGAACTTTCAAAGGGTGACGTATGCGCTGTTATCATCGAAGGAATACAGGGTGTGGGCGGTATTCAGGTGCCAAACACTGAGTTCATGAAAGAACTTCGCCGTGCATGTGACGAGACAAACACTGTACTTATCCTTGACGAAATACAGTCGGGGTACGGAAGAAGCGGTAAGTTCTTCGCTCACCAGCACATGGGTATCAAGCCGGATATGATTACTGTAGCCAAAGGTATTGCAAACGGTTTCCCTATGGCTGCCGTACTTATCAGCCCTAAGTTCACTCCGGTATATGGACAGCTTGGTACTACTTTCGGAGGCAATCACTTAGGATGTGCCGCAGCAATAGCAGTTCTCGATGTGATGAAGGAAGAAAACCTTATCGAGAATGCTGCAAAAGTAGGTGCGCACCTTATGGAAGAACTCAAATCCTTCAAGGGAATAAAGGAACTTCGCGGACTCGGACTTATGATTGGTATGGAGTTTGAAGAGCCTATCAAGGAAATCCGCAGCAAACTTCTTTTCGAACAGAAAGTGTTTACCGGTGTCAGCGGAACAAATGTTATCCGTCTGTTGCCTCCTCTCTGTCTGAGTATGGCAGAAGCTGACGACTTCCTGGAAAGACTTCACAATGTAATTAAATAAGTTAACAAGGCTTCAGTTACGAGTTGACAAGGCTCTCCATCCGGGTGGAACCAACGGTCAGGGAAGCTAAACCTTGTCAACTTGTTAACTTGTAACCTAACAAAAAACAAGTATGAAAATAGCAATTATCGGTGCAGGAAATATGGGCGGTGCTATAGCACGCGGCCTGGCACACGGACAGTATATAGACGCAAGCGACATAACAGTGTCGAATCCGAGCAATGCAAAGTTGGAGAAACTGAAGGAAGAATATCCCGAAATCAATACGACAAACAGTAATAAGGAAGCTGCCGACGGTGCAGACATAGTAGTCCTTGCTGTCAAGCCGTGGAAGATGGAGGAGGTGCTCAAACCTTTACGTCTGCGCCAGCCACAGATTCTTGTATCTGTAGCAGCAGGACTTACTTTCGAAGATTTGGCACATTTCGTAGACCCGGAGATGCCTATTTTCCGCGTCATTCCCAATACAGCCATTGCAATAAACGAAAGTCTGACCCTCGTTGCATCAAGAAATGCTTCTGCCGAGCAGATTGACATTATGATGAAACTGTTCAACGAGATGGGAGTTGCGGTCCTGATAGAAGAAAAGCTCTTCCCTGCAGGTACAGCCCTCACTTCATGCGGAATTGCATATGTACTGAAATACGTGCAGGCAGCCATGCAGGCAGGAATCGAATTGGGATTCAAACCTCAGGAAGCCAAGAAAATGGTAGCACAGACTATGCTTGGTGCGGCACAGATTCTTCTGAAAGACGATTCGTCACATCCGGCCACAGAGATAGAAAAGGTGACTACTCCGGGAGGAATCACAATCAAAGGCCTGAACCGTCTCGAACACGAAGGTTTCACCTCTGCTGTGATAAATGCTATTAAAGAAAGCTGTATCTGAAAATAACTTGACATACATCAATACACCATATTGAAAGAATGACGTAACTTTGCAGCGGAAAAAATTCTGACAAGAAAGTGGAAAAAGTTATTCAACAGACAAATATCAAAAAGGGACTTACCAAACTGGTAGTCCCTATTTTTATTGAAACGCTCCTGATTATGATGTTAGGAGCCATAGACACCGTAATGTTGAGCCAATACTCGGACGAGAGTGTGGCAGCAGTGGGTGTAGTAAACCAGATTGTGATGTTCGCATTCCTCATATTCGAGGTTATCAACATCGGTACATCAGTGCTTTGCTCGCAGTATCTCGGTGCCAAACTACAACAGAAAATGATACAGGTGGTAGGAGTATCACTATTGCTGAATCTCGTTGTAGGTCTGCTGGTCAGCGCCATACTGCATTTCGGGGCAGTGACACTTCTCGACTGGATGGGGCTTCGTCCGGAGCTTCTACAATATGGTATAGGCTATATGGAGATAGTAGGTGCTTTCGCTTTCTTCCAGGCAATATCTCTCACCATCTCTGCCTCACTCCGTAGTGCCAACAAGGCTATTTATCCTATGCTTGTCACCGTTCTTGTGAACATTATGAACATCGTCGGAAACTATATACTGATTTTCGGTAAATTCGGATTTCCGGCTATGGGAGCAGAAGGTGCCGCCATTTCCACTTCCATCGCACGAGGAGTAAGTATGGTAGTGCTTTTCGTGATACTCTTCAGAAAACATATATCTAAATTCCCTCTTGCTCTTTTCAGACCTTTCCCTTGGATAGAGCTTAAAAATCTGCTCAAAATAGGTATTCCTTCCGCCGGAGAAAACATGTCCTACAGCTTCTCGCAGGTGGTTATTACATATCTTATCAACATACTCGGGAATAATGCGCTTGCCACACGTACATACACAGTAAACATCGTGATGTTCGTCTATCTGTTTGCCATCGCCATGGCTCAGGGTGGAGCAATAAGCATCGGACATCTTGTGGGACAAAACAAGATACGTGCTGCCTATCTGCTCGGTAAGTTCGTCATGCGTATTTCCATCCTTGTATCTCTCATACTCTCATGTATCTGGGCTGTATTCGGCCATACCATATTCAGTATGCTCACTGACAATGAAGAAATCGTCCGTCTTGGAGTAACGATACTGATGATTGACATCCTTGTGGAGATTGGCCGTGCCGTAAACATTTATGCCACAAACGCTCTCCGTTCTGCCGGCGACGTGAACTTCCCGTTCTACCTTGGAGTAGTAGTACAATGGACTGTATCCGTAGGTCTGAGTTATCTGCTCGGCATCTACTGGGGCTGGGGCTTGGTAGGAATGTGGATAGCCTTCCTTTTGGACGAAAACATACGTGCGGCAGTATTCGTCAAGAGATGGAACAGCATGAAATGGGCTAAGAAAGGTTTTACAAGAAATCGGTCTTGAATTTGCGCAGCTGTGCCCTGAGCTGATGGGAAGCACCATCGGTCATGCTGTCAAGGAGTTTCCAGAAACCGGGACCATGATTCATCTCCTTGGTATGGGCAAGCTCGTGCAGAATCACATAGTCCATAAGATGTACGGGAAGCAACATAAGATAGCAGGAAAGACTTATTGTACCCCTTGAAGTACAGCTTCCCCAACGTGACTTTGCCCCTGTTATCCTCACCTTGCGGTATGTCATACCGTACTTTTCTGCCCAGAATTTCAGTAAAGGTGGCAGGAATTCTTCCGCACTCTTCTTCATGGCACGTACAATGGCCGCATTCAGCAGTTTCTGTGTCTGTGGAGAATTGAAATCCACATTCTGCGGACATAGAATCTTCATCACTCCTTCCTCTTCACGACGTACGGAGAAACACTTCATTCCTCCTACCCCAACGGTAAGCTTGAAACATGGGGCATCAATCGAAAATCCGTCTGTTATAATCTTAGGAGATGCTTTGGTGAAAGAAGCAAGCAGTTTCGGTCTGTAGTCGGCTATCACCTGCATTATGCGGTCTGTCTTAGTGAACGGAGGGACAGTGACATAAAGTCCGTCCTTCTTCACACGCATCGATATGTTTCTGGCATTTATGCGCGTACCTATCACTATCTTGCCGAAATCTTCATCCGGGATTATTCGTTTACTCAATTAATAATTAAAAATTAAAAGTTAAAAATTAGATATATCAACTAACAATTAAAGTAAGTCTGGTAAGCTGATGAACGATTGATGAACGCCAAATGAACAACGTCTAAACGGTAAATAAACAGTAAATAAATGATACTAAAACAAAAAACTGACTGTTCAGTAAACGTTTAGAAGATGTTCAGAAGCCGTTCAGATTATGTTTAGAAAACATTCAAAAAAGGGGCAGAAACTGCTTTCCACCCCATATAAAATTATTATTCCAAATCTAATCAATCACTGCGGTCTACAGAAACTTATTCATTTCTGATAACAGTTCCAGCAGAAGCATCACTGATGTCCGATGCCTGCTTGATTATCACCTGCTTCACACCATTATCGATAGCAGAGAAAGAGTTTTCAAGCTTTGGAATCATACCTCCCTGAATTACGCCCTCTTCAGTATATTTGCGGAAGAGTTCAGGAGTAATTACAGGTATTACGCTGTCATCATCGTTTTCATCGCTGAGAACACCTTTCTTTTCAAAACAGTACACCAGAGTCACATCGAAGTAAGAGGCAAGTCCTTTAGCTGTTTCTCCGGCTATGGTATCGGCATTTGTGTTCAGGATATTGCCCTTACCGTCGTGAGTAAGCGGAGCCATTACAGGAACTATTCCCTGAGAGATAAGCGTAGAAAGCATCTTTCCGTTCACTTCCTTAACATCGCCCACAAAGCCATAGTCCACATCCTTCACCGGACGTTTTACAGAAAGAATGGCATTCATATCCGCACCTGTCAGACCGATGGCGTTCACACCCCTTGCCTGAAGGCCGGCAACGATATTCTTGTTCACCAGACCACCGTAAACCATAGTAACCACCTTCAATGTCTCAGCATCTGTCACACGGCGACCATTCACCATAGTGCTTTCAATACCCAACTGCGAAGCTACCTTTGTGGCAGAACGTCCACCGCCATGCACCAACAGTTTGTATCCAGGTATTGAAGCGAAATCGTCAAGCAAGCGTGCAAGCGTATCAGGTTCTTCTACAATCTTTCCGCCCACCTTTATAATAGTAAGTTTTTCCATAAATGTTTTTTTAGGTTACAAGTTAACAAGTTGACAAGTTAACAAGGTTACCATCCGGATGGAGAACCTTGTCAACTTGTAACTGAAGCCTTGTCAACTTCTAACAAAATTATTCAAGATAAGTATATCCATAAAGTCCCGAACGATAGTTAGAAAGGAATTCCTTTCCTTCTTCGAGCGAGATACGTCCTTCTTTCACAGACTTGGTAACCCAAGTTTCCAGCGTACGCACAAGCTTCTTAGGATTGTACTGTACATAGTCGAGCACTTCAGCCACAGTTTCACCGTCTATCACCTGGTCGATGCTGTAACCCTTCTCATTTACAGTTACGTGTACCGCATTTGTATCACCGAACAGATTGTGCATATCGCCAAGGATTTCCTGATAAGCTCCTACAAGGAACACACCGATATAATACGAGTCCTTACCCTTGAGAGTGTGAACAGGCAAATCGTGCGATACGCTTCTTGACGAAACGAAGTTTGCAATCTTACCGTCTGAGTCGCAAGTGATATCCTGCAATGTAGCAGTACGGTCAGGCTTTTCGTCAAGACGCTGTATAGGCATGATTGGGAAAATCTGGTCGATAGCCCAAGAGTCCGGAAGTGACTGGAAGAGAGAGAAGTTACAGAAATACTTGTCGGCAAGAAGCTTGTCAATATTTCTGAACTCTTCAGGCACATGCTTCAGTCCTGATGCAATCTGAGTAATCTCGCGAGTGACAGACCAGTAAAGTTTCTCTATCTGCGCCCTTGTCTTCAAGTCAACGATACCATGGCTGAACAGGTCGAGAGTTTCCTCACGAATCTGCTGCGCGTCGTGCCAAGCCTCAAGCATACGGCTTTGATTCAAATTATCCCAGATGCCGTAAAGTTCCTGTACCAGTTCATGGTCGTCAGGAGAAACCTCAAAGTCCTCATCCATAGCCGGAAGAGAAGCAGTCTCGAGCACCTCAAAAATCAATACAGAGTGATGAGCAGTAAGCGAGCGTCCGCTCTCAGTGATGATATTCGGATGAGGAATACCGTTCTTGTTGCTGGCATCCACCATTATAGAGATAGAGTCGTTCACGTACTCCTGAATAGAATAATTCACACTACTTTCGCTGTTTGGCGAGCGGGTACCGTCGTAATCAACTCCCAATCCACCGCCTATATCGACAAACTCAACAGGGAATCCCAACTGATGAAGCTGCACATAGAACTGTGAAGCCTCTCTGAGGGCAGTCTTGATACGGCGTATCTTTGTCACCTGGCTGCCAATGTGGAAGTGAATCAGTTTCAGACAGTCTTTCATGTCCTTCTTTTCTATGAAGTCGAGCGCCTCAAGAAGTTCGCTCGAAGTCAGTCCGAACTTACTTGCGTCGCCACCGCTTTCTTCCCATTTACCGCTACCCGACGAAGCTAACTTGATACGGATACCGATGTTTGGACGCACGTTCAACTGTTTTGCCATCTTGGCAATCAGTCTGAGTTCGTTCATTTTTTCCACCACAAGGAAAATACGTTTACCCATCTTCTGAGCCAAAAGAGCCAGTTCGATGTAACTCTCATCCTTATATCCGTTACAGATGATAAGCGAGTCGGAATCTGTGTTGATGGCAATCACGGCATGCAGTTCAGGTTTTGAACCGGCCTCAAGTCCGAGATTGAATTTCTTTCCGTGGCTGATAATCTCCTCAACCACAGGACGCATCTGATTCACCTTGATGGGATAGATGATGAAGTTCTGGGCATTATAGCCGTACTCCTTCGATGCCTGTCCGAAGCAGTTCGAAATTTTCTCGATACGATTATCCAGAATATCCGGGAATCTCACCAGCATGGGAGCCGTAACGTCCCTAAGCTGAAGTTCGTCCACCAATTCCTTCAGATCCACAGCCACCCCGTCCTTACGCGGAGTAACCACCACATGTCCCTTCTCGTTTATTCCAAAATAAGAAACACCCCATCCGGTGATGTTATAAAGCTCTTCCGAGTCTTCAATACGCCATTTTCGCATTTCTTGAGTTTAAGTTTTTAAGTTTATGAGTTTGTAAGTTTGTAAGTTGTCAGTTGAAGAGTTGACAAGTTGACGAGTTGACAAGTTGACAAGGTTAGCATCCGGATGGAGAGCCTTGTCTACTTGTAACTGAAGCCTTGTCAACTATAGAGAGCCTTGTTCCCTATATATTCTCTAAGAATTTCCACCGTTTCATCTATCTGCTTTCTGCTTTCCAGTCTGCTGCCATCCAATGTTATTGCAGCTTTCGAGTAGAAAGGCATCCTACGTTCCAGCCCCTCGGATATTGTCTGCCTCAGTTCATCATCCGATTTTCCGGCCACAAGCGGTCTGTTTGCCGCTGCCTGTTTCAATCGGCGGAACAGTACATCCTGCGAAGCATCAAGAAACACAGTGATTCCGCGACTGTTCATAACCTCCATATTGTCGAAAAAGCATGGAGTTCCCCCTCCACATGCCACGACGACATTTTCAAATTCCGATACTTCGTGCAGCATACTCCTCTCCAACTGTCGGAATCCGTCCTCACCACGGGTAGCAAAGATATCTCGTACGGATGCGTGCATACGCTCCTCGATGTACCAGTCGAGGTCGATAAAACTAAGATTGCATGCCTTGGCAAAAGCCTTACCTAACGTGGTTTTGCCGGAGGCCATATATCCGGTCAGGAATATTCGCATTTTTTTTAGTTGTTAGTTGTTTTTAAAAGGTGACAAGTTTTTTCAGGTGACAAGTTGACGAGTTGACAAGTTGACAAGGTTGCCATCCGGATGGAGAGCCTTGTCAACTCGTAACTGTAGCCTTGTAACTGAACTAGAGCCTTGTCTACTAATCATTTTTTCCTCTTTCTCGTCTCCGCCTTAGTCTTCTGCAGTTCAATCACCTTGAAGCAAGCCTCAGGAGTAAGGTCGGCAGGTTCCACTCCCGAAGGAATCTTATAGTTCTTTCCTTCGCTTGCGATATAAGGGCCGTATCTACCGTTAAGCACCTGCAAGTCAGGATAATCGGCAAACACCTTAATCACCTTCTTGGCCTCAGTATCCTGCTTGTCCTTAACCATCTGTACAGCTTCTTCCAGAGTGATGGCAAGAGGGTCTTTATCCTTAGGTACAGACACGTACACATTGTCTATCTTCACATACGGTCCGAACTTACCGGCACCCACACTCACCTGCTTACCCTCGTGTTCGCCAAGCATACGTGGCAGACGGAACAGTTCCAAAGCTTCTTCCAGAGTGATAGTCTCCATAGACTTTTCACGGCGTAACTGGGCAAAACGCGGTTTTTCCTCATCATCGGCACTACCAATCTGTACCACAGGACCGAAACGACCGATTTTCACAAATACAGGTCTTCCGGTAGAAGGTTCCTCACCCAAGAGTCTTTCGCCCACCTTGTGTTCAGCCTTCGAAGCCGAAGTTTTCTCCACAAGCGGATGGAAAGCCTTGTAGAAACGGCTTATCATGTCTGTCCATGACTTCTCGCCGGCAGCCACTTCGTCGAATTCCTTTTCCACTCCCGAAGTGAAGTTATAATCCATAATTTCAGGGAAATATTCCATAAGGAAGTCAGTCACCACCACACCCACATCTGTAGGCATAAGTTTCTGCTTTTCGCTTCCTGCTGTTTCTGTCTTGGTTTCACAAGTGATGTTTCCTTTCTTGTCGAGAACAAGAAGCCTGAACTGACGTTCCACTCCCTCACGGCTACCCTTTTCCACATATCCGCGCTGCTGTACAGTTGAGATTGTAGGAGCGTATGTAGAAGGACGTCCGATACCAAGTTCCTCAAGTTTTCTCACCAGGCTGGCTTCCGTATATCTTGCTGGCGGCTGGCTGAAACGCTCTATAGCACGAATGTCCTTGCGTTCAAGTTTCTGTCCTGCCTGCATAGGCGGCAACAGACGGCTTTCGTCCTCACGTTCGGAATCATCGTCAAGACTCTCGCTATACACACGCATGAAACCGTCAAATATCACTGCCAGTCCGGCTGCATTAAACTTGCAGTCTGTACCTTCGGCAGCAATCACGGCAGTGGTCTTCATCAATTCGGCATCAGCCATCTGTGAAGCCAGCGTACGCTTGCGTATAAGGTCATAAAGTCTTTGTTCCTGGGCTGTAGCGTCTATCTTCTCCTTGTCCATATATGTAGGACGGATAGCTTCGTGTGCTTCCTGAGCCCCTTTGGTATGTGTATGATATTGTCGCGTACGTAGATATTTCTCTCCGGCCTTCTCTTTAATAACCTTGGCACATGCTCCGAGAGCCAGTTCCGAGAGGTTTACGGAGTCGGTACGCATATATGTGATATATCCGTTTTCATAAAGTTTCTGAGCCAGCATCATGGTCTGTCCCACGCTGTAGCCCAACTTTCTTGCTGCTTCCTGCTGAAGAGTGGAAGTAGTGAAAGGAGGTGCCGGACTGCGTTTCACCGGACGTGTGCTGATATCCTCCACCACAAAATCTGCTCCTGCACACTGTTCGAGTATGTGGCGTGCCTCTTCCTCAGTTTCCGGACGTACGGACAGTTCCGCTCTGATTTCAGCTCCATCAGCATCTGTCAGCACAGCCATCACCCTGAATGCAGGTTTCGGACTGAATGCATTGATTTCGCGTTCGCGCTCCACTATAAGTCTTACCGCAACACTCTGCACTCTTCCGGCCGAGAGCGACGGTTTAATCTTTTTCCACAACACAGGCGAGAGTTCAAAACCTACTATTCTGTCGAGCACACGGCGTGCCTGCTGTGCATCCACCAGACTGAGGTCTATTCCTCGCGGTGTCTCTATCGCATGCTTTATGGCATTAGGGGTTATTTCATGAAAAACTATTCGGCGCGTGTTTTCCTGTTTCAGTTTCAGTACTTCCTGCAGATGCCATGCTATAGCCTCTCCTTCGCGGTCCTCATCACTTGCCAGCCATACGATGTCTGCGCTGTCGGCCTCAGCCTTGAGCTGTGCCACAAGCTTTTTCTTGTCAGCCGGAACTTCGTATATAGGTGCAAAACCATGTTCTACATCTACGCTGAAGGATTTCTTCTTCAGGTCGCGTATATGCCCGTAGCTGGACATGACTTTATACCCGTCGCCCAAGAACTTTTCTATGGTTCGGGCCTTTGCGGGAGACTCTACTATTACCAGATTGTTCTGCATATTTCAGGTTCAAATTGATTATTGATGGCAAAAGTAGAAAAAAAATTGAGGGTACATAATATAATAAGGTATGAAATGATAATTTTTTCTTATTTTTCTACATTCCACTCCTCTATGGTTCCTGTTTCGGAGGAAAATACTACACATATTCGCTTTTACTGACATCAAAACAATTTGATTCAATTATTGATAGAAACCGCACCTTACTTCATTATCTGGATTTTGTATTCATACTTAATATCATTAATGGATCAAACATCCGGAAATGCAAAAGCTACAATTCTCTATTATTTAAGACAAAACGCGCCGTTTCAAAAACCGTGACACGTTCGTGTAACGGGTGGAACACGTACGTGTCACGCTCGGAACACGAACGTGTTACACGCGTTACACGAACGTGTTCCGCTTTCTGCGTCGAAGAGTTTTCTGATTTGTTTTTCGTCATTCAGATATATACAAATACCTTTATTCAATTTCCGTCAGCACATTGTCAACAAAGTGTTCGTTCTCCGTTTATTAAACTACCGGCATATGCTCAAAACCGTCAAATTAAAATAACTCAACTCATATTATATATCATTTTCAATAATTTTACTACTTTTGTTGTAATAATATATATAATACAGAATGAGTAAAAGTATAGAAAGCAACAAACAGTTTATGGTAGGCAACGGACTCCTGGCTTTCGGAGTATTCTTCATCGTATGCCTGTTCCTTTATCTCGGTTTCCGTTCGCAAAAGAAAACAGGTGGCGAACAGACTTATAAAGACATTTACGAAATCTGTCTGACAAAATCATTTGCCGGTGATTCGCTGAACATATACATCAACGACAGTTTGATAATGGCACGCACGATGAACAATGCCGACATCACATTCCAGATAAACAGATTTGCAGAAGAAAATGCACTAATGGTGGTCGATACCAAGACAGACATCATGACTCCTTTCAATCTTAGCAAAGAGGGAGGAAAAGTAACTGTGGAGAAGAAAAACGGACAGATATTCTTTCTGTATGAAGGCTACGAACAATCTAAATAATTTATTGATATGAAAGACTTTTTGAAAATGACTTTTGCCTCAATCATCGGAATGGTGATTGCCGGTTTCGTATTGCTCATAATGGGTATATCGGTAATAGGCGGCATGGTGGCAACTACTGAAGTGCCAACTGTAGTGAAAGAAAATTCAGTTTTCGTGCTCGACCTTAAAGGCAGCGTAGTGGAAAGATATGAAGAGAATCCATTGGAACAGCTGATGGGTGAAGAAATAACTACAAGAGGACTTGACGACATCCTCGCATCGATAGAGAAAGCTAAAAATGACCCTAAGATTAAAGGTATGCTTATCAATGCAGAAGTTTTCGCCTGCTCCACTGCATCGCTTCAGGACATCAGAACTGCAATAGCAGACTTTAAGGAATCAGGAAAGTTTGTTGTGGCTTATTCAGGTGCTTATACTCAGGGAGCATACTATGTTTCTACCGTAGCCGACAAGGTTTTCCTTAATCCTTCGGGAAGTATTTCATGGCACGGACTGTCTGCACAGACTATGTTCCTGAAAGACTTGCTTGCCAAGGTGGGTGTAAAAATGCAGATATACAGAGTCGGTACATACAAATCGGCTGTAGAACCGTTCATCGCTACCGAAATGAGCCCTGCCAACAGAGAGCAGACTCTTGCTTTCACTCAGTCTATCTGGAATGAGATTGTTAGCGAAGTATCGGAATCAAGAAACATCTCAGTAGAAAAGCTGAATGAGATGGCTGATAAATGTATGGATTTCCAGCCTGCTGAAGCATATGTGGAAAACGGACTGGCAGACCAGCTGATGTATAAAGATGAGGTATTGTCATATCTGAAGAAACTGACAAATATAAGCGAGAAATCCACTCTGAACACTCTGACTCTGGACGACATGAAGAACCTGGCAGTACCTTCAACAGCGAAGGGCCGCGACGTGATAGCTGTATATTACGCTTTCGGAGAAATAGACAATGCTGCCGATCCATATAATGAAGGTATCGTATCTGAAAAAGTGACAAAACATCTGCGTGACTTGAGAAATGACGACAATGTTAAGGCCGTGGTCCTCAGAGTGAACTCACCGGGTGGTAGCGCATACGGTTCTGAACAGATTTGGCGAGAAGTGTCACTGCTGAAAGAAAAGAAACCGGTAGTAGTTTCTATGGGTGACTATGCTGCTTCAGGCGGTTACTATATCTCTTGTGCAGCCGACTGGATTGTGGCTCAGCCAACTACTCTTACCGGTTCTATCGGTATATTCGGAATGATTCCTGATGCATCGGAACTTATCACAAAGAAACTTGGAGTTAAGATAGACGGTGTAAAGACCAACAAGCTTGCCGATATGGGCGACATGAGCCGTCCGTTCAACGCAGAAGAGGGTGCGCTGATACAAGGCATGGTGAACAGCGGTTACGAACTATTCACCAAGAGATGTGCTGAAGGTAGAAACATGTCTATCGACAGTCTGAAGATGATTGCCGAAGGCCGTGTATGGTCGGGTGAAATGGCTAAAGAGCTGAAACTTGTTGATGAGTTGGGAAATCTGGAATGTGCTATCAAGAAGGCTTCTGAACTCTGCGGTATAAGAGATTACAAGGTAGCTTCTTATCCTAAGAAAGTGGATTTCATCACAAGCCTCATCAGCAACGCCAAACCTGAAAGATATATCAGCAGCAAGTTGGAAGATTCGTTCGGAGAATTCTACAACGGATTCATGATGATAAAGAACCTCGACAAGGCTGACCGCATACAGGCAAGAATGCCTTTCGAGATATCTATAAACTAAAATGTATAATAGTTCCAACCACACGAAGATGAAACAAGACAAACCTCGCATATACATTCCGCTGCTTCCTTTTTCGGCATTATACGGCATGGCTGTATGGCTGAGAAACAAGCTGTTCGACTGGGATATCCTGAAATCAAGGAGTTTCCCGATACCGGTGATATGCGTTGGTAACATCACCGTGGGCGGAACCGGAAAAACGCCTCACACTGAATATCTGATAAGACTTCTGAAAGATGAATTCAATGTGTGCGTGTTGAGCCGCGGATACAAACGTAAATCGAAAGGTTTCGTTCTGGCAGAGAAAGGCAAAAGCACTATAGAGGATATAGGTGACGAACCTTTCCAGATGTGGCAGAAGTTTCCGGATATCAATGTAGCCGCCGACAGCGACAGATGCAACGGTATTGACAATCTTATCACCAAAGCAGGCAACCGTGACAAGAAGCAGGTAATAGTGCTTGACGACGCATATCAGCACAGATATGTCAAGGCAGGAATGTACATACTGCTGATAGACTACAACAGACGTATCCGTCACGACACTCTCCTACCCGCCGGACGACTTAGGGAACCGGCAAGCGGGAAAAGCAGGGCTGACATCATCATAGTAAGTAAATGTCCGGAGAACCTGACTTCTGAAGAGATGGACAGACTGCGTTCTGAAATATCACCTACAGCAGAGCAGGAAGTGTTCTTCACTTATATGAAGTACGGAAATCTGTACCGCATATTCCGTCAGGGAAATAACAACGAAATGAAGCCTGAGGATATATCACCGGACAGCCATATACTGTTGCTCACCGGAATAGCATCGCCAAAGGCTATAACAGAGAAGCTTAGGCAATACACCGGGAACATAGAGTCAATGGTATTTGCCGACCATCATAACTTCAACCGGGAAGATATGGAAACCCTCAGAGGCAGATTCATGTCAATGCCCGAAGGCAGAAGAATGATAATAACGACCGAGAAAGATGCAGCAAGACTTACCACTCATCCGCACCTGAGCGAAGAACTGAAACCATATATCTACGCTCTGCCTGTGGAAGTAAGCTTCCTGAACAACGAAACAATTAAGTTCAACCAAAAAATAACCGAGTATGTTAGAAAAAATTCAAGAAACAGCAGCATTTCTGAAAGCAAGGATGCAGACAAATCCTGAGACAGCCATCATATTGGGCACAGGACTGGGCAGCTTGGTACACGACATTACCGACAAGTATGAGATTCCTTATTCAGAGATACCGAATTTCCCCGTATCGACAGTAGAAGGACACAGCGGCAAGCTAATCTTCGGAAAACTTGGAGGTAAGGACATCCTCGCAATGCAAGGACGTTTCCACTACTACGAAGGTTACTCGATGAAAGAAGTGACATTCCCTGTCAGAGTAATGAGAGAACTCGGCATAAAGACACTTTTCGTATCGAACGCAGCAGGTGGAACTAATCCTGATTTCGAAATAGGCGACCTGATGGTTATTACGGATCATATAAACTTCTTTCCGGACAATCCGCTGAGAGGCAAGAACATAGACTACGGTCCCCGATTCCCGGACATGAGCGAGGCTTACTCGCACGAACTTATTAATAAGGCATTCGAAATTGCAGCCGAAAAAGGTATCAAACTTCAGAAGGGAGTATATATCGGTACTCAGGGACCTACTTTCGAAACTCCTGCCGAATATAAGATGTTCAGAATCCTGGGAGCTGACGCTGTAGGTATGTCTACAGTGCCGGAAGTGATTGTGGCAAACCATTGCGGAATCAGAGTCTTCGGTGTATCGGTAATCACAGACTTAGGAGTGGAAGGCAAGATAGTGGAAGTATCGCACGAAGAAGTACAGAAAGCCGCCGATGCCGCACAGCCACGGATGACCAGCATAATGAAAGAACTTATAAACAGAGTATAAACAATTATATAATCATGCACGAAGGAAACAGAACAGAAATTTCCACTTTGGGAGAATTCGGACTGATAAAACATCTGACCGACAATATAAAATTAGTAAACAACGAAACAAAATACGGTATCGGCGATGATGCTGCCGTTTTGGAATATAGCGACCGTCAGGTGCTCGTCACCACAGACCTGCTGATGGAAGGTGTACATTTCGACTTGGTATATACACCGCTGAAACATCTGGGATATAAGTCGGCAATGGTAAACTTCTCCGACATATACGCAATGAACGGAACACCGAAGCAGATAACAGTTTCGCTTGCCGTATCAAAAAGATTCTGCATTGAAGACCTGGAAGATTTCTATGAAGGATTGAAACTGGCTTGCCAACTGCATAATGTTGATATAGTGGGCGGCGATACGACTTCATCTGTAACAGGACTTGCCATCTCTATCACATGTATAGGCGAAGCAAGAAAAGAAGACGTGGTCTATCGCAACGGCGCGAAGGAAACAGACCTTATCTGCGTGACAGGTGACCTTGGAGCTTCATATATGGGACTTCAGCTTATGGAACGCGAAAAGGCTGTGTTCAACGGAAGCAAAGATGTACAGCCTGACTTCGCCGGTAAGGAATATCTATTGGAAAGATTCCTTAAACCGGAAGCAAGAAAAGACATCATCGAAGAGCTGGCAAAAGCAAGAATCAAACCTACTGCAATGATGGATATCTCCGACGGTCTTTCATCCGAACTGATGCATATATGCAGCCAGAGCAAATGCGGATGCCGCGTTTACGAAGAACGTATCCCTATAGACTATCAGACAGCCGTCATGGCAGAAGAGTTCAATATGAACCTAAGCACTTGTGCCTTGAACGGAGGAGAAGATTATGAACTTCTTTTCACCGTGCCACTGACTATGCACGAAACAGTGTCACAGATTAAAGATGTGAAAGTGATTGGTCACATCACAAAAGAGGAATTAGGATGCGCGCTCGTGACAAGAGATGGCAACGAACTGGAGCTTAAAGCTCAGGGATGGAATCCTTTGAAATAAAAAGACTATAATAGTTTAGATAAACTTACGTGTCAGCAATGCTTGTAAAGGAGTGTTGCTGACATTTTTTTTATTTTTTTTCGTGGGGGCATAGGGGTTTTCATATAATCCTGCGTTATGTCAGTGAAAGAAACAAAGAGATAAACAAAAATTGAATACTAACTTACTAAACTATTTGAATTATGAAACTGAAATTTTTAGCATTGTCATTGGTAATGGTAGCAGGTGTAAACATGGTTAATGCACAGAACACTACAAAAGATTTTGTATCGGAAGACAGAAAGCATGACATCCGCCTGTCGGTAAGCGACGGACTTACACAAGGTACTTCAAACATTTTGGGAATGGGTATAGCTGATGCAATATTAGGTACAAAACGTTCTGACAGCAAAACAAGTCTTACCTACGGATTCGGATACAGATACAGAATAATAGATTCAGAGTTGGTGCAGACCTCGGATTTGGAATGTCAAGCAGCAAACTGGCACTTGCAGGAAAACAATCTCCTTCTATAAAAGAAAAAGATTTGAGATTCCTCGTTCTTCCTACAGCTGAGTTCGTTTACTTCAAGCGTAGATTAGTTGAACTTTATGGTTCTGCTGCAGCCCGTGTAAACTTGTCAAGACACACAGAAACCGCATTGACTAAAAATGCAACAGCAGGAAAATCAAGCTTCAGCACAGATTTCGCATACCAGGTAAACCCTATAGCACTTAGAGTAGGCAATAACCGTGTAGGCGGTTTCGTGGAAGCAGGTCTTGGAACTAAAGGATTCGTCACTGCAGGTGTAAGCTTCAAATTCTAAACAACACAATATCTAAACAGCTTAACTAAACTTTTCACAAAAAACTTTACTACTCTTTCTAACTGAAAAAAGGATGTGCCGGCCGGTACATCCTTTTTGGATTTGCTGAGTTTTACTATTTATGTAATAACATATCAAATCATCGTAGTTTTACTGCCTTCATATTGGGGCTTTACATATGAGACATTCACATTCGCATTTTACGTTTTAAACCTACATTTTAGAGTAAAAAAGATGGTAAAAACACCTTTTTTAATCAAAAAAGCACTTTTTTCTCTATTTTTCTTTGAAAAAGATTTGGTAGTATAAAAAAAATACCTACCTTTGCAACCGCAAACGAAAAACAACGGTGCCATAGCTCAGTTGGTAGAGCAAAGGACTGAAAATCCTTGTGTCCCCGGTTCGATTCCTGGTGGCACCACAATCGAAATCATAAGTCGCTGAAAATCAGCGACTTTTCTTTTTATAATAACTCTTACTCCCCCTTTTTCTCCCCCACCTATACTTTATATTAGTTTAACCTCCACAACGTTAATATACTCAAAGGACAATACTATTATTTCCAGTTATTGTTTATAGTTGAGCAACATTAATTATTTTTGCGACAGAGAAAAAGCAGCTATAAAGATAAAATATTATGCAGACAAACAATCATCAACTAGTAGATTATGACGCAGTACTTGATGCCAAGTTCGGGGCTAAAGGTACGGCAAGCAGACTTGAAGCTGAGGAAAAAGCCTATGCATTCTATACCGGACAGATTATAGAGGATGCAAGAAAGAAAGCAAAAATAAGTCAAGCTGAACTGGCAAGAAGAATAGGATCCAATCGTTCTTACATCTCAAGGGTAGAAAGTGGACAAACAGAACCTAAAGTTTCCACCTTCTACAGAATAATGAATGCATTGGGATGTAAAATAGAATTGTCAATGTCCTTGTAAAATTTACAATCACTACTATAAACATTTATCCTGTCATAAAACAATGGCAGGATTTTTTTATTCCTCCCCCACTCCCCTCAAACCCTTATATATGAAATAAACAATAACAATAGAAAAATCAAACTATAAATCAAAAACAAAAAATACGATACCTGGTCTTATCATGCTTGCAGAGGATGCCATGAATAGGATTGGAAGGATAGTGCGTCAGAGAGTAACTATAGAGCTACAGTCTTTATAATGAAATCTGAATGCCTATCGAAGAGCCAAGTTAAAGCGAAGAGTTTCAGACAAGGTTCTTCATTATATATGTGAGGATAATATCTATATGCAAAAAGATTTGTATTAGAAGCCATTTCTAAAACTAACCGAATGATGATTGGTTTTAGAAGTTGTTTCATATTATCCTTATAATGGCAATAGCAGAGTACTGAGAAATCGGTATTCTGCTATTTTTTTATTGCTTACAAGGCAGACATCCATTTCCACGCAGGAATAACATCAATCTTTTTATTTTCTATGTAAATAACATCCTCATAGTCGATGGTTATGATTTTCATATTATCACACCCGGTAGCGGACGATGCTTCCATAATACCTCGTATCTCCCTTTCTTTTGTTTCAGCATCGCTCATATCCCATGTCACCTGAATAAGCTCCACCACAGACTCCTCCCGTTGTATTACGAAATCGCATTCACTGTTGCCTTGATAATACGAAATCTTATCTGATGGCATACGATTTCTATACAGATGCATAAATACGCTATTCTCAAGATTCTTTCCATTGTCATTGCTCTGTGGCATAATGACAGCACTGCGTAAACCGTTGTCTATACAATAATACTTGTCGAGTGATTTCTGTTCTTTGCTGAGCGAACGTTCATATTTGGGAATTCTGATGAACAGAAAAATGTCACACGCATAATCGGCCCAAAGATAAAGGTCGTCTTTTGTAACTTTAAGACCTTGCGACTTTATATCCTTATATATGGCATTTATGGATGTAGGTTTGGTCAGGTTGGACATTATCCTCTTAACGAAATATCTTACCATACCGATATTCGAAATCTTGTAGTGCTCTACCATATCCTTAAGAATCATTGTATCGAAATATCCGTGCAACAACTTTATCTGTTCGGAACGAGTATGTGTAAGAACTATTTCAGGGAAGGAACTTACGCTGTTATATTCCAAGAAAGCATTTCGCAGTCTGGCTATGTCCTGCTCAAGATAACTATCGGTTTTAACACCGATAAACCGACAATATTCATTGAATGATAAAGGAAAAGTTTCGTATTCCAAAGGGTATCCTCTCAATGCGGAACTTAATTCTTTGGAGAGCATCGTAGCATTACTTCCGCATACATAAATATTCTTGCAGTAAGATTTGTAAAGGCGCAGCACAAAGTATTCCCAGTCTTTTATTAACTGAATCTCATCCAAAAAGATATGTACATCTTTGAATGCCACGTCAGGATACATCTCCATATAGGCTACAACAACCTCATCAAGTTGTGATGCGTCCATGCTCTTTAATCGTTCATCGTCGAAACCTAACCATAAAATGTTCTTAGAAGGTACTCCGCCTGCAACAAGTTCGTTGATAGCTATCTCCATCATGGTAGATTTTCCACATCGTCGTACACCTGGTACTGTTATAATCTTTTTACGTGCTAAAGGCAGCTTAGTGTCTCTATCTATAACATCGAACGGTATTTCACTCTGTTTTATAGCAATCAGAGATTTTATAATATCCTTTCTCATAGTCTTTCCTTTTTTAAAGGACAAATATAGCAAATTCTTTCCTTTTTTCAAGGAAAGGAATAAAAATATCTATTATCCAAGTATTTCATGTCTGATATGGTGCTGAGTATCATAAACTTGAATCTTACAAAAACTTGCCTCTGAAATTTTAGGGGTATCTCAACATTCATTACTAATGTTAAAATCCAAACTTCCTGATTTGTAACTATTGTCATATATCATATGAAGTTGTAACGCTCGACCGATAAAACATTGTAGATTATCAGCATATCATTGACTGATAGAACTCACTTGCGCGAGCTGTTCAATAAGACTAATTTTAATAAATTACCCCGTTTTATAATCCTTAAAACCCTTATATATAGATATAAACAACTAATAATTAACGATTTAAATATAAGGAGAAATGAAAAATTAGAAACAACTAAAAAATTAAAGTAATGAACAAGGACGTAATTGTCATTGCTCTGGAGATTATTACTATAGTCACCAGGGAAATTAGAGATTGGATGTGTAAAGGGAGAAGATAGAATACCGATACACAAGTTTTTAACATTTTAAGGATAAGTAAAATGGAAACAAGACTAACAAAGTATCAGGATGTGGAAGATGCTGTTATTATCGACCAGCCTGAAGAAAAGAAAGCATTTATCCTTGGGAATACCAGGGGAATAGAATTGCAGAACTTACAGGACGATTATTTAGTTCCTGTCTTTAGTAGAGATAATGTCGAGACTATCAGTCATAACGACTTTATTAATACAGTATTTGATGCCGCCCAGACTTTTTATCAAGGGCAGCAGTTTTTGGAGCCTAACATAAGGGTCAGTCACGAAATGAAGCTAAGAACACGTAAAGGTTCAGGAAAGCTTGTTGAAAATCTGACAGACGAAGATTCAGGCTCATATTATCAGAGAATGATGTTTATTATAGAAATTCCAAGTATAACTTATAACATTGAAGGAAATGATCTTACATTACAGATTGTAGGTGTGAGGTCTTACAGTGAAACGAACTTACTTGGAAATGCCAGTCAAAAACAGCTTTTTAGAGTTGGTGTTGGTTTTTTAAATCAGGTATGCACCAACATGCTATTAAGTACAGACGGAGTTAAACTTGACATTAAAGTGACGAATACTGCCGACCTATACAAATATTGTATGGAACTTTTCAGCAGATACAATTACATAAAGCATGTCGAGGAAATGAGAACTCTTAATAACACATTTATTGACGTAACGACCTTTGCACAATTTTTAGGTAAAGCGAGGATGTACCAAGCCTTGCCTCAAAGTGTAAAGACAGATCTTCAGTTGCCGGAGCTGATATTGAATGAAGCTCAGATAAACGCAGCTGTGAGAGATTACTATTCTGATGAAAATTTCGCTTCATTCGGAAAAAATATGTCCGGATGGAATTTTTATCAATTACTCACTAATTATAAGAACAACTACATCGATACAATGATGGAGAGAACTATTAACGCTTATGATATATCTTTAGGTATTACGAAAGCAATATCGGGAGAAGATGATAAATGGGGATGGTTCATTGAATAATTATTATTAGTAAGATACCGGAGGAGGTATAGATATCAAAGTTTATTAAGAAAACAGAATTATAAACTAAGATAATCTATACCTCCTCTTTTTGTTTCACTCAATAAATAAAAACAGAAATGATAAACGTAAATATTGAACTTTTCAAGAGAACTGCACCTGTGAAAAAGATTGAGATAGTAAATAATCTGACACAGGACGAATTAAGCAGAATATCAGAAACAACCATACTCAAAATCGTCAAGGAAACAGGACGAAGAAGAAAAGGTACAAGGGATTATGAATTTTACATTAATCCCGACAGAAGAAAAGGGAACAACTGGAATTCTGTGGTTGAAGGACTATGGCTCTACAAAGGAAAACTAAATGTTATGGTATATGTCCAATTCGATAATACAGATACCAGTTTAATAGTACCATTTCAGTATTTCTTTAAGAAAGGTGATTTTAGAGGAACGGTAAAAAGGGATGATCGTTATGGGAATCCACAAACCCACTACTATGTGTATGATGAGAAAGATAAGGCAGAGATTATAAGAAGCTTTTGCCTTGAATACGTCAACACCAAGTATAAATCAAAACTTAGTACTAACAATTAAAAACGATAAGGATTATGTGTAAATTCAACAAACCTATGATTCCTGCTGATGCAACAGCAGATGAACGTCGTTCTCTTATGTTCGACGCATTATATTCAGCTGACCTCTCTGAGGAAACTGAAAAGAAAGCAAACCTGACTTATATTTCATGGAGTCAGGCATGGAAGGTATTCAAAATGTTTTATCCTTCAGCTACATACAAAATTTTCACAAACCCAAATACAGGACTTCCAGTGTTTGAAAGTGAAATGGGGCTGATGGTTCATACATCCGTTCAGGCCGATGGTATTGAATATGAAGATTGGCTGCCGGTAATGGACTATAACAATCGGGCTATGAAATCTATACCCTATACGATACAGGTATATGACAAGCAGAGCAAACAATACATAGAGAAGCGAATAGAAGCTGCCACAACATTTGATTGTAATTCAGCTATTCAAAGAAGTATGGTAAGGGCTATAGCAAGACATGGCTTAGGATTATATATATACAATGGATTCGAGCATATATGTGATGATTCCGAACAGCCTACTAACAATGTAACTACACAGCAGAAAGGTAATGGGAATCAACCTGTACAACGTCAACAGAATAATAGCCGTTCACAGGTAAAACCAGTACAAACCCCTGTAAAAGACGAAGCTGCTACAATCAAAGAAGAAATAATTGCAGCTAAAGATGTTACATCATTGGTTTCTCTCTATCTCGATTATACAGAAGCGATAGAAAGCAACCCGGAACTTAAAAACCTTCTCACAAACCGTAAGAAGGCATTAAAAACTTTAAATTCATAAAATTATGGCAAGAATAGAACTTATCAATAATGGTATACTCTTCAAGGAAGAGGAACATGAATACTGGCTTGGAGATAAACAACTTTTTGGAATAACCCAAGCCATACAAAGACAGGTAGCAGGACAGGAATATGATAATTGTCCTGAATATCTTATCAAAAGAGCCGGAGAATATGGCTCAGGAGTGCATAAGTCGATAGAACGTCTGATAAATGAGTTCGAACATGACGGTACAGTAGAGGTGGAAGATTTCAGAAAGCTCACAAAAGGAATGAATATTGAATCTTGTGAATATAATGTTTCAGACATGGAACATTGGAGCAGTAATATAGACCTGGTTACAAGATTAAGTGATACAGAGTTCGGTTTATGTGATATAAAGACTTACTCTAATGCAAAGCTTACCAAATCACAATTAACAAAAGCGAGATACCAACTCTCAATTTATGCTTATCTGTTTGAATTGCAGAATAAGGGTGCTATAGTGAAAGAATTGACAGTTATCCATATCTGCAATAAGATTAAAAAGGACGGTACGATAAATCATGTAGCAGAACTTGTTCAAATAGACAGAATCCCCGGTGATATATGTAAGGCTCTATTGGATGCAACACTTAAAGGAGAACAATTCCAAAATCCTTATGATCTTCCTAAAGAAGTATCAGGAAAGGTGAAGCGTATCATAAAACTCATTCAAGCCAAGAAAGAGGCAGAAGAGGAACTTAATATCATAAAGAAAGACATTTTTGAAACAATGATCTTCTTAGATGTGAATAATTGGAGGGGTGAAGGTATAAGCATTACCAGAACTTCAGATACGACAAGAAGTAGTTTTGACTTGGCTTCATTCAAGAAGGCATTTCCAGACCTACCTTATGAAAACTATATCAAAACTTCAAATGTGGCAGGGTCACTAAAAATTATGACCATGTAAATTTAACTCGGAACATAGACCAGGGAGATAATCATAGAACAACAAGAATAATATGATGTCTCTCCGGTCTTTTTCTTTTATAAAACTTATGAATATGGAAAAAGAACATTACTGCCCGATATGTGGTAGAAAGCTTATAAAGTCAGAAATCGAAGGTTACTGTTTTCAATGCTCTTACTGCGATGAAGACTTTACAGAATCAGAAGTAATAATTAAAACAGAAGAAAACAATGAGAAAACAGAAAAATAACAAACAGCAAAGTATGGAATTCCTTTTTGGTAAGGAAAATGCCAAGAAATCAATGTATCAGACAGTCTATGAAACTCACCATGAAACAGTCAGAGAATGTGAATATTGCGGCAAACCTATGACAAGATCCGAAGTAAATGATTTTGGAAGCTTGTGTGAAAGGTGCTATATGGAGGAATATTATGGACGTTAAGAATTATTTTATTGTCCCTGATTGTGAGCATTCGGGGGACATAAACCATTACACAGACATTATAACTGAAAATGGTGGAAATATTCTAAAGATTAACTGGAGCGGTATGGAATATGATGATGCTATAATTGTCTATTCCTGCCCTAATGAGAAAAAAGAACTTATAAAAACAGCTTTGGAAAATGGATGAGATAATATACAAAGGGAACAAGATAGTATGTTTCTCTTCCAATGATTTTCAAGCATTTATTATTAACAAAGACGGTGATATAGAAAGCGGTACATTTACTACTCTATCATCCGCCCAAAAATGGATAGATAAATATGGGACACAGATTACATGTAGCGAAGAAGTATGAAATTGAATATTCATCTTCTTTCGGATTTAACAATAAAGTAGTTGAATTTCATAACCTCTTGACAGCACTCGATATTTCTTATAATGGGGAAAGCTGGGATGATGATGTTGAGGTCAATAGAGAGAACTTCAGGCAGGGATTGGAGAAACTGAAATCCTATGACAAACTTAATGCGGAAGTAAGAACGAAAATTGATGAAGCATTGAGTGAGATAGACGAACCTGTTGAGAAAATCATAGAAATAATGGAAAAGCTCTTGATTGTATCTGACCAGGAGAATGAATATATGTTGTTAGCTTTCTTTTGAGATAATAACAGGCATACTTTAAGCTGCCATGAATTTGTAGAGCATGGCGTAGCTGTATCAATAAGCGAATCTACAATAACGGAGGATATGTGATGTATAAGTCATGTGTCCTCCTTTTTTATTAATAACAACTTAAAAATAAGGATAATATGCTATACTATAAATTCAAAAACTACGAAGAGTTCAAGGAGCTTTTCGGGATTGTAAAACATGGAAATGGAAACAAAAGCAGAAAGAATAAAATCCTGCTTGCTTTCATAAAGAACAAGGAACTGCTACATAATGCGGTTGTTTCAGGAAATTATACACTACTTCATATATCGGATATCACAACAATGAAGAATACGGTGATAGAAAAAATAATAAGAAGCGGTGGTGAGGATGAAACATTGTCTTATTGTGTGAATCTGATTGGAAAAACCTACTACAGTTCAACTTATGGGACTGATGGGAACAAAGGTCTGTGCGAGGATGGCGACATGAAAGCCGTAAGATATATAAATTATGAGAAAGGAGAGAAAATCTTTAAAATGAAGGCCGGGAAATTTTACAGGGCTATCATACTTGAAACAGCTTATGGAAAAACTCTTCCGGAAACAATTCTGAATTTTCTGTGTGAGGAGTTCGCTTCAGAATGGCAAACCTATTCTATGGGGAAATTACCAAAGAACAAGCTTTTCGTGAATAAGGATTTTAAAAGAATATACTCTTCTGATTGTTGTGAAGGTGATTTCTGCTCATGTATGGTTGATAAGGAACAGCACAGTTTCTATGAGAATGCGGTTAATGCAAGTGCAGCCTATCTTGAAAATGAGGAAGGAAAGGTTATTGCAAGATGTGTAATATTCAATGAGGCAAAGGATCAGGACGGAAAATTTTGGAGACTTGCAGAAAGACAATATTCCAGCGAAGGTAATGAGATTCTGAAAAGGGCACTAATTGATGCTCTAATAAAAGGGAAGTACATTGATGGTTATAAGAAGGTGGGAGCTTCCTGTAATGAACCTAACGCATTTGTTGATGTTGACGGAAATTCATTGTCAAGCAAAAGATTTACAATAGACTGTGATCTTGGATGGGATGAGACTCTAAGTTACCAGGACAGTTTCAAGTGGTATGATATAGATAAAAGAATTGCTGATAACTATGAAAATGGTAACCTTGATCTTGGAACTACTGAGGATTGCCTCGATAATTCAGAAAGAGAATACGATGACTACCACGGATATTATTGTGAGGAAACATCACTTGTTTATGTTAATGGTAGGGAATATTTCTGTAATACCAATGATCTTAGTGATTTTGTATGGGTAGAAAGTGAGTATGAATATCATCATATTGAAGATGTTGAAACCTGTCCTGAATGTGGAAAATATTTCGTTGTCTCAAGAGGAAAATATTCAGAAATTACTGAAGAATATTATTGTAGTGATAATTGCCAGGATAATGCAGAGTCCAAATATAAGCGAGAGAACTGGTATTATTCGGATTATGATGAAGATTATTATGAATCCGAAGATGAAATAACTGATTACTATCAATGGGACAGTATTATCGGAGAGTATGAAAAGAAAACAATTTCAGAAAAGACTGTAGATAAACTCTTGGAGAATGGTGGCCTTTACCGTTTCGGTGATGAACTGTTTGACACTGTGGACTGTTTCTCTAATCTTCCATTCGGTTATCAACTAATTAAGATGGCAGTATGAATTTATTGAAGAAACTATATGAAATTCATAGCCCAAGTGGAAACGAAAGGGCTATGAAGAAGTTTATAAAGGGATATGTGAAGAAGCATATCCCTGAAGTAACATTCAGGAGTGACCATGTGGGAAACTTATATATGACAAGGGGAATTTCTGAAACCTACCCTTGTATTGTAGCTCACTTGGATCAGGTACAGAGAGAACATTCAAAAGACTTTAAGGCTATAGAAACAGAAGACATTATATTCGGTTACAGCCCCAAGAACAGAAAAAGAGAAGGACTTGGAGCAGATGATAAGAATGGAATATGGATAGCCCTGAAATGCCTGGAAAAGTATGAATGTATTAAAGTAGCGTTTTTCGTATCAGAAGAAATCGGATGTGTCGGTAGTAGAGGTGCAGACTTGAGTTTCTTTGAAGATACGAGATTTGTCATAGAGCCTGATAGAAGAGGATTTGAAAACCTGATAACGGATATTTCATATACCTCATTATGCAGCAATGATTTTTTAAGGGACATTGGTTTTGAGAGGTTCGGATATAAAGAAGAATCCGGAATGATGACTGATGTGCTTGAACTTAAAGAAAGGGGTCTGGGAGTAAGTTGTATAAATCTGAGCTGTGGATATTATGAACCCCACTCAGATGAAGAATTTACAGTAAAGAAAGACCTTCTAAATTGCCTGGGACTGGTAGAACACATTATAGAAAATTGCCAGTCTGTCTATCCTCATGAAAATCTTGATTCGGAATATTACGGAATGGATGCTGAAACTGAGATATGGGAAATACTGAGTTGTGACCCGAATTTATCAGTGGAGGACCTTTATGAAATGTATCATACCAATTATCCATTTCTTGAGATAGAGGATTTTGAGAAAATATATAATGAATTTCATGAACAAATGGACGAAGAAGAATTATGGAAAGATATGAAAGTTCCGAAAACAAGAAAGTTTTGGTTTTAGAAGATGGTGAGAAAGTTTTAAAGACTATGGCAGATTCATTGAGAAGGAAAGAGTCCGTATTGAATATAATAAATATGGATTGGTATGTGGATGCTGTCAACTTTATAAAAGGATATCTAAGTTTTAATGACATATCTGATATTGATATTTCAGTTCATGATATTAGGTATTCTTATAATGAGGATGGAGAAGTTTATGACTATGACCTATTCTATGTAGGATTGGATAATAAGGGGGATATAGTAGTAAAAGCTTCTAAAGACAATATATATTTCAAATTTTCAGAACTGGATGATGTTATGAGATTTGAGATTATTAATTCAATAATAAAAGATGTATATGGAAAATAATGATTATAACCTGGAATTGGCTAAGTATATCTGGTCAATCCTAAAAACACAGATTACAATTTTCATGTCTTGGGGTGTTGAACCTAAAAGCATGAAGGTTATAGAAAAGGGACTTGAATTTCATTGTCAGGGATTCAAGCATACCGGAAAAGTTCAGATTGTTCTTGATGAAGGGAAAGATCTGTTTGAAGTGCACCTAATCTCAGAAAATGGAGAAAAGGTAAAAACTATAGAAGACGTTTTTCTTGATAAACTCATTTCTGTGGTAGATGAGAATATTGAAAAAACGGAAGACTATAAAAAACGGATTTCTGAAACATATCATATTATGGAATTTTAGGGAATCTAAGGGAAAAAGAATCCTGGAAAAAGTAGGAATATCAGAAAAACCGAAATTTCTCAGGATTTTCTGTTTTAACTCTTGCCTTAATGGTTATTGAACGTTCGTTTAGTATCCGTGAAGAGTGTTAATGAAATGTTAAACAAATATGGAGAAACAAAAATATGTAGCCTATCTCCGACAGTCCACGAAGAAACAACAGAATTCAGGACTTGGAGTAGAGGCACAGAGGGAAATAATACAAAAATACCTGAAGGACACAATTCCGATTTCTGAATATATAGAAACAGAAAGTGGAAAGAAATCTGACAGGCCTAAACTTTCAGAAGCTTTGGGAGAATGTAGAAAGAATGGTGCGACATTGATAGTGGCTAAGCTTGACAGACTATCCAGAAATGTAGCATTCACAAGCAAACTCTTGGAAAGTGATGTGGAAATTATATTCTGTGATTTTCCGGAGGCTAATAAACTTGTCCTTCATATCATAAGCAGTATAGCGGAATATGAGGCAGGACTTATATCACAGAGAACAAAACAGTCTTTGAAAGCTAAAAAAGCAAGAGGTTTCAGTCTGGGAAAACCGGAAAATCTCTTGGAAAAACTTGATAAGGCTATAGAAAACAGTAACAGGACAAACAGAATGAAAGCTCTCGATAATCCAAACAACAAAAGAGCTGCCGCATTCCTGAGAATCCTGGTAAAAGAAGAAAAATCATTATCAGAAATGGCGAGAATTCTGAATAAGGAAGGATTTGTAACTTCCCAAGGAAAAGAATTTAAGCCATCACAAGTAAGTGTATTAATCAAACGTTACGGATTATGAATTACTATTACAAATACCACTTCTATGCTATTCAGGGTGGTAAAAAGATTAAGTTTTATGTATGTGCCAATAATGTTTACTCAGCTATTCAGAAGGCTAATAAAATATATCCGAGAGCTGAGAAGATACAAATGCAACATACCGAGAGAATGTGATTGAACTTTAAAAACTATTGTCGCTACAGTTTTCTTCATTGTGGAGTTTAGAAGGTGACACATTATTATATTATATGGAACCTAAATATGTATTGATACTGGATAATAGTACTGGAACTTTGAGCATAATAGAGCTTACAGATGAAGAACTAAGAGAATCAGAAAGTTATGAAGATTTTGAATCATTTCTTACAACTATCGAGAATAAGTATGGATTCAGATTGACTTATTCTTCATGGATGACTACTGAAAAACTTGACATCTATAGATATAAAGACGGAAAGGAGGTTGAAGATTAAAATGTAATAAGGGAGACTATCTGTAAAGGTAGTTTCTCTTTTTTTTCTTTCTTAAATGAATAAATAAACTACAACCAAAAATTTTCTATTCCCTATATAATGATAAAAGAGAAAAAAGAAAAAAATGGTACTATAGTTGTGTTTCTATTTTTATGAAGAAATATGGTTTATACCTGTGAGGAAGGGGGTAAGAGGTTGGAGGTTAAAACATAATACCTGAAAGGTGGAATAAAAAATCTCCAGAACTTTCAAAAACCTTTATAAAAGATATAATTTCCAAAATAAATTTTTCCATTATCCTGTCGGTTATGTAATAATCTCCTACCCCCTTACCCTTCGGGATTAAGAGAATAAAGAATAGAGAATGAAGAGGAGAGAATAAAGAGGACAACAATATAAAGACCTTTTCAGATATATTATAGAATATATTCCAGGTGTATTATATCCTTTTCTACACCATTCTAATCTGTCCCGGCATACATAATACCTTTAATGGGACAACATGGATAAAAGATTGATTATTAGTTGTTTTCTCTTGTCTATAAAGTTCAACTTATAACTGGAACAAAAGTAAAAAGAGAAAATATATGGTTATTTCCGTCTAAGAAAGTCCATAAATACTTATATTTGAAAGAAATAATACTCATTATCAGAGCGTAATATTGAACAGAAAACACTATCTTTGCAATGTCTGACCGGAGAAATGGTTGGACTAATATCAGAAAGCGTTTTTTGCTTTTATCCTAAGATCAAAGTCTGGAAAATTTTGAAACTTAGAAGGATAAGAGACAATATTACGCTCATTTCTGTTTGTATATGTTCCCGGTATAGTCCATGTTGTATCGGTTCATATATCGTACAGGCGTGGGAGTATTGTTTCTTTCTTATTCATTTCTAAGTAGGTATTTCCAGACACCGGATCTTGATGAATAGCAGGACAAAACCTCACGCTTTCTTTGTATAATCTAATACTGAATTGGGGGTTTATAAGGCATTATTTTTTTATGAAAAGGTATTTGTTATTTATTACATTATTTTGTAATTGCTTTTTTTTATTTTCTCAAAGTAGCGTTTATGTTGAGAAGCCTGGTAAATTAGAAAAAACAATGAAAAAAAAAGATATTCCTTTAACTGTAAAGGAGTTGCAAATCGAAGGAATATTAAACGATGATGATTTCGTTTTCATATCATCTTTATCTGAACTGGAAATCCTAAAATTAATTAATGTAGAATTTGATGCAAATTCAAAGAAAAATAAAGGTAAGTTCATTAACGATAAGGTTTTACTTTTGTCTGGATTTCCATCACTAGTCAAATTGTATTTAATAAACACTTCAGGAGATTACTACAACTTCAGTAATATTTTTATAAGAAATAATTCATTAAAAAAACTACAATATCTGCAAATGCCATCAAATGTAGCTCTTAGTACAGATTATCCTAATGGTACTTATAACCTTGTAGAATTAGAATACACTAAAACCAATGGATATTTAAAGTTTTTGAAGCAACGTGAATTTTCTAAATATAAGAAATATTTTATTCATGAAGAATTTAAGACCAAAAACACATCTATTATATGGGTTCATCATTTGATTCTACCAAGCTTTGAAGAATTATATGCTCCTTCACTCAAATATATTGTTCCTATTACCGTGAAAAGTACAAAGGATGACAAAACCATGTTAACATATTGGCATGACACTTTTAATCAGTCAGCATTGGAGAAAGTAGACAGTTTAGCACCTGGTATATTTTCAGGGAGCAATTTAAAACAGATTACCATCCCTTCTAATATAAAAGCTATTCCAAGAAATTGTTTTAAAGACTGTAGAGGACTCAAAGAGGTTGAAATGGAAGGTGTTACAGATATTAAGCAATATGCCTTTTCTGGTACAGCATTAACAAAAGTTACTATACCATCAACAATAAAAGAAATAGAAGATCTTGCATTTGATGGATCAAAAATCAATGAAATAATATTTTCAGGACAATATCCTCCAGTATTATATTTTGATAATGAAAAGAATTATGATTATGATTTAAGAGGGATAAGGTATAAAAGAAATACTAATATAGATTTAAGCTTTTTAAAAGGATGTGATATAATTATACCTAAAAATTCTCGCTCAAACTATTCTATAGGATATTGGAAAGAATTACCTTTAAAAGAGCCAACTGAAACATCTGAATATAAGTTTATTGTTGAGAAACCTGGAACTCTGAATTCCATCATAACTAATGAAATAAAAAGAACTGCCACATCTATTAGTTTAAAAGGTAATTTATATGATACAGATTTAGAAATTTTAAATCAATGTACACATCTACGTTATCTGGACTTATCTAATACATTTATAAGTATTTCTCCAGAAACATTGAAAAAGAAACAAGCAGAAAGAGAGTTCTTGTCTGAACTTTTTTCTAATGTAGCAGATGCGGCAAAAGAAATATCTAATGAACAATATAATAATGGTAAAGAAGATTTATCAACACATGTTAGAACTCATGTTGATGCAACTATCCTAAAAAAAGCATCAGAAAGTCTAAACTCGAAAGAAGTTAAAAGTGATCCAAGTTGCATTATTCCTGGAGTGGTATTCTCAGAACTAAAAACTCTTAAATATATAAAGTTACCGTTGCAGTTAGCTTCTTTGAGGAATCTAGGTCTTTCAGCTATAGAAACTATTATATTACCACCTTCTCTTGAACGTATTGAGAAGTATGCTTTTGCTAATTATGAAAATTTAAAAACGATAGAAATTCCAGCTTCTGTAAAACATATTGGTAGCGAAGCATTTAAAGGATGTAAATCTTTGGAAGTCCTTGATCTTAGTAAGACTTCCATAGAAGAACTATATTCAAGGACATTTGACGATATGAAGTCTCTAAAGGAACTGCGTTTACCAAAAACAATAAAGAAGGCATCATGCTTTATAAGTGGAAGTATAAATGTTTATTGTGATATTAAGGAAGCACCTGAAGGTTTGAAATTTGGCCCGAAAGTCATATTACATATACCTAAAGGAACAAAAGCAGGTTGGATAAATGCATGTTCAGAATATGTAACTATTACTGAAATGTAAAATAATAACACTTTATTATACCACGCACTATGATTAATTTCTTAGTGCGTTTTTTATACCCTGACAATAGCGTTTTTGCCATTATTTCAACCTGATAACCTTATAGCTGTAATATAAAACAAAAATCTTATGTTTACAGATATAATAAACAGAATATTAGAGTCAGAACGAGATTTTGGTTCTAATCGTCAGGAAGAAAATATAAAAGCTGAGCCTGATGTTATCGAAGAAAAGACAGCGGAAATACAGGAAGAAATCAAAATCCCGAAAAAGTACCAGAATGACATTGAAGCTCTCCGAGAAATGTATGGAGAGAATTTTAAAACCGGTCTCTGTATCAATCTAACCTTAAAACAAGCTCTGGAAATCATGCCAAGAGAAAGGTTGAGAGTTGATGCTTATATCGGACTTATATCATTCTTGAAGGCTAAAATGGGAATTGAATTAAACATTACATCACAAAAATCTAAAGGGGGAAAACAATGAAACTACTTATTGTATCAAAGATTTATGATACTGAAACAAAGACTATAGCTGAAATACAAGAAGAAGTACAGAAAGATTTGGATTCTTTTGTTGGAAAGAATAAAGTTGAATTTAAACTATATAATTTAGGATGTGTTGCTGCTATGTTCTTTAATAGATATCTAGATTATTCAACATTAGGAGCCAACCCAAAGACAGATATTAATTGTGCTGATAGCTTTATAATTTCAGGTGATGGTTTTCAGGGATTCCAATTACCTTCACCTCTACCTCCAATGCCGTATATAAGTCTTATGAATTATAACCTTGACCAAGATGAATTTCTTAAAGCATATAGAGAAAGTGCTGAAATATTAGGAGCAAGTAAGATCGATGATGCATGGCTTGAGATTGGAAACAGTTATATAGTGCTTAGAGTGAAAACGAAATAATGAATTAATAGAAGTATGGGAGATAGTTGAAACTTAGTAACTGTCTCCTTTTTTGTAACCATAAATCTGAAATGAAAATGAAAGAAAAAAGAGAATATAAGAAATCCGAACTCCTTGATATGATAAAGGATGGATTTTATGAGATAGAGAATGTATGTAGTGATATAGAGTTAGGTTGTTTTGGCGATGAGGATGTGGAATCTTTCTATGAATTCCTTATCTCAAAGCACAGGGATGAATGGATTGTAATTGATGACGAAAGTGAGAAAGGAGGAAATTATGAAGGAACTTTTTAATATAGAACCACATAATACTGGTCCTGGATTTTTGATGAGACTGAAGACTGGGGAAATTGATGTGCCAGACGATAGAGGAGGTTATATAATATCATCAGGTTGCGGCAGTGGTAAAACGGAAAGTATAAAGTCTTTGATAAGGAATAAATACAATGAGGGGATTCTTTATTGCGTAGATACCAGGGAAGAACTGGATAAGATGTATAACTGGATAATAGATAACCTTGTTAATACAGACAGCGGATTGAAAAGGGAGGATGTAATGATAATTTCCAGTGATGATGAGCATTGTATTTCTTTGTCTGAGTACAAAGACAATCCGGAAATAATAATGCAGAAGAAGATACTCCTAATCACTCACGTCAGATTCTGGACTGACCTTATAAACTTCTTCCTTATCTATAAACCGATTTCAGGGGTTGATGTATTCGATGGTGATTTCAGAAAACTTATGACGAGGAAGGATCTTAGGGGGTATATTGTATTTGATGAAACACCTACATTCATAAAACCTTTCGCTGTCTTCAGTCCGGTTATGATGGGAAACTTCATAAAGATGGATAATAATGGGGAAATGGTATGTAAGTCTGAAAGTGAGATAAGGTCATTTTACAATAAGTTTATAAAAGATACTCCTTCTGATATCTTCAACCATAAATACAGGATAGGAAGAATCAAGAAAGAAGTGGCCTTGAATATGATTCCGAGAAAAATATCTTCATGGCTTAAATCCGAAAATAAGAACTTTGAAATATCCTTTTACCCCATCGATCTATGCTTTAAAGACATAACCATAGGCACGCATATTCTTATATTTGAGGGTGTGGGCGATGTTTTATTCAAGGGGGCTGATAATTATAAACTACTTGATACGGCAGCAAAATATAATACTAAGACTACTTTCACAAAACTTGATTTATGTCTTAAAAGAAACAGGATAGATGAGGATATGTTTTCTAAAGCCATGGATGAGCTAAAGAAGATAATAACTGTCCCTACTCTTATAGTTTCATGGAAAGACGTAAACAGGGAAAAAACGGAGCCTGGATGTTCATTGTTTAGAAGAAAAATCATGGATGCTTTGACCATAAGAAACATTGCCCCTAGTCTTTTTCATGTAACCTATTATGGAGCGAATGATAATAAAAGTACAAACTCGTTCAGGGATTTCAAGCAGGTGATATTATTGGGGGATTGGTCGCTTCCTAATACAGAATCTTCAAAAATAAGAAGGGCTTTTGGAACCGGAACAGAGATTGAGGACTTGAAGGACTGGTATTTCGTTCAGCTCATTTCAAGAATAGGAATAAGAAAACATATAGAGGGAGATACATATAGCGTCTTTTATACAAGTGATTTCGGGGATGAATTTATTGAGCGGCTAAGTTCATATATCAATGACAATGTGATTACTAATAAAACTGTATCTCCAATAAATGACTGGGAAAAGGTTATAGATTCCATGAAGTTCCGGAAAAATATAAAGGAGGAAATAAAGAAACTGGTTATGAATGACAAGGAATTACAAGAAGCGATAGTATGTAGAAAGGATTATAATATTAATGTTACCTTTGATTATCTTGAAGGAATTGGCATAAAGAGAAATTCAAGGGAAAGAAGAAATTATAAGACTCTTGCTGATAATCTTATGCTATTGAATGTCTTTTTAGAAATCTCATGAAACTTGAGCGGATGCCATAAAAGAAGATTATAATCCGTATTTTTTTACATTTTATATTTTATTATATAGGATTGAAAAAGTCCGGGTAGTATGTTTATAATTAATTATAGATTAATTGGTTTAATAAAAGCAAGATTCGCTTCGCTCACTTCCTTTTCCCTTTCTTCTCCTCATTACACTCTCTCTTTCCCTAAAGTCAAGAGATCGCTTCATTCAGGCAGAAAGGTTATTATAGTTTTTTTTCAGAATACTTTTTCTTAATAAGATTATAAAGATAGACCTGCTTCGCGGTCCCAAGAGTGTAGAAAGAGGAGAGAGATTGAGAAAGGAAAAAAGAAAGAATTTATTTTATTACCCCTCTTCCTTCTACACTCCCTAGAGGACGAAGTTCCTCTATTCAATAAACTTTTTAATTAACTAAAAACAAAAATAAAATGAGAAATATAAAGAAAACAGTAAGCATCTATTATAATGCAAAAGATGCAACCTCTAAAGAAACAATGACTATAGATGAGATTATTGAACTTATAAAGCATGATTCATCCCCCATTATAACATTGACAGAATGGGCAAGAGAGGCTGAAGATAAGAAACAATATACAACCATAAAGAGACAATTGCCGATGTTTACAAGTTCAGGAATATTCAGTTATAGAAATGATAATCCTGATAACCTGGTAGAATATTCCAATCTGTTTGTTGTAGATTTTGACCACTTCCATGATTATCAGAAAGTACTTGATTTCAGAAAAAAATTAATAGAATATGCAGACAGACTACATATATATGCTCTATGGATTTCGCCAAGTAATGATGGAATAAAAGCTGTTATGATGCACGATAACGAAGATCCGAAATATCATTATAACTTATTCTGTCAGATTAAAAACAAGATATACCCAAGAACAGGGGAATTTGATATGAACTGTTCAGATATAACAAGAACTTGCTTTATTTGCCATGACCCTGATGTATGGGTTAATCCAAGGAAAAATGAGCTGGAACCTTATCATTTTGAATATGATCCTTCCTACCCTATGTCTAAAGAGAAGGACAATTCCGGTTCTAAAGATAAAGCTGATTCCGGTTCTGGTAATTCTGGAAGGTCGTCAAACTCTTCTGAATTCATACATACGGAAGACGAGAGAAACCTGAATGCAGAGTGGCAGAAGCAATGGAAAGACAAACAACTTATAAACTATGCCGACAAAGGATGGAGAAAACAATACCCGGATTCATATAAAGATGGGAACAGACATCTTTCAATATTATCAAGGGCTAAGTGGTTATGTCTTTATGGTGTTCTGTTCGAGAATGCAAAGAACTACTTATTAAACACATTCGGTAGGCATGGAATTTCTGAGTTTGAAATAGAAGGAATGTTGAGAAATAACTATCATTCTAACCGGGAAAAATTCGGAAATAAAAGGATGGAGATATATGGCAAGAGGCAAGAAGGGGTAGCATATAGGGGAAAGTTTCTAAGGGGTGAAGTATAATGATAGCAGGAATATTAAGCAGGAGACCGATAAAAAGATTTCCTGCTTTTATTGGCCATTTTGTTTCCATCCCAAAAGATTGTTCAATGGTATCATTATAAGAACCATTATGTAAAAACAATGGTGCGTCAACATTGATGGTTGATATGAACTAGCCTTTGGTAAATAGGCTCATCGAAACGGAGAACAACCCATTAATTCTGGCCGTTCCCCGACCGATGAGTTTTATAGAGAGGAAATAATGCGTGACACAGTTTATTTTACACTACCGTATGATATAAAAGAGGAGTCACCAGTGATAAGTTTCATTGATGGCTCCTTTGCTTTATCAGTTATTGAATGAAGGAAGCCAGAGTTTGATTTTCCCCTTCTTTTTCTGTCCCATTTTCTTATAATCTTCCAGTGCCTCATTCATAACTGGAGAATCTGTGAACTTCCCATTACCTGCATTATGTCTAACCTTAGTTGTCCCACTATCCCATGTCCCAGCAAGAATATCAACTATCCGGGACAACAGAAATAGAAAGAGCCACCGGTAATCGATGACTCCTTTTTCTCTTAATCCTTCTTCTTTCTAATATACCGTCTTCTCTCACAACCGTATATATTTTGAGAATAGGCATAGTCTATAATCTCTGAAATATCGAAGTCCGGTATAAGTTCTTCTATGGTTTCTTTTGCCTTACTCTTCTCTATGCCAGCCTTACATAGTACCCCGGCATAAGACATAGAAGCATTATTTCTTCCCTGACCTATAGCTTTTCCTGTCCATATACTCTTCAGAAACTTTATTATGGTTTCATCCGATATAATCTGTTTACTCAGTTTTAAAAGAAATCCTGAAGCTTCATCATCATCCAGGACAAGAATTTCCTCACCTGTTTCAGTCTTTATTACAGTTTCAGTCCTTACCTTGCTATCTTCTTTCGGGACTGTGGTGGAAGGAACAAAATGGAAAGGTTCAGCATCAGGATTTATCCATAGGTCAGGGTCGTAAGAAAGATAATTTCCTCTTGCTAAGTCTCTCGTTGATGTATCCTTAACCTCACAATTATAATGGTTCAAGAGCTGTTCATAAAGGTCATCATGGTAACGAGGTTCCAGGTTGTCATGTAGGATGATAGCTTTATACCCTTCACCGCTTGGAGTCTTGAAGCCAGCATAAACATGGGGAGATTTCTTGAGATTGTTTATAAAGTCCTGCATGTTTTCTTGAGGTATATGGTCGAAGTCGAGGGCTGTATAAGAGGAATAGACTTTTAGGCAGTTTTTATTTTTGCTTTTAAAGGTTCCGTTCCATATTACAGCAGGGATTCTTTTTTTCTTCTCGTCCTTTTCATCCTTATCCTTAGCATTCCTGACATCCTGAGCTTTCTTCTTAAGGTCGAACTCATTACCTGTCCTTATCATTTCCAGAATATCATCCAAGTTATAGTCTATAGGATTCTTGACATCAGTAATTATCTTGAACAGGCTTACTCTTTTCTTGTAGTGTGAAATAACCTGATATCCTGCTACCTTCTTACCTTCCATCCTCTTTGACCTCTCTTCACAATCGATGTAAAAGGATATGTCGGATGCGCTTGGTTTACCTTTCAGTCCGAGTTCTTTAAAGGTGTTGCATAGTAGTTCCTTAACATCAGACCTTGTATAAAACTTTCCTACCTCAAGATTAGACTTTAGTTTCTCCACAATTTTATCATTCGGCCTCTGTTCAAAAGGGATGGGGGCAATGGCATTCTTTATATAATCCTCTCTCCAACCAAGCTCCTTCATACCTTCTTCACCAAGGGCTTCGTAGTATTCCTTGTATTTAGTCGGTATGAAATAGCATTTATCTAAGACTTCAGGATTTTTACAGGCTTCGCAATAGAAAACAGCCCTATCCTTAAAGTTTTTCATTTCATTCCACCGCTGAAACAGAACCTTCACTTCTGAATCATCACTGTCTATGTCTTTGGTTACATTCATATTGACACTCAGGGCTGTAAACATGGAGAAGTCATTGTTGTATATCTTGTTTGTAATCTCCCATGCTCTCCTGTCTGCAAGTTCAAGGAGCGGATTCTTTTCTATTACCTGATTACCCTTTTCATCCTTACTAATGCAGCAGTAGTTTTCCTTATGATTCGGCTTTTTGTTCAGTCCATCTATGAATTCTTCCTTGTGTGGAGCTGATTTAAAGTTTTCTATCTGTCTATTTGTCTTTTCATTCTTCTGCTTTATACTTTCATTCATAGCTTCTTCAGTCATATCTGACGCTTTTGTATTGAAGTATAGTGTAGCCATATTCTTGAATGGATTAGAATCAAGTCTCTGCCGTCCAATAATCTGCTGTATGTCCACTGAAACATCTATTGTAAGACTTTCAACTTTGGGATTGGCGAAAATATAGGAATAGGCTTTGTCGGAATAGAAGTCAGCCCCAACATATACGGTAGAGGTACAGAAAGTAAACATCTTATGAGTTTCACCTTTCCCTGGAATATCACCAATCTTATACTCCATACCTTTCTCTTTAGACAGTTCTTTCAGCTTGCTTATATTTTCAGGGGTGGAGGAACAGATAATGTTTACTTCTTCCGGCTTAATGTTCAGAGTTTTAATAATCTTGACTATTTCCTTTACACTGTTGATATAGAATACCGCTTCCTTTGCCTTAATCTCTTTTCCATCAATAAGCGTAGTTTCTCCTTCACCTTTCCTGTAATTTTCTATTATACCTTTACAGAGCTGGGTTATGGATTTGGATGTCTTGATTATTTTTACTCTCGGCTTTTCTATCATACTCTCAGGCCATTCAAGTTCATACATGGTCAGAACCTTAAAGAAATCAAGCTTGTCCAGATATTCCTCAAGGAACGGTGTGGCAGATAGGAATACTACATTTGGAAAACCTTGTAAGAGTTTATAAAATTCATATTCCGTTGTTGCCTTGAAATGACAGTCATAAAACATAACCTGAAACTCATCAACTACAACATTCCATTCTTCAAGATTCTCACCCTGTTCCTTCAGTATCTCAAGAATATGTTTCAGGGAATCATAGGTAGTCAGAATCTTATTACCACCATTCTTTATATAGTCCCTTAGATTATCCTTGTATGTTACGGTTTCACTTGAGCTTATAGAACCATTGGAGAAATACTTATCCTTATCACCGTTATACCTGAAAAGATGGTAGTTGTCCTGAAGATGCTGACTGTATTTATTGTATAACAGATTCTTTCTCGGACTGGCTAATATACATTTCTTATCACAGCCAAGGTATAATTCTGTAGCACCACAACCACATACTTTCTTGTTGAATATGTAATGTCCTTTATCTGGCAAAACATTAAGAAAATCTTTAATGTCAGACAAATACTTTATTCCTTCTTGTACTTTTATAATTTCTTTATTCATAATAATCTTTCTTATAATACACTTCTGAATGGAGGGGAAGGGGGTAGAAGGATAGTACATAACCGGAGGGTGGATGGAAAAATTTATATAGAGAATTATATCCTTTATAAAGGTTTTTCAACTTTTTGGAGATTTTTTATTCCACCTTTCAGGTATTATGTTCCATCCTCCAACCTCTTACCCCCCTAACCATTCATATTATATCAATGGTTTATTAGGATTCAGCTTTTTAGTCAGTTCATCAATATCAGCTTTCTTTTTAGCTTTGTAGTTCTGATATTCCTGACTATCTTCTTCAACCCATTCCAGATTATCCATGTTGAAATTAAGGTAATCCATATCCTTATGTAGGACTTTTGGCTTTTTCAACATAGACTTATCACCCTTTACGAAACCGACTTCAGCCATAAGGTCATCAGGATGTACACTTCTCCTTTCACAGCTTCCATACTTATTTTTCCTGTCATAATAAACGAGAGGATCAATGCCAACCATTCTGTCTGTATCTGCATCTCCAATATCCTTGACTACATGAAGTTCTTTCTTGCCATCATAAAATATCCCATAGGACGTTGCAACAATACCTCTTTTGGTAATTCTTCTGCAACTCGTCTGCTCATACCATTCCAAGTTTGATGCACTACAGTTTCCCTGATTATTGTCCCTATGGACGAGCATATATTTCTTTCCGTCACAAGGCATTGGCTTGTAACAGTCAGCAACAAGTTCATCCAGTTCAACAATACCAGGGAAGGTAAGAGAGATATATTTGCTTCCGTCATATCTTATATGGATCTGAAGGAATTTGTTATAGCTATGGTTTTGGTATTCTCTGTAAACATGGGTACCTTTCTTGTTTACCCATAGATTATACTTCTGGCTATACCGAAGTATTATTCCTTTTATTTTCTTCTCTTTCATAAAATCAATAAGTTTTCATATGTGGTAAAATATTCAAATCGTAAATACTCAAAAAATCGAAATCTAATGCCTTAGCCCATAAATTACGCCCAGGCAATGCTTCGTTGATTTTTTTATTCACGAAGTCAAGAACATAATGCGGAGCACCATAATTGTCAGGATCTAACAGCCCTCCATAAACATAGGAGTAACCGTCGTCATATGATTCTACGATATAAGGAAAAGGGTCCTCATTAATACTTCCAATGACATTACCTTTGAGAAATATTTCATCATTCTTCATAATTTCAAAACAAGTAATGCCATCATACTTTCCGATATAACGGATATCAGTTGAATCTTTCCAGATATAAAAGTGTGAGATCTCAAGTAAACTGATCTTTTGAGTTCCATTTACGAACCCTTGTTTTGCATACTGAATTATCCGATTTGTAATCTCTTGCAAATAAAATTTCTGATTCTTGCTAAACACCCCTATCTTTCCTATCTCCTTCATAAGGACTGGGGCAATAGTAATGTTCTCAAAGCAATCCTCTAATCTTATTGCACTAAACTCTTTTGCTTTGTTAAAAAAGAATCTGTCTTTTTTCATAATATTTCGTTGTTATGGTCTTAGAATGACTCTCATCATCCTAAGACCTTGTTAATAATTAATTACTTAATTCTTTATAAATAGAAGAGATATTTCTCTTTAATAATGTTTAGAATGTGGATGCACATTTAGATCATATATAGTAAGTAGTTTCAATTTAGTAGCCTTCGCCCAAAGGTTTAGCTGTGGAAATACTTCTTTTAGCTTTTGGTTGATGAAATCCAAAACAAAACGTGGAGCATTGTAAGTGTCTGGGTCCATAAGCCAATTATAGCAAGATTCATTCTTTACGGCTGGAAACGGATTTTTTTTCAATGAACCAATGACTGTACCTTTGGGAAAGCTTCTACCTTTGCTTTCATAGTAATCCTCCTGAAATATAACCGAACACAAACAACTACATGTTTTGCGATTATGTTTTGGGCAAGTTTTTGGGCATGGGCCCCAGAAATCTAATGAAATATCGAGAGCACTGATATCCGTGTTTTTAATAAAACCGAGTTCTGCAAACTCTATCACTCTCTCGACCATATAATGAACGAATCGTTCTTGATTTTCACATAAGCCAAGTTGTTTGATATCGTTCATGAGTACTGGGTCTGTTTTCATACTATTAAAGCATGGTTCTACACCTGTGTAGCCACAAGCATTGTTTGTTAAATTTAATTTTTTCATAATTACTGAATTAAAAGTTATTATTATTAAACTCTATATCTGAAAAAATCAGACATAGTTGTGGCTTGACAGAAAAGATTTTACCCTTCCTGCCCCATCAAAACCGACAACTAAAACTGGCGCCAAGTCTTAATCATCAGTTCAAGCCTTGTTGATTGGGATTAGTTTTTTAGAAAACGACCAACCGCACTTTTTGATAAGCCGAGTTGTTCTGCAATACCTCGGATAGTTAGTCCTTCATCTTTTAACCTCAATACCGTATCACCCATTGACGGTGAAATGGAACTGCGACTTACTTTTTTCTTCGGAAGATGGTTCTCCTCATTATCGAACTCACGGAATTCAAAATGAAGATATGGTTCTTCTGAGATTTCCATAACTGCAACTTCTGATATCTTTATCGAACTTCTGGATTTCAGCTGTTTCAGGTATTTGATGCCGTCTCCTTCACAAGAATTACCAATTGCAATAATACTGTCTGCATAGTTAGCAATGACAGAACTACCCAGAATATCCTTAACCTCTATCGGATTCTTGCTGTTTCTCTTAGCTAAATGTGCAACCAGAATTATGGTCAGATTATACTTCTCCTTTATTAGCTTTAATCCTTGGATAAACTGTTGAGCCTGTTTTGCAGACTTACCATTATCCAACATACACATAAGGTTGTCGATAATAAGTAGTTTCGTATCATTATTACTACGAAGCAAGTTCTCAATGGCTAATAATCGGTCTTCAATACTACTACCATATTCAGCACCAGTAAATCGTCCTCTTATCAAATCACCTGACGCACATTCCAGTAGCTTTTCATACCTTCTTGCGATCTGAGAATCGTTATGCTCTTCATCGATGTAGACCGTCTTTCTGCTCCTATTGGTCATAGGCTCCTCCCAATAGCATAGGTTATCATTGTTGGCTAAAGCAATATCGCAAGCAAGAAGCGTCTTACCTGAATTTGTGTCACCGACAATAAGAGCCAGGTCTCCCTGACATATGTATTCACCGAAAATGGTCTCACCTTCAGAATAATTGTCTGGGTTACTTACTATACGGCTTAATGTCTTTGTCTCAATGTACATATATATTTTTCTTATTACGGAAGGTAGTGTGAACTACCTTCCTTTTTGTTAATAATTAGCTATTCAAAATCTCATTGAATATTCCTATAAGAATAATCTCCGTTGTCTTTGTCCGATCGCCTTTTACGCCTTTAGCGTCTTGTAGTTGGCTCAATTGTTCTGGCGACATTTTAGAAAACTTATCTTTTATCTTATCTGCCATTGCTTTTTTATCAGCAGCATTCTTCAAAGTATCACGTGTCCACCTAGCAAGCGGGACTCCTTTTAACACTTTTTGAGAAGCAGTGGCAGAGAAAACACTTTTGTATGTTTCAAGCAATTCTCTCATGTATCCAACCAAGTTCTGTTCTACGGTAATCTTCTCCCCCTTGTTCGCCTTATTAATATCTGTCTTTGACAATTCTCGTCCGAAGTTATATAGCTCCGACGATTTAGCAACGAAGCCTTTTCCGACCATTGTGTAATGTTCAGTGAGGACTGGGTTGGATTTATGACAAGACGCATATCTAATCAGGTCTGATTTAGTAGTCTTCTTGACCTCCTGATTAACTGACTGGTATTCCTTATAGAAGATGTCAGGATCCGTTATGTCCTTGAATTCGAACCTGAAATCAAAGGGTGTGTAGGTTGGATCTTTCATCGCTTTTTCAAGAGATAAATCATGGCCAGCTGATCTTCCATGACCGTCCATTGGTAAATAGTAGAGTTGGAGCAAGGATTCCGGGATAACCCACCACGAGTTCGTGTCACGTAGGTAAACTGCCGGTGTGAATCCTGCTTGTTTTACAACTGTCGCCTTCACGAACGTCCCAGAATTTACCATTCCATTTTCTTCGCAGGTCTTTTTCCATTCCTTAGCACGGCTTTGAGGATCTCGATTCTCCTTGATCGAGCACAGAGGCAGTCCTAGCATATGATTCCTATGGTATACAACACCTTCCTGTAACGGCCTACCATCCCACTCTTTAAGGTTGGGATTAGGTACTATTGTTCCAGCCTTTGTCCCGGCAATGTATTCACTGCCTAAGCATTTGTCAAATGGGACGGGACAGTTAGAGCTTGTTGAGATAGTTCCCTGCTGTTCTGCTGAACTTTGTACATCTACTGATGTGTTATCAACTACGTTTTCTGATGCTGTGTTTAAATCACTCTGGTTCATAATGTTTCCTATTTTTTTATTGGTTAGTACTATGCTTTCATCAGTATGTTCTGATGTCGGCAGATTGCTATTCTCATTTACAGATGGTATTACAGCCCCATTCTGTTCGGCATTAAAATTTTTATCCATTGTTTTATGGTTTTATTTGTTAAACCTTGGCTCGGCAGGCGTCAATCCCCCATCGAACCGTTAAATTATCACTTGTTTCACTGAAAATAATCAGTGATTTATTAATTTTGTTACATCATGTCATAGAACTCTTCCTACAAATTGTAGTAATATGCCTAAGTAGGATCTCCTACATGGCGGCAGTCTTCTGCAACTTCTCATAGGAAATTACTTCTTCTTATCTCGTCGCAATAAATCAAGCACGGCATTAAAGTCAAAAATGAGCGTTTTGGAATATTGGAACGTTGCTTGGTCGATCACGCCTTCTGCCAGCATTCTGTTTATTGTTGATACTGAGACTTGAAGTCGATCTGCCAAGGCCTTAACACCGACTACAAGGCAAGGCGTGTTCCTATTCTCAACACAACCATAGCTGTGCTGTACATTTCCTGAACCGAGTATTCCCATTTCGATACCAGCCATCCACAGGTCCTCCAGTGTTGCATGGAGCAACGGTTTGTCTTTTAATTCTATTTTATTTTCCAACATAATAATTTCTTTATGAAACAGTAATCAATTTGATTGCTGTTTCTGTTTCAACTGGTGCAAATTTAAAGGGTCTAAAAAACATATGGTATAGGGGCTTATAGGGGAGATTAGAACCTTGATAAAAGGACACTTTGGAACATATTTCAACGTGATACGGGATTATAGGGGAATAAAAAAGAGGGTGTGTCACTTTGAACACACCCTCATCATGTTTTTTACTGTTTCCAGTAACTTATATGTTATTATTACAAATGTCGGCTACAATATTTCTTATATTCTGCAAGTTCTCACTGTTATTTCTTGGTTTCAAACTCTCCGGCGATATAGGATTATTATTTGCATCATTAAATAATTTGCAGATAATATTCTTATTACGGATATTCATATCCACCCCTATAGCAGAGAACATAGTATATAGTGATGCTATGGAAGGCTCTTTGTTTTTTTTGTTAGAATCCAACCAGACTATTTTATTACTAGTAGTATGCAGAGTATTTTCAAATAAAGCAAGGAAAGAATATCTGGTTTCTTTATCATCTTTCATATAACCTTCTGACGCTATCTTCTCAAATAACATAAGAAGTTGCTCTCTGCTTAGCTTTACATGTAAACTATACTTAGGAATAAAGCATTCATTTATAGAAATTTCAAGCTTATCACATACGCTTGTAATAGCTTTATAAAGTACCTTGATATAATTACAATAAAAATATAGCTTCTTATTATTAATGATATGATTGCTGTATACTGAGACAAGTGTATTATTTACTGGAGGATTCAATTCTTCCGAATGTATATTATAACCACCAGAACTTTCACTCGTACTATTGTAAAATATTTTCTCTAAGTTTTCATTCAGGTCATCCTTGTATGTAGGTTCAAGCATCTGACTTGGATGAGCTAAAATCCAACACTCGTGAAGGAGATTCAATATATACTCAAGATTTCCTATTTCCTTTAATTTTGAAAAATAAAACACGAAAGAGTGTATGCTTGGTAAATTTAAATTATCGTCAATAATACCATTTCTTAAGTCATTACAATAATTTTCTAATCTGAATACATAAAGTTCTTCATGATTTTCTGTATTTCTTATTTCCTCTCTTAATGCTTGAATCTCAGACTTTATATTATAAATTTTTGTTGATTCTATTCCTTTTTCCATAAATTTGATGTTTTTGTTATAACAATTCAATACTTCAAATATAGCAATAATTATCAAGCTATCCCTTTCACATAATCAAAAAGTGTCTTTAACTGTTCAGAATTCATTTTATCCATCCTACTTATTATTTCTGACTTGTATTGATGAGAGTTCCATTTGTCCATTTCCATCTTCTGTGTCTCATCCGCAACTTCGATGTATGGCTTCATGGATTCGTAATCACTGTGTCCGGTACAACTCATTACCACACTTGGAGGAATACCAAGGGCAAGGGAACAGCATACAAATGTCCTTCTTGCATCATGGCAGCTTATCTGTTCCCAAAACTCATATGTATCCTCATATCTTACACTTCCCTTGAAATACACCTGAGTGATTTTTCTGTTTAGTCCAGCCATCTTTGCCGCTTCTTTTAGATAGTCATTTAATTTTTGGTTGCTTGGAACTGGAAACAGAGTCTCACCTTTATACCATGCGTACTTATCAAGTATCTTCATGGCATGTTCATTTAAAACGATATGTAGTTTATCATCAGTCTTTTCAGTACAGAAATCCAGACAACCATCTATCAAGTTGGATGGTTTGAGCGCTGCAAGATCTGAATATCTGAGAGAAGTAAAAGCCATAAAACAGAACATATCCCTTGCTTTGGAGAGATATTCTTTATCTTCAGGAAACTCATATTCCATGAAATGCATGAGTTCCTTGTACTTAAGAAATGTAACAGTACGTGGAATTACTTTAAGATTAGGCTTAAATTCAAGAACACCGGATTGTAAAGAATAACCATGTCTTGAAGCCCAACGGAGAAATGATTTTACTATTCTGAACTGTTTCTGTATTGTCCTATTGCAATAGTCATTCCTTACATACCATGCTACAAGTTCATGCATCTTCGGAACATTTAGAGTCTCAAGTGTTATTTCGGAATCACAGCTGCATAACTGATTCCACATCTGATTATATTTATGGCGTATCTGATCTCCCCAGTTTCCCTCTTTAGGACGAAGATGTAAAAAGTCTGAAAAGATATCCTTTAATGTCTTTACCTTATTCTCTTCAGGTTCATCTTTTTTAAACCTGCCCAATTTCTCATTTACAAGTTCCTTAAGCTCACTTGTTGTAGGTATTGTATTATGCAAAGAATATTCTGTAAAGACATCTTCTATACAGGATAAAAAATTACATATCGATTTGTTGATTTCACGGGCATAGATATTTTTACCATTTATTTGGTGTGTGGTATTTGCCTTTACTAATTGTTTTGTCGAATCCCACTTGAGAGGATCTATAGTATAACCGACAGAAAAACCGACTTCATTTTTACGGCTATTCCATCTTACCCGGATCATTACCTGACCTGTTTTCTGAACATAGGCTCTTGTGCTGTAACTTGCTTTTTGCATAAACGTATTTTTTAAAATTTGGACGAAAATTATACATAAAAATAATACTGAGAAAGAAGCTTAAACTACATGACAGAACATGACATTATAAGACACTCAATACATTTTTTAGGCAAATATACGAACTGTGAGCAAGGGGAGTAAGGGTCATTAACAACTCCCTCATTTTTTGACAGTATAAGAGTTTGTCTGATACTCGAACCCTCATTTTTTGACTTATAAATCTGAGTATCAGTAGTATTAGACAATTTCTGAATTTGTATGAAATAATGTTAACAATACTGGTGGCACCACTTTGAAGAAAAGCAAAAGATAGTAAAATCCTGATTTCCAAGCGAAATCGGGATTTTTTGTTTTCCCCCGGCATGCAAAAAACGGCAAAATATTACCGTTCGAGGTGGAGCAAAAGGTGGAGATAAAAGGTGGAGCAAAAATCTCCACCGAATTAGAGCCTTTCTCACTGATTTGCAATATTTTGCGTATCAAGAAAATGTGGTCGGTTTCCTACTTTTGTCCAAACTAAAAACTGTAGGAAAATGAAAAGAAGTTCATTTAATGTGCTTTTCTTCTTGAAGAAGACCAAGCTGCTGAAAAACGGAGAAGCATCCGTTTGTATGCGTATCACTGTAGATGGTACGCGAGTTGAAAACAACATCCGCAAAAGCATTGACCCGTCTCTCTGGAGTCAGGCTAAGGAATCCGCCAGAGGCAAAAGCCGCAAATCATGTGATCTGAATGCCTATATCGAAAATGCGAGAATCAAGTTACATCAGATTTTTTGTGAGCTGGAAGAACAGAA
>CALUJF010000003.1 GCA_944320855.1 uncultured Phocaeicola sp.
CGTTTTAACAGAGAGGTCCCCGAGGTAGAGATACTTCGGGGATTTTCGCGTTTATACGGTCTGCCGGATTCTCTGAAGGAGAGAGTCGGATTCACAGCTGTGAATGATGTGAAAGTGAAATGATATGCAAATTACTCGTTATATAGTCTTTGTTTTAATTTAAGAAACTGTTTCCATTATATGAAAATCTGATATATCTTTGTATTGATTATATAAAACGTTTTTTATTATGGAAACAATACTTCCTTATGCACTGTTGTGTTTTACATCGTTCTTTACTCTTACAAACCCTTTGGGTACTATGCCGGTGTTTCTGACTATGACAAAAGGTTTGGATGAAAGCGAAAGAAGTCATATCGTGAAACGTGCCACAATCATTTCTTTTCTTATTCTGATTGGCTTTACATTCTGTGGGCAGTTCCTTTTCAAATTCTTTGGTATCTCTACAAACGGTTTTAGAATCGCTGCAGGCATTATTATTCTTAAGATAGGCTATGATATGCTTCAGGCAAGATATACGAATACAAAGCTAAAAGATGAGGAAATAAAGGCATATGCAAATGACATATCCATAACTCCATTGTCAATTCCTATGCTGTGCGGTCCGGGAGCCATAGCAAACGGGATAATTCTGATGGATGATGCGGACAGCTGGACGCTTAAAGCTACACTGATAAGTGTAATTGCAATAGTCTATATACTGACATATATCATTCTGCGTCTGTCTACCCGTTTAGTTAAGGTTATAGGTGAAACAGGAAATAATGTTATGATGCGACTGATGGGGCTTATTCTGATGGTGATAGCCGTGGAATGCTTCGTAGGAGGAGTAAAGCCGATATTGCTCGAAATAATACACAATCCTTCGTTATAGGTATAAAATCAGAACGACCGCTACTTCGGGTGGAGCAACGGTCGTTCTGGTTTTATTTATTGTTTGTTTTCATCGGAATGTTTAGGATAGTCGATAGTGTAATGGAGTCCTCGACTTTCTTTTCTTTCCATAGCCTGACGTGTGATGAGATATCCTACGTTAATCATGTTTCTGAGTTCGCATATCTCTCGTGAAGCCTTAACACGCTTGAACAGTCTTTCTGTCTCTTCATAGAGGATATCAAGTCTGTTCCATGCTCTGACAAGGCGGAGATTACTTCTTACGATACCGACGTACGATTCCATAATCTGGTTTACTTCGTTCATGCTTTGAGTGATGAGCACTCTTTCCTCAGTACTGATTGTACCTTCGTCATTCCATTCAGGGATGTCTTCATTGAACTCATATCTGTCAATAACGCTCATTGCATGCTGTGCTGCTGCATCTGCATAAACTATTGCTTCAATCAGTGAGTTTGATGCCAGACGGTTTCCTCCGTGAAGACCTGTGCATGAACATTCGCCTATGGCATACAGACGGCGTATGCTTGACTGTCCGTCCAAATCAACTTTAATACCTCCGCAAAGGTAGTGGGCTGCAGGAGCAACAGGGATATAGTCTTTTGTGATGTCTATACCAAGGCTCAGACATTTCTTGTATATGTTAGGGAAATGTTTCTTGGTTTCTTCAGGGTCTTTGTGAGTTACATCGAGATAAACATGGTCCTCACCGCGCTGTTTCATCTCGCTGTCTATGGCACGTGCCACTATATCGCGAGGAGCCAATGACAGGCGTGGGTCATACTTTTGCATGAATTCTTCTCCGGCAAGGTTTCTGAGGACACCACCGTATCCGCGCATAGCTTCAGTTATAAGGAAGCTTGGGCGGTCACCCGGGTGGAATAGTGCGGTAGGGTGGAACTGTATGAACTCCATATCCTTTACGGCACCTTTCGCACGATATACCATTGCTATACCATCGCCTGTAGCCACAAGTGGGTTTGTAGTGTGTCTGTACACAGCTTCACATCCTCCTGTAGCCATAACTGTGACTTTAGATAGGAAAGTGTCCACTTCGCCTGTTTCTTCGTTCAGGATGTATGCTCCGAAACATTTTATACCAGGTGTGTGGCGTGTAACAATTATACCGAGATGATGCTGAGTGATAAGCTCAACGGCATAGAAATTTGAGAATATGGTAATATTCGGATGCTGTTTTACTGCTTCAATAAGGCTGGTCTGGATTTCAGCACCTGTATTATCCTTGTGGTGAAGGATTCTGAATTCGGAATGACCGCCTTCTTTATGCAGGTCGAATTCTCCTTTATCATTTTTGTCGAAATCAACTCCCCACTTTATCAGTTCCTCTATCTGTTTAGGGGCGTTAGTAATGACTTTTTCTACAGCAGCAGGGTCGCTTATCCAGTCGCCTGCAACCATTGTGTCATGGATATGTTTTTCAAAGTTGTCCACTTTGAGATTTGTTACAGAAGCAATACCCCCTTGTGCAAAATAAGTATTGGCTTCTTCCATTCCGGCCTTGCATATCAATGCAACCGATCCTTTATGCGCCACTTTAAGCGCAAAACTCATTCCGGCAATACCAGAGCCGATAACGAGAAAATCGAATTTCCTAACCATAATAAATTTGTATCTACGATGCAAAACTACTAAAAAGTTATCATATTGCTCATGGCATACGGTTATTTTATAAAACTTTTCAATGAAATAAATCATAAAAACAGATAAAGAAAATCCGATTTAGTGGTTTATTAGTAAATTAATTTTTATCTTCACAGAAAATTATTTGGTTGTTGATAAATTCTTGAATATATGGATAGAACGTTTAAGACCGAAGTTGGATGGTGGTATTGGATTCTTATATCTGTAACATCTCTTCTTCTCTTCTTTTTCTTTTGGATGCACGACACTGTGTTGGCGCTGATTATGGCCATATTAGTGATATATGAGATAGAAATGCTTATACACACTCAATATGTAATAACAGATAGCGGTCTTTTGAGAGTGGAAACAGGTCGTTTTGTGAAAGGTTTCACTCTGAATATAGACCAGATAGAGTCTGTCAGGCCGGTTCGTTCGATGATATTCTGGGCTCCGGCATTGTCTTTCTACAGACTTGAGATAAAATACAACGGGAACAATAAAACCATTAAAGTGCAGGTTTCACCGCGGAATAAAGATTCTTTTATCTCAAAACTGAAATCGATGAACGGCAAGATTGCAATCTTGGAGTAAACACTAACTAACTTTATACCTTTATATACTATGGATTTTCAATTAGCTATTATTGGTGGCGGACCGGCCGGTTATTCTGCTGCCGAAGCAGCCGGTAAAGCCGGTCTGAGTGTAGTTCTTTTCGAGAAAAATGCTTTAGGGGGCGTTTGCCTTAACGAAGGATGTATTCCGACTAAGACATTGTTATATTCTGCAAAAGTTCTTGATGGGGCAAGAAATGCCTCAAAATATGCTGTAAAGGCAGATAATGTATCATTTGACCTTGCAAAGATAGTAAGCCGAAAACAGAAGGTAGTCCGTAAGCTTGTGCTTGGAATAAAAAACAAGATGAGCGAGGCGGGTGTTACTGTAGTTTCAGGAGAGGCTTATATCCAAGATAAGAACACGATTAAATGCGGTGATGAGGTGTACAAGTGCGAAAAACTGATGCTGTGCACAGGCAGCAGAACATTTGTACCTCCTATCAAAGGACTGGACAGCATAGACTACTGGACACACAGAGAAGCCCTTGACTGCAAGGAACAGCCCGAAAGTCTTGTTATAATAGGCGGTGGAGTCATAGGAATGGAGTTTGCATCATATTTCTGTAGTCTTGGAGTGAAAGTCACAGTCATTGAAATGACTTCAGAAATCCTTGGAGGTATAGATAAAGAGATTGCTTCTCTTCTTAGAGCCGAATATGCGAAGAAGGGCATTAGCTTCATACTTGATGCCAAGGTGACTGAAATATGCAACGGAGATTCAGGACAAGTCACAGTTAAGTATCAGACTGCAGACGGTGAAGGATTCGTAGAATCCGCAAAACTATTGGTCAGTGCCGGACGACATGCATGTACAGAAGGATATGGACTGGAAAATCTATCTCTTGAGTTTACTCCGCAACAGAGAATCAAGATTAATACCAAGAATATGATGACTTCTGTCGATGGAGTTTATGCATGCGGTGATATAACAGGATTCTCCATGCTTGCACATACCGCAGTGAGAGAAGCAGAGGTTGCAGTCAATCATATATGTGGAAAAGACGACAATATGAGCTATAAGGCCATTCCGGGAGTGGTATATACAAATCCGGAGGTGGCATCTGTGGGTATGACTGAAGAAATGGCCCAAATAGCAGGATTCGATTATAAAGCAGTGAAACTCCCTATGGCATATTCCGGAAGGTTTGTCGCCGAGAATGAAGGAATGAACGGTGTATGCAAGATAATTACAACTTCTAATAATACTATAATAGGTGCCCATATATTAGGAAATCCCGCATCGGAACTTATAGTGATAGCCGGCATGATGATAGAAGGAGGCAAAAAACTCGAGGATTTCAGGAAATATGTCTTCCCGCATCCTACTGTTGGTGAAATTTTCAGAGAGTTTTAATCTTTTAACTTCGTTGATTTTCAAATCTCGCTATATTTGTAGACGGTTTTTAAATGCTTTTTAAACAGCGTTTAAAAACCGTTTAAACTATGTATAAATAAGAACGAGATAAACATGACAAGAACTATTTTCAAAACATTCTCATTATTCACTATGCTTCTGTTCTGTGTAGCATCATATTCGCAGACAATAGCCGACAGAATAGATTCGCTTATCAGCCACTCTTCATTTCTGAATACGTCTGAGGTGGGAATCATGGTTTATGACCTTACTTCGAAGAAAGAACTGTACAGATATCAGGCAGAGAAACTTTACCGACCTGCCTCTGTAGAAAAAGTCATAACATCTGTGACAGCACTTTCCGTTCTTGGCAAGGATTATCAGATAAAGACCGGGCTGTCGTATTCAGGATATATCGAAGGCGACACTCTATACGGAGATATATACGTGAAAGGCGATTTCGACCCTGAATTTATGCAGGAAGATATGGAATCCATGGTAGAAGCCATATCGAATATGGGTATACACGGTGTGAAAGGCCGTCTGATAGGCGATGTGTCAATGATGGATTCCGTCTATTGGGGACCGGGATGGGCATGGGATGATACTCCGGATACTTTTCAGCCATATCTTTCGCCGTTGATGCTGAACCGGGGGTGTGTAAATATCAGTATTACTCCAGCCGGAGGAAAGGCTAATGTAGAGATAAAACCGGAATCAGATTTTTATACGGTAGATAATAGGACTTCTGCTTCAGGAGGTAATGTAAAAGCAACACGCAACTGGCTGTATAACGACAATACAATAACCATATCAGGCAATGTAAGACACAAGACAAGCACTTCGATGAATATTTTCGATACAAAAGGATTCTTCATGCATACACTACGCTATCAGTTGCAGGGAAAGGGAATATTCATCCCGAGAGACAGTGTAGCATATGATAATCTGCCAGAGAATACAAAAGGTATAATAACAGTATATAGAGATATAGATGAGGTGCTTAAACGTGCGTTGAAGGAGAGTGACAATCTTTCTGCCGAGGCCCTGTTCTTTCATGCTACAAGAGAAATCAGCAACGGCAGAAAATATCTCAGCCATAAAGACGGTCAGGATGCTATCTACAAGTTTATGAAGACAGATATAGGCTTCGACAGCCGTAAATTCAGAATTGTGGACGGTTGCGGAGTGTCCGACTATAACTATGTATCTCCGGAACTTGTAATGGAGTATCTGAAATACGCTTTCAGCTCGCCATTGATATTCCATCCGTTTTATGACAGTCTGCCGATAGCCGGCATTGACGGAACATTGCAATACAGGATGGGTAAAGGAAAAACATTCAGAAACGTACGGGCAAAGACAGGAACTCTGACAGGTGTATGCTCGTTGGCCGGTTATGTCACTTCTCCTGCCAAACATACCATTGCCTTTGTCATTATCAATCAGAATGTTCTGAAATATGTTTCGGCACGTCGCTTTCAGGATGAGATTTGTAACATTCTTTCTACATGTAATTGATATATATCAAGGCAAAACTATATATATAAATGTTTAAAAACATGTTATTTCCATGATATTAAACATTTTTGTACATATTCTGTACATTTTTGTGTGCGATAACGGAAATAATTTATTACTTTTGTGAAGATGATTTATTAAACAGTATTTATTAATTGTATTATTATGGTAAACTTTTCACTTGAAGGTAAGGTTGCTCTTGTAACAGGTGCATCTTACGGTATCGGTTTCGCTATCGCCTCAGCTATGGCTAATGCAGGTGCAAAAATCGTATTTAATGACATCAAACAGGAATTGGTAGATAAAGGTATCGCTGCTTACAAAGAAATCGGTATCGAAGCTAAAGGTTATGTATGCGACGTTACTAACGAAGAAGCTGTGAACGCAATGGTTGCGCAGATTGAGAAAGAAGTAGGTGTTATTGATATTCTTGTAAACAACGCAGGTATCATCAAACGTATTCCTATGATTGAAATGACTGCAGACCAGTTCCGTCAGGTTATTGATGTAGACCTTAACGCTCCGTTCATCGTTTCTAAGGCAGTTATCCCAAGCATGATTAAGAAAGGTCACGGAAAGATTATCAATATCTGCTCTATGATGAGTGAACTTGGTCGTGAAACAGTTTCTGCATATGCAGCTGCTAAGGGTGGTCTTAAGATGCTTACTCGCAACATCGCTTCTGAATATGGTGAATTCAATATCCAGTGTAATGGTATCGGCCCGGGTTATATCGCTACTCCTCAGACAGCTCCTCTTCGCGAACGTCAGGCAGACGGTTCACGTCATCCATTCGATGCATTTATCATAGCTAAGACTCCTGCTGCTCGTTGGGGCAACCCGGAAGACTTGGCAGGTCCGGCTGTATTCTTGGCTTCAGATGCTTCTAACTTCGTAAACGGTCACGTATTGTACGTTGACGGTGGTATCTTGGCATACATAGGAAAGCAGCCTAAATAATTAATGGTCGCCAATAGAGAATAATATTATATCGGGTCCTGCCGGAATATTGTTTTCCGGTAGGACTTTTTTTGTTTTAAGCCTTATAAATTGAGTATGAAAAAGTTATTTGTATCTGCTGCTGTTGTTGCTATGATGGCTTCATGTGCACAGGAGAAAGGAGTTACAGTTTTTGTTTCAAACCCATTGAAGATAGACCGTGTGGAAGAAATAGTAGAAATTTCTGCCGACGACGTATTGGGAAAACTGAAACTTGACGAAACAGCAGAATTCATTATCGTAGACGAAAACAATGTAGAAGTACCATATCAGCTTACAGCAGACAACAAGATTATATTCCCTGCAACGGTAAAGGCTGAAGCTACAGCATCTTACAGTATCACTAAAGGACAGCCATCGCATGTAAATACAGTGGTTTACGGTCGCCAGTATCCTGAAAGACTTGACGATGTGGCTTGGGAAAATGACAAGGCTGCATATCGTGCATATGGTCCTGCATTGCAGAAAAAAGGAGAACAGGCATACGGATACGATGTCTTTACGAAGAGTGTTTCCGAACTCGTTGTAGAAGACCGTTATGCTATGGAGCTTGACAAGGATGCCAGAGCAATGATTAAAAAACTCCGTGAAGAAGGTAAGAAAGCTGAAGCTGACAGTATCTCGAGAGCCATTTCTTATCATATAGATCATGGCAATGGTATGGACTGCTATGCTGTTGGCCCTACATTGGGAGGCGGAACAGCAGCTTTGATGCCTGATTCTGTTATAGCTTATCCTTATTGTTATAATAGTTATGAGATATTGGACAATGGTCCGCTTAGATTTACTGTCAAGATGGAATTCAATCCTCTTACTATTGATGGTGATACGACTGTGGTTGAGACACGTGTGATTCAGTTAGACAAAGGTTCTCATCTGAACAAGACCACAGTAAGCTATACTTCACTTAAGAAGGATTATCCGATTGGAGTAGGTCTGGTTGTTCATGATGCTGCACCTGACAAATATTCTATGGATGCTAATGCCGGATATATTGCATATGCAGATCCAACTACTGATGTTAAGGCCAATAACGGTATAATCTATGTTGGAGCTGTGTTTCCTAACCAGTTGGAAGTTGCCAAGTTCCAGTCTTTTGACAAGCCTGTATCAGGAGCTGTAGGCCATGTTGTGGGTATCAATACATACCAGCCGGGCGATGAGTTCGAATATTATTGGGGTTCTGCATGGAGTAAATGCGGATTCGATGATGAGAAATGGAACTCATATCTTGAAGAATATGCCAAGAAAGTTAGAAACCCGTTGTCTGTTACAGTAAAATAACAACCTACTATTTATAATGAAAACAAGCCATCATTACCGGTATCTGATACCAATGTAATGATGGCTTTATTTGTTTCTGTGTCTAATCGAAAGCCTTAAATTCATATCCCTGTTCCATAAGCCATTCTATAGCTTTAGGCAGAGCATATCTGATGTTTTCTTCCGATTTCAGTGAGTCGTGAAAAGTGATTATAGAGCCGTTGCGGACATATTTCTTTACTTTCTGCAGTATCTGTTCGCCGTTGAACTTGCGGTTATAATCTCGTGTTACCAAGTCCCACATTATAATCTTGTATCTTTTCTTCAGCTCGGCATACTGTTTCGGGCTCATATATCCGTGAGGCGGTCTGAAGAGGTTGGTGTTCATCATCATTCTGCATGCCTTATCCGTGTTTTCAAGATATGAGTTTATGTCATAACTCAGTCCGCGGATATGGTTGAATGTGTGATTCCCTATTCTGTGTCCTCTTTCCACTACCATACGGAACTCTTCAGGATGTTTGCGGATATTATCTCCCACCATAAAGAAAGTGGCCTTTATCCCATATCTGTCGAGGACATCAAGAACCCACGGAGTTACTCTTGGAATCGGACCATCGTCGAATGTCAGATATACAGCCCTTTCGTCTTTATCCATCCGCCATATGGCAGATGGATAAAGGTATCTTATTAGTTGTGGGGGTTGTTCTATAAACATTTTTTTAGTTCTTAGTTGTTGGTTTTTAGTTGTCAGTTGTATCCGCATGGCTCTAAAAACTAAGAACCAACAACTAACAACTTATTGTTTTCAATTCTTTCCGACTCTAGTCTCAAGTAGCGAGTACAGTTCCTGGAACTTCTGGTTGTAGTGAACGGCAGTCTGGCATACCTCACCGGTTTTGTCGTCCTTTATTTTTTCCAGGCTCTTGCATATCTCATCCAGACAGTATATATTACGCAGACAGTTCTCGTACGACAGTGCAAAGCGTGAGTCATCAAGGCTCAGATACCATGTAATGTACTGTACATTGTCATCAGCTATCTGGTCGAGGATATTCTCAGCTTTCTTATATTCGCCAAGTGTGATATAGTTGTCTGCCATTTCCTTCGAACTGCTGTAAATGTAGTCATGCCTTACAGTAGTGCTTGGAATAACTTTTTCGCAATAATCAAGAGCCTTTATAGCCTTGTCTTTCTTGCCTTCCTTTATAAGCTGGGTACTGAGCTGTACGAACATACGGCGGTGAGTGTCGCACATACGTGTCACAGTCTCGTCCAGATAGATGTCAGGATTATCTATACCTCCGAACTTGAACTTGTTCATCAGGTTATCGTACATCTTCTCGCTGTCTATGCTTCTACCCAACTTCTTGTTGTCGAAAGGAGTTATTCTGTAAGCAAGACCTTCCTGCAGGAAGTTGTTTGTCAAGTTCAGATGATTATCCGAACCTACTGTGATAGCCATGTACAGCGGTCTTTCCCAGTTAGTGTTGGCAAGCATTTCGAGCATCATCAGTTCACTCTTATACAATACTCTCTTACCTTTCAGCGACAAGTGCATATAGTCAGGAATAGAGTCCGGTGTAAGCATTCCGGAGCGTTTTATGGCTTCCTTATCAAGCTTGATAACTATACTGTCTGTAGGAATCATCTGAAGTCCGTCCTTAGAGTTTCTCACCCAGTGTTCAAGGATGTTCTTCAGCTCGTACGGATTCTCACCGAATTCAGCTTTTGCCTCTTCAGGGTTCTGCTTATAATAGTTGTTGATAGTCTGCATAGCCTCAGGACGAACATACACAGCTTCGTTATGTCCGGAAACGTAGTCGATACGCTCCCAGTTGATTGGTACAGAAGGAGAGTCGTAAGCAGGACGCTTCATCTGGTCGATATACCAGTCAGTCTGCAGATAGCTGAGGTTACATACGCGTACATCTGTACGGAAACCTTCAGTTTCCTGGTTATACCACAATGGGAAAGTATCATTATCGCCGTTTGTGAATATGATTGGACATCCCTCTTCCTGAACAGTCTTCAGATAGTTCTGACCGAAATCGCGGCAAGTATAACGTCCGCTGCGGTCGTGGTCGTCCCAAGTCTGGCTTACCATCTGCAGAGGTACGAGCAGACACAAAACAGCCGTGATGGAAGCAGCAGTAGTTTCGTTCATCTTCTTGCGCAGATATTCAGTGATACCGGCCACACCAAGACCAATCCATATTGCGAAAGCATAGAATGAACCGGCATAAGCATAGTCGCGTTCGCGAGGCTGCAGCGGAGTCTGGTTCAGATAAAGCACAATGGCAAGACCTGTCATGAAGAACAGGAAGAATACAATCCAGAACTGCTGTATTCCCTTGTCGCCCTTATATGCTTGCCAGAACAGACCTATAAGTCCTAATATCAGAGGCAGACAGTAGAATACGTTGTGTCCCTTGTTGTTTTTCAGACTGTCAGGCAGTAATGTCTGGTCGCCTACGAGCATATTGTCTATAAACGGAATACCCGTAATCCAGTTTCCATGCTCTATTTCTCCCTGACCCTGTATGTCGTTCTGTCGTCCTGCAAAGTTCCACATGAAGTATCTCCAGTACATGTAGTTTAACTGGTATATAAAGAAGAACTTTATGTTTTCCCATTGTGTAGGGATTTTAACCATAATCATTTCTCCACATTGATCGTAAGGAACCTGCTTTCCTTTTATGCCTCCTACCCAAGATTCATATGCCTGGGCATGCGATTCGCTGTACATACGTGGAAACAGCATATTCTGTGCATATTTATAGTCTGTTCTGTGACGAACTATTTCGTAGCTGTCCTTTTCGTCAGGAGTTTCCTTTTCCTTACGCTGATAAACAGGTGCGCCTTCCACTACATCGTACACACATCCTCCGTCAACCTGTTTCAATGCTGGTTTTGAAGCATAAGTCTGACCGTAGAACAGAGGTCGTGTACCATACTGTTCGCGTCCCAGGTATTCACCAAGAGTGAATATGTCTTCTGGTGAGTTCTGGTCCATAGGGGTATTGGCCGACGAACGTATCACGATTACTGCATACGAAGAATATCCCACTACTATCATCATCAGTGCCAAAAGAGATGTGTTCAGTGTACGTGCGCTGACACGGTATTTCTCGCTAAGGTCGGCAAACAAGTATGCGGCCAATATACCTAGCACTATTATACCGATTATTATACTGCTCCATCCGTGTCCGTAGAAAGGAATACCGAGAAGTCCCAATGTAAGCAGGAAGGATATATTCATCAGTTTGCGGCTTCTCACTGTATAACTTTCGTAAACACCCCAGATAAGAGATGCCGCCATGATAATGATGTATATTATAAGACCTGTGTTGAAAGGCATGCCTAAACTGTTGACAAACAAAAGTTCAAACCATCCTCCAACTTTCACAATACCAGGCACAATGCCGTAAAGTACAGCTGCTATGATAACCATTGAACCGCACAATGCCAAAAGGCTTCCTTTCAGGTTTGCGGTAGGATTTTTCTTGTAGTAGTAAACCAGTACAATGGCCGGGATACATAGCAGGTTAAGCAAGTGTACACCGATTGAAAGTCCTGTAAGATAAGCGATAAGTATCAGCCAGCGGTCGCTGTGAGGCTCGTCCGCACGGTTTTCCCATTTCAGTATCAGCCAGAAAACAAGAGCTGTAAACAAACTGGAATAAGCATAAACTTCACCTTCTACCGCACTGAACCAGAATGTATCACTCCAGGTGTATGCCAAAGCACCGACAAGACCTGATCCCATTATGGTAATCAGCTTACCCGTTGTCATTTCCTCAATGTTTGGACATATCAATTTCTTTGTAAGATGTGTTATACTCCAGAAAAGGAAAAGGATACATGCCGCACTCATCAGTGCACTCATGATATTAACCATTAGTGCCACTTGCGAAGGGTCTGAAGCGAATAAACTGAATAAATTTGCCGTAAGCATGAAAAAAGGTGCGCCAGGCGGGTGTCCTACTTCCAGTTTGTAACCGGTGGTGATAAATTCCGGGCAGTCCCAGAAACTGGCTGTCGGCTCGATAGTCATGCAGTAAGTTATAGCTGCAATGGCGAAGGCAAGCCATCCTACCAGATTGTTAATCTTGTTGTACTGTTTCATGAATTAAATATTTAATTTCATTGACCGTTGGTTAACTTCGTTTACCGTTGGTTCTGTTATTATCGTTAAAAACAAGCGCAAAGATAATAAAGAATTGAAAATGATAACAGTTTGACAATCTTAAAGTTTCTTTATAAATACGGGTATGATAAGTTCCAGAAAAACTCTTCGTCATTCAAATCAAAATAACGAAACATTTTAATCAAAACGACGAAGAGTTTTTTTGAAATAAAAATTTGTTTGTTTTTATCATTTTTTTTAGTAATTTGCGGACGTATAATACAAATTAGTCTATTAAATGATTAACTAAAAATCAAATATAAAAATGATATGAAAAAGTTTGTTATTCTCTTTTTGATTTCTTTTTTGTGGCATTTTTGTCTTGCCGCGCAAACAAAATATCTTGTTAATTTGTACAAACCTATAGACTCATACCGCTATACCGAATATAAATATACAGGTTCCGGTTCACGCCAGATAGTCATGAGCGGCGGTTTGAAATGGTATGGCGGTTTTACTATAGGATATACTTCCGCGCCTTATAAACCAGGAAATGCCACATTTAATCTGGGTGGAAAATATGAGACGTTGATGTTTGTGCTAGGACATGAGAATTTCGGTAGGGGTGCCGGAGGTACAGGTATTGATACAGATCCAAGGATTGTAACTGTCTATGCCGACGGCCGTAAGATTATGGACGAGGTTGTATATCCGTACAGTGTGCCGAAACGTATCAGGCTTAATATTAAGGGAGTAAACGAACTGAAATTTGCTTTGGTGAAAGGGAACGGACAGATAGGGTTTGGCGAGGCTACCCTTTGGACTGCCGGACAGACTCCCGTGGAAACTGGCAACATCATAAGCAAGAAACCGGCTACCATAGAACTGATGAAAGACCTTCAACCTTATTTCCAAAATAACAAGATGGTAAGCGTTTCCCCTAAAGGTAAGAGCAATAATATTACGATAAATGGCAAGAATTATTCCTATGGTCTTTCTGTAAATATGGAAAGGGCGATAGTAGGCAGCAATCCAGGATGGACATATTTTAATCTCAGGGGACAATATTCAAAACTTAGTTTTGTGGTAGGTCCTTTGAACAGTTCAAGATCAGGAAACGGAAAGGGGTGGATTACTGTAAAGGCGGATGATAAAATAATATATGAGTTGGAAATGACTTATGAGGACATAGCCAAGGTTGTGACGTTGGATATACCCGGATGCAATATGCTTTCTTTCCAGTCAGAACAGATTGAAGGCTCGATGAATGCCGGAATAGCTAATATAATGGCATATCCTGAAGGAGTTTCTCCGAAAGTGGAGGCAGGCACAGCTTCTACTGTCGATTCGAGGCTGAAAAGTTTGCCTGATGTTTGCAAACTTATCTCAAATATTCCTCCATATACATCTTTGGCGCAGACGGAAAAGCAAATTTACGACGGTTCGTCGGATTATATCACATTCTCCATGGGAGGCGTGCGATACAGCGAAGGTATGGTTTTCTATAAAAAGGCCAGTGTGTTGAACAATGAAACCAAGTCTTATGCTGTGTTCGATCTTGGCAATGAATTTGATTATGTCAGCTTTACCGCCGGATATATAGGCAAGAGCGGTGCGATGAACAGTGATATGCTAAGGGTATATGCAGATGACGAATTGGTGCTTGAGGAACAGTTGATAGCGACTTATCCTAACAGGGACTTTACTGTTCCGTTGAAGAAGTGCAGGAAATTGCGCTTTGAGACTTCCGGCTCATCCACATTGGATGTTGCGGCATACGGTATAGCGGATGCGGTGCTATATCGTGGAGAGCCTGTAAAGAATGATTTGTTCGTGCATCCGAAGCCTGAATGTCCATATACTGTTGACCTGATAGACCTCGGCGCTCCATATATCCACTATGTAAGTCCTATGAAGCAGTCTAATGAAGGAATTTTCTATGACGGCAGTACACAAAAGAAGTATTTCGACTTGAACGGCAAGCGAATAAACAAAGGTTTCATGCTACAGACGAGCGTGCATTTTTCTTTGGACTATGGTCCGCTGTCGGGTACTGACGGTGCCGCCGCGGGTGCCATAGGTGGTATGGCTGTAGGTGGTGTTTTTGTAGCAGGTGGTGTTGCTGTAGGTGGTGCGGTTGTCGGTAGCACATTGATTGGTGCCGCAGCTTTGCTGATGCTTGCAGCCGGAGGTGAAGCGTTGGAGAACTCTTGTGCGGCATTCAACACTTATGGCGAGTATAACAGCGTGACATTTACCGTTGCATGTTATAAGCCTTACATCCGTCCTGATGATTATAAGGAGACTTTGCTGATTGCTGCAGACCATAAAGTAAAGGCAAAACTTGCATTATATGAAACTATGGAACCGCAAACAATAACCGTTCCTATAGACAGTTGCCAGCAACTTATGTTCTGGCTGGCAAATACTGACAACTGGTCTGGACAGTACATATTTTACGATATAAAACTGTCGAAAGAAAAAGCGGCTTTGAATATTCCGAAAGATGCCAGATTGTCAGATGTGGTTGTAACGAGTCCGTTATGGACTGAGAAAGTGATAAAGACAGAATGGCAAAGGCCGAAATCTTCAGGACAGAGGGAAGTGGACAAGTTCTTGTCAGGAGTGTCTAACTCTTATAACCAGGTAAAAGACATGATAAAGAAGGGTAAGCCACAGTACAATATTTATACATATTATTTGGAGACGGAAGCAGGGCAAGTATGCAAGGCCGTAAATTTGAAGCCTGTACGAGGCGAAAATTTCTCATCAATAGTCATGGAGCATAAGTATTGCCAGAGACAGTTGGAAACATTGTCCAAGATTAAATCAGATTTGGTGGAATTGCCTATGATGCAGGCTAGCGCGTCTTTGGCTTTGCCTGGGCTTGGCTTTGGCGCTTTTTCCTATGGAAAGATAGTAAAGGAAGGGGGCAAAGTATTTAAGGAATGTAATGATTTGGTAAACGAGATGTATGAAGAGAAATTGGCGGAAACACGCTTCCTGGAAAGTCTATTGAACGGAGCGATTGATATAGACGGGAAGCAGAGTACGGAAAAAACGATATTGTGCCCTTTATTTAAGGATGAAGTTCCACCTACATATGAGTTGCAGTTGGTTAAGAATTTCGTGATGAAGTAATGTTTTAGCTTGTTTAATAGCCGATAAATAATGAACGACGAAATTGATTATAGGAATGAACTGGAAGACGCGCGCAAGCGGGCAACCGTTTGCGGACGTAATGGTTCTGAAGAATCTCTAGAAGTACATTGGGAGATATGTTGCGGCGATGTGCTTCTAGCTGAAGAGAATATGGAAAATCAGGACAGGGAGTGGGAGAACGCATTGCTGGTCAGGGAATTCCTTGATGCCGCAAACTTCCTTGAAGGCTATGACGAGATGCTGAACAACGTGTATGTTGCCGTACAGAGGATGGTTAATATGGTTATTGACCATCCGAGGTTGAAACTTGAGATGCTTAAGCTGCAACTTACGGTTATACGTCGTATCGAGGCATTGTGCGACCATGACCTTGACGAGAGTGAGGATGTGGAGAACGAATTGGCTTATTATCAGCGTAACATAGCATATGCCAATAATGGCGATTTTGACAAAATAGCGCAAAATGGAACTCTGAAAAGAGACCCGATAGAGTGGAGCCTTGATTATGAGAGTGTAATAGACGAGGCCAATAAGAAAATCTATTCCATTTTGGAAGGACATCCGCGAGGTATGGGTTTCTGTTTTGCTTATTGGAACGCTAAAGCACAGGTCTTGAAGGCGGACTATGGCATTGAGTGGAGAAGTCCTGCCATTATGAACCCTCATGTAATGTTTGATTAAGTATGTGTACGAAACCGGTTTATATCGCACTTTCAAAGTCAGCGGAGAAATTGCCTTTGTGTGGAAGTCATTTCTGGGGGAATCCGGATTTGCCGGTTGGATACGAATACCCGACATATAACGATGATGACGGAAATACCTTTGAGTACCAGTTCATATGCCAGGTAAACTTGTCAGAGCTTGGAACTAGTGGCATTGAATGTGGTTTGCCGGAACATGGATTATTATCTTTTTTTGCAAAAATAGATTATTACCTTGGATATATAGAGGGTGAATGCCCTATTTCCGGATATATCAGCGGCACGGAAGATGTTAAAGTGTTGTTTTTTCCAGAGGTATGCGTTCCAGGTGAGAATGATGAGTTTGAGGAAAAGATACTTGTTGACGATGATGATATGCCTGTAAATCCAAAGGAATTACAAATGTGTTTTTCCGCTGTTCGTCCTTCTGAATATTGCGAAGACCATGCTTTAATGGCAGAACCGACATATCGTGAATGGGAAAACTGGGATTCACCATATGAGGATTGGAAGATATTGTTGCAAGTCGATTCTTTCAGCGGCGATGATTTTAACCTTAATTTTATGGATTTCGGTGTATTGGATTTTCTTATATCGCCTGAAGACCTTAAAAATTCACGTTTTGATTGTGTAAGGGCTATAGTGTTGTCTTCATAGAATAAAGGCTGCGTTTCCATGTGTATGGAATGCAGCCTACTACAACATAAATATTATTATTATCCCATTTTACCAGTCAGATATGCACGGGTACGTTCATCTTTAGGATTAGTAAACATTTTCTGTGTGTCGTCATATTCTATCAGCTCGCCCAGGAACATAAACATTGAGCGGTCTGAGATACGTTTTGCCTGCGACATGTTGTGTGTCACGATAAGGATAGTTACCTCCTTCTTCAGTTCGATAAGAAGTTCCTCGATGTGTTTTGTCGCGATAGGGTCAAGGGCAGAGGTTGGTTCGTCCATAAGCAGGATGTCAGGCTGGAGAGCAAGCGAGCGTGCGATGCACAGACGCTGCTGCTGACCTCCTGAAAGGAACGTTCCGCGTTTGGTGAGTGAGTCTTTCACCTCGTCCCAAAGCATTACGTTGCGGAGGTTGCGTTCCACTATTTCGTCTTTCTTGCTCTTGGAGAGTTTTATGCCGTTCAGAATGTAACCTGCAAGAACATTATCGTAGATGTTCATTGTAGGGAACGGGTTAGGACGCTGGAACACCATACCGATGCGGCGACGTTCTTCCGTAGGGTCCATTTCGAGTACGTTTTCGCCGTTAAGCAATATCTTACCCGTAACGTTGATATTCTTGTAAAGTTCGTGCATACGGTTTACCGCACGGAGCAATGTACTCTTACCGCAGCCTGAAGGTCCCATGATGGCAGTGATGGTATTTTTCTCAACATCAGCGCTTACATTCTTCACTGCCATTATTTTACCTGTATATGATATTGATACGTTCTGAATCTGAAGGATAGGGTCTTTTATATTTTCCATTTTTTCGCAATTCTTTTAGCTAATAAGTTTAAACATAATACGAAGGTGAGCAGGAACAAGGATGCTCCCCAGATGAGGCTTTGGAGGTTAGGGTCGTTGAAGAACTCCCAGATAAGCAATGGTACTGCCGACATAGGGCGTGCCATGTTCCAGCTGATGGCTGCTCCTCCGAGTGCCGTAAACATGAGCGGTGCTGTTTCGCCCACTACACGCGAGATGGCAAGAAGGATACCGGTGAAGATACTTCCGAATGCCGATGGAACCATAACCTGAAGCATTACTCTCCAGTAGCTTCCTCCGAGCGCAAGACCTGCTTCCTTCAGGGTTTCAGGAAGGATTTTCATTGTTTCTTCTGTAGAACGGATTATGAGTGGAAGCATCATGATGAAGAGTGCCACACTACCGGCAAATGCCGAATATCCTTTCATTGGGACTACTACCCAGATGTATGTGATGATACCTATGATGATGGATGGCGTTCCCTGAAGAAGGTCGGTAAGGTAGCTTACGATAGTTGCAAACCAGTTTCCTCTATATTCTGAAAGGCAGATACCGCAGAATATACCTACAGGTATAGCTACTATTGCAGCAAGGAAAAGCATCAGGAATGTTCCCACTATACCGTTGGCTATACCTCCCGGTATTGTTTCGCCTGCCTGCATTGCCTGCATAGCCTTATATGCGTTTGGAGTTGCTTCTGTAATGAACGACCAGCCCAACTGTTCCCAACCTTTGATGAATACCTCGCCTAAGATGGCAAGCAACGGTATAGCTGTCAGACCGGACAGGATGCATACTGTCCAGAAGAGAAGCGTATTCTTGAATTTTCGTATCTGTAGTTTATTGTCTTTTACTATCATATTCGTCTGATTGTTGGTTTGTTATACGTGCTGGGCGCGGCGTATAAGTATCTTTCCTATCATGTTTATTATAGCTGTAATGAGGAACAGGAGCAGACCTATTGCGATGAGTGACGAAAGTTTCAGTCCGTCTGCCTCACCAAACTGGTTGGCGATGATACTTGCCATAGTGTTACCTGTTGTTCTCAGTGTTTCAGGCATCTGGTTTGTGTTACCGATAAGCATTGTTACTGTCATTGTTTCGCCCAATGCACGTCCGATAGCAAGTATGTATGCCGAGAAGATACCTGAACCTGCCATAGGGAATACCACGCGGCGGATAACTTCGGCACGGGTAGCTCCCATTGCATAAGCCCCTTCCTTAAGGTCGGACGGAACCATCTTGATGAACTCGGCGCTAAGCGATGCTGCATAAGGTACAATCATTATGGCAAGAACGAATGCTGCTGTAAGGATTCCTGAACCCTGTGGAGAAAGATTGAGGTGCATAAATACGTGACGCAACGCATAGAATCCCCACAAACCATAGATAATAGATGGAATACCTGCCAGCAAATCTACTACTGTACTCAGAATGGTTGCTACTTTCTTTCCCTTGAAATATTCACCGGTAAATAGTGCTACAGGAAGCGAGAAAGGAATACACATGAGCAGTGCAAGCAGTGTCGTGAGAAGGGTTCCTGTGATGAAAGGCAGTGCTCCGTATTTTTCTTTTCCGGCTGTAGTAACCCACTCGTCGGAGAAAATGAAATTCCAGAAACCGAAATGCTCGAATGCTCCTGAAGCATCATTCACCAATGAGAATACAATCCCGACACCTATAACAGGGATTATTATTGCCGATATAATGAGTAATGCTTTGAATATCTTGTCTTGCATGTTTTCTTAATTGTTTGTTGTTAGTTTTTAGGTGACAAGTTAACGAGTTGACAAGTTAACAAGGTTGCCGTCCGGATGGAGAACCTATGAATTAACTTGTCAACTGAAACCTTGTTAACTTACTTCAAGATTGCCTGTCCGTCGAAAGTAACTTCTTTCAGGTTCTGAAGGCTCTTGTCGATTGCGCTCTGTGGCAGTGGAGCATAGTGTACTGTTTCAGTAGTTTTCTGTACATCTGCGCTCAACATATACTGAAGCATGTCAAGAGTAGCTTTAGCCTGCTCGATTGTACGGTCTGAGTAGTTCTGTTCCTTGTAGATAATCAACCATGTGAAGCAGCTGATAGGATATGCACCTGCAGCGTTTGCATTTGTGATTGAACAGCGAGTGTCCTGTGGAATTTCGCCTGCTGCAGCTGCAGAGATACTTTCTGTAGATGGAGTAACGAGTTCGCCACGTACATTCATAACGCTTGCATATGGGATTTTCTGTGCGAAAGCATATTCAGAACCGATATAACCGATTGAGTATGGAGTCTGACGGATGATACCTGCTACACCAGGATTACCTTTAGCAGCCTGACCAACCTTGAAATCAACTGTCTTACCGCAACCGAAGTTGTTTTTCCAGTCTTCGCTTACTTTGCTCAAATAGTCAGTGAATACGAAAGTTGTACCACTACCGTCTGAACGATATGCCGGGATGATATCCTTTTCAGGAAGTTTTGTATCCGGATTCAGTTTCTGAAGACGTTCGTCGTTCCATTTTGTGATTTTGCCTGCGAAAATGTCAGCTATTACATCACCTGAGAGGTTCAAAGCTGATATTTCAGGAAGATTGTATGCCAACACTACGGCACCCATACATGTCGGGATGTGTACAACCGGTTTCATTTCGCTCATTTCCTTGTCTGAAAGGAATGCGTCGCTACCGGCGAAGTCAACGATACCGTCTTTGAGGTTGCGGACACCACCGCCACTACCGATACCACCGTATGATACTTTATTGTTGCCTGTTGTTCCGTAAGAGTCGAATGACATTGTGTAGAAAGGAAGTGGGAATGTAGCTCCGGCACCTGTAAGTTCTACTCCGTTTGATTTCTGTCCGCCGCAAGAAGAAACTATTGCTGCAAACACACCTGCAATGAGTGATAAATAAATCTTTTTCATACCTTAAAAAATTAATATTCTGTTGTTTTATAGTTGTTTAATTATCGTTTAACCGCTGTTCAGGAGATGTTCACCAGGCGTTCATCGGGTGTTCACTGAACGTTTACTGAACAGTATCTGAACGGCTTCTGAACAGCGTTTGAACACTTTTTAAAGAGCGAATGAAGCGTTTAAGTATGCGTATGAGAGATTCTTCATTCCGTCAGCCTTAGGTGCCCATATTCTGAAGTTAGGAGATAGCTTGACATATTTGCCCAACTTGAATTCTACACCTGCCATACCTGCCATACCGTCTTTTGCACTATCCCATGAGTCTTTTGATGTGAGGTAGTCCCAACGTCCGTATATGTTGATTTTCTTTGTAAGATTGATTGTTGTGTAGACAGAAGCACCACTCTTGTCGTTGCCGTTGGCAAACTTGGTGTTCTTCATCCAGTTGTATTCTGCTCCAAGTGAGAATGCCGAGTTTTTATATCCTGCGAAGAATGCAAGGTTTGTAGTTCCTTTTACATCGTCTTTGTTCTGTGCAGCATCTTTCAGGCTTTGTCCTGCTTCGTTGTATGAACCGTATGCACGTACCATAAATCCTTTTACCGGGGTAAGTGTCAGACCGGCACCGTACTGAAGACCGTCGTCCACCTGCACTTTCTTGTAGCCTTCACCGTTTGCTACTATAACATCGGCAGAAAAGATATCATTAAACTTATATGCTGCTGATACTGCGAGGTCGGCACTGCTACCGAATTTGTATTCATCCTGGAAAGATTTCATAACGTAGCGTTTTCCCCAGAAGTCTTCCTGTGTCTTGAACTGTGTGGTGCTTATCAAACCTCCGCTCAATGTCAGGCCTTCGTGTTTCCATGACACCATGGCGTTTTTGATGAATCCTACTCTCTGAATGTCATCAACATCGTCTGACTGGTCGAAGTCCATAACCGCCTTTATCAAAAGGTTGTGAGGTAATTTATACTGGTAGCCAATATAAGCTCTGTCCAAATTAAAACCTCTGTCGTTGTTCACAGTTCCAAATCCTGAGTGCAAATCAGAATAGATGGTAATGATTGCACTTCCTTTTTTCTCTTCTTCCTTTTCTTTTGCAAATGCCAGTGTTGGTATTGCCAACGCTAACATTGTTCCTAATAAAATCTTTTTCATATTATATCGTTCGCTTAATTTTCACGCTGCAAAAATGAGCGTTTGGTGTTACAAATGTGTTACAATCGCTTAACATTAATATTAATCTGCTTTTGTATCTTTATTGTATGTACCTAATAATTAGTTTATTAAACACAAATGTAGCATGTATTACAAAAGTATTACACAAAAATGGGCAAATATCCCGATTGTGATAGTCAGTGTATCGACATAGGATATTTGCCCGAATGCAATAGTCTGCTCTAAAAGAAGCAGAAGTATTTTATGTTTGCAAAACTTTTTAAAACCTTTTGCAAAGCCTTTGTTATTTTACTATGAACTTATAGCTTCCTTCCGTTTTCTTTTGTGTATCAGTCAGTGAAACACGGTAAATCTGTTTTCCCCATACGTTTGACAGGCGTGTATCGGGAAGCTCTATAGTTTCAAGTGTAGCCTTGAAGTTTGTAGGATATTCAAGTGTGGCCTGTTCTTCTCCCACCTTGACAATAACCTTACCGGCTTTGCTTATATCAATATCTCCCCAAACGAGGAAGTTCACCTGATTTGCTGCTTTGGCTTCTTTCAGTGAGAATTTGTCTGTTATTACAAGACGTTTGTTTTCTAATTTATATGAACGAATCCAGCTGTTTACTGCTGCTTCTTCCGGGTATGCTGTAGAAATATCTGCAGAGAAGAAACGCTGTTTTTCCTTGCATACTACGTTTGTAGCCTTGTATTCCTGTCCGAAACGCTGCGGAACACCGTTTATCATAGGCAGATTGTGGTAGTTGCTCTGCATGGTCCAGATGGAATATCTCTCGCTGCTGAAAGTCTGGCGTGTGTATGTTCCTACTCCAGCATCAATAAACATAGGAGTGTTGTTGATGTAGAGTGAGAATGTTCCGGCATCGTTATGATTGTGGCTTTCGTTGTTGAAGCCTCCCTTTGTGGCAAGGAACCATCCTGAATTGTTTGTCAGATAGCAGAATTCTGTTTCAGGATACCATGTACATGCAGGAACGTTGTGTGCCGGCTCTGTCTGTTCAAGTTCTTTATTCAGCAGTACACACTGCAATGTGCGGAAAGCATCGTTGCCAAGAGGAATTGTAGGACGCTTGCCTTTGAGCAGATATGCTGCAAACTGCATCATTTCTTCGCTGCCTACTGCACGTCCGTAGCGGTAAATCAATGGAGCATCGCCACCACCTTTTGCCGAAGCGTCAGCAAAGTTTACCACCCATCCGTCGCCTACATACGAACGGCTTATGTATTCACCCATGCGGCGTATCATAGGATTTTTGAACAGAGATACTTTTCCGTTTGTACCGTCGGACAGGATTTGCAGGTAGTCATACATCTTTCCGGCTGCATGTCCCCAATATGAAGTACCTTCCTCACATGCACCGTCAGATTTTACAAAATTGATGAATTTATCTACAGACTGCATTGTGCGCCATACCGCATCGGTAAGTTTGTCGCGGTCATTTTCAAGAAGGAGATAGCACTGAAGTACATTTGAGTTACACCAAGGATTCCAGTTGTTGATAATTTCTCCAGGTTTCCAGTAGAAAGCCATCCACCATTCGCGGTCGTTTTCCATGAATGGGTCAAGAATACGTTCTTGAAGTTCGTGGCGCAGACGAAGCGATATAACAGGATCTGCCTTATCGAATGTATCGTGGAAGAAATAATATACCCATGACAGCATAGAACCGTAGTTTCCTGAGCCGAGGTCTATGATTTGTTCGCGCCAGTCGGGCATAGAGCGTTTGGTACTTTGTCTTGGCAAGTGTGCCGACAGTACCCATGAAGTCATTTCGCAGCTGAAGAACACACCGTTTATCAGTTGGTCTACGAAACGTCCTTTCCCTTCGGCAAGTTCGGCCATCATAAGCATGTTTATTGCTTTTCGATTAGCTTCATAAGGATTCTGCATGATGTTTCTTTCGCCGCTACGCTCATATTCCAGATAGTCTGTAGCACGGATAACCTGCCATTTGTAGTCCAACATCCTCTCGCCGGCTCTGATGAGTGTTTGTCTGTCTTCATCATTAAGCAGAGAGTTCCAGCCTTCACGGTCGGTATATGCAGGGTATGGCACCCACTCGCCGTTCATAATCAATGCTTCCTTAAGTTGTTCCTTGGTAACAGAGTTTTGCAGCAGATTTCTTTCTGTGTATGCAAACGTTGTAGTCGTAAGCATTAGCAAAAGACAGATTACTGTCCACGTGCGCAGTAAAAAGTGATTCTTCATTCTTGATAAAAATTAATAGGTTAAAGTATTTGATGCAAAGATAACAAATTCGGGCATAAATAAAAATAAAGACCGCAGAAACGGAATGTCCTGCGGCCTTTAAATAGTGTTATAAGTGTGTGTTTTTATTTTGCAATAATCAGATAATAGTTCTTCTTTCCGCGCTGTACGAGAAGATATTTACCGTCAAGCAAGTCTCCGGCTGTGATAGTCTGGTCGAATGCAGTAAGTTTCTCTTTGTTCAAAGAAACGCCACCGCCCTGAACCATCTTTCTCATTTCGCCTTTTGAAGGGAAGATGGCAGTCTTTTCTGCAAACAGGTCTACTGCCTTTATTCCGGCTTCGATGTCTGCTTTGGCAACCTCGAACTGTGGAACACCTTCGAATACTGAAAGAAGAGTGTCTTCGTCAAGTTTCTTCAATGCCTCTGAAGTAGCATTTCCGAACAGGATTCCTGATGCTTCGACAGCTGCATTGTAGTCTTCCTCAGAGTGAACCATGATAGTAACTTCCTTGGCAAGACGTTTCTGAAGAACGCGCAAGTGAGGAGCTGCTTCATGTTCAGCTATCAGGCTGTCGATTTCTTCTTTTGATATTGAAGTGAAAATCTTGATATATTTCTTAGCGTCTTCGTCGCTGACGTTGAGCCAGAACTGATAGAATTTATATGGAGATGTATATCGTGGGTCCAACCATATGTTTCCTGACTCTGTCTTACCGAACTTACCGCCGTCGGCTTTTGTTATAAGCGGACATGTAAGTGCGTAAACCTCGCCACCGTTTGTACGGCGTATCAGTTCGGCACCTGTGGTGATGTTACCCCACTGGTCGGAACCGCCCAACTGAAGTTTACAGTTCTTGGTTTCATACAGATGCAGGAAGTCATATCCTTGCAGCAGCTGATAAGTGAATTCAGTGAATGAAAGTCCGTCGCGCGCTTCCCCGTTCAGACGTTTCTGTACAGAATCTTTTGCCATCATGTAGTTTACGGTGATGTGCTTTCCTACTGTACGTGCGAAGTCGAGGAATGAGAAGTCTTTCATCCAGTCATAGTTGTTTACCAGTTCTGCCTTGTTTGGGGCGTCCGATTCGAAATCGAGGAATTTGCCCAATTGCTTCTTGATACACTCCTGATTATGGCGCAATGTCTCTTCGTCCAACAGGTTACGTTCCTGTGATTTTCCGGACGGGTCGCCAATCATACCTGTGGCACCGCCTACAAGAGCCAACGGCTTGTGACCGCAGCGTTGGAAATGTCTTAACATCATAACGCCGCATAAGTGACCAATGTGCAATGAGTCAGCAGTAGGGTCAATACCGAGGTAAGCTGTTACCATTTCTTTTTCAAGTAGTTCTTCTGTGCCTGGCATCATGGTGTGTACCATTCCGCGCCATCTTAATTCTTCTACAAAGTTCATCGAATGAAATTCTTAGTTTAACATATAAAATTTTTGGTTTAACTTCGTTTACCGTTAGTTGTTGATGGCAAAATTACGACACTTTATCTGAATAAGCAATTTTTATCTATTAAAAAAGAGATATTTAGCATTCTCTGATACTATATTGTCCAGTTCGTCAGTCGAAATGTTCAGAGTGTCTGCTGCATGTGTGATTATGTCTGATATATTTCCCGTGTACTCGTCTGTTTCAAACAGAATTCTTTCCGTAGGAGATGTTTTCAGCGACTCAGGATTGTATGATTTTCCGAAAGACAGAAAGAATCCGTTCCTGATGTATTGCATGGCCAGTTCCGGTTTCCCCCGGAATCCGTGTATAATCCATGGCTGAACAGGATTTATGGAGCTTTTTAATCTTATTATTTCGTTTGAAGTCTTGACGGAATGTATGATTAGTGGCAGTTTCAGTTCTTCGGATATTGCTATGCAGTTATGGAATGCTTCAGTCTGCAATGTCATGTCCGTGTCGCACAGTTTGTCTGTTCCGCATTCGCCTATGGCTATGACTCGTCTGTCGTTTCTTGCGGTCTGTTTTATCCATTCGGTTTGCCGGTCAATATCTTCCGTCGTGACATACCACGGATGAATACCTATGGAAATATATTCGGCAGATATAAAGCCCGAGGTATCTTTGTCTTTCATGCAGAAACTGCAGACGGTGGTTTCATGCATTCCGGTAACAGAATGAGAATGGATATCCTTAATCATTATTATATAGATTGTAGTTACGGTACTGGGTCATATCCTGAGCCTCCCCACGGATGGCATCGCAGGATTCTTCTTACGGTGAGATACAGACCTTTCAGAGGACCGTGTTTTTTCAGAGCTTCGACTGCATATTCAGAGCATGTTGGGGTGAACCTGCACGATGGGGGAGTGAAAGGAGATATGCAGTTTCTGTAGAAGTAGACAGGAACTAAAAGTATGTATGTCAGTATCAGTTTGATGATTTTCATCTTTCAGACGAACTTTTCAGCGGTGAGTTGCAGTAACTTGGCTACCTTGGTTTCTATCTCGGAAGAATCGTATAGTTCATTGCCGAGCCATATTATGGCAATAGCGGCCTTTTTGTTTTCTTTTTCCAGTACATCCTTCAGTATGAACTTGTTCTTCCTGTATGCTTCCCTTATCTGTCTTTTCACTCTGTTTCTCTTGACAGCCCTTTTGAATCTTTTCTTTGGAACACTTATCAGTAATGACACTGTCGGCATCGATTCCTCCTCTACAGGCATGTAGACTATTCTGAGCGGGAATGCAGGCAGAGATTTGCTTCCGCCTGAAAACAGCTTTTCAATGATAATCTTGCTGTTCAGTCTTTCTTCCTTCTGCAGTGTGAATATTTTCTTCTCGCTCATTAATCTTTATTTTATAGTTTAAAAAAACAAACCGGGAGTTCCGTACCGCAAAGTTAAAAACTTTCCTGATACAAAACACCCGGTTGGTGATGATATTGATTATTTATTATTTGTTACGCTCGCGTATGAAAGAATCCAATGCTGCCGGCATTGATGGAGCAGCGGCCGATGGTGCTTCCAAATCCAGACGCAATCCGGCATCTTTTACTGCTTTGGCTGTTGTCGGTCCGAAGCATCCTATGGCGATGTCTTTCTGTTCGAAATCCGGGAAATTCTTCATCAGTGACTGTATTCCTGCAGGGCTGAAGAACACCAGCATGTCGTAATCAAAGCTTTCTTCCGGTGTAAAGTCATTGCTTACTGTACGATACATAACTGCTTCAGTGTGCTGTATCTTGTGCTTGTCGAGCAGGTCTTTCACCTCGTCGTTATGTACATCCGACATAGGGATGAAATATTTCTCGGTGTTATGCTTGATGATTGTTGGCAACAAATCTGCAAACTTGCCGCTCTGACCGAAGAATACTTTACGTTTTCTATACTGAACATATTTCTGTATGTAAAGAGCAATGGCCTCAGATGTGCAGAAATATTTCATCGTCTCAGGTATCGTAACACGCAAATCCACACAAAGATTAAAGAAGTGGTCTATTGCATGGCGTGATGTGAACACGATAGCTGTATGGTCCAAAATAGAAACTTTCTGCTGTCTGAATTCTTTTGCAGTAAGGCTCTCAACTTTTATAAACGGGCGAAAAACTATCTCCACTCCGTATTTCTCAGCAATGTCAAAATAAGGAGATTTCTCTGTTGTCGGTTTTGGCTGAGAAACAAGAACTTTCTTTATCTTCAATGCTTTAAGTTTTTAATATCAATATGCTGTTAATTAATTCTATACCTTCCCATAGAAATAGGTCGGGTATTATTTCGAGGGTGCAAAAGTACAAAATTAAATGTAAAATGCCATGAAAACTGCTGAAAAAGTACCTAAAACACTTGTAAAATAACAATATTTTACTTATAAAGATGATAATTAGTATGATTTTCGCAGAAATGTGATACTCTGAGTCAAGAAATATGATATATAGCGCTGTGGGGAAAAGTGTGAAACCGAGGGCGGCAATTATGTTAAAAAAATCCACTATCCACTGCCTGTTTTTCTCCTTGTCGAAGAATATCCAGTTTATGAATGAGTATATTATCCATTTCATTATCAGATATGCCGTAAATACTCCCACATAGATACACAGCATAACCGTGTGGTTTGTGCTGAAGAAAAAGCCGGGATTGGAGTATGAATAGTAGTGATATGTAAGCAGTCCTCCCATAACGACTGATGCACCGCACAACAGGATCGTTGGTATGTTGGATGTAGAGCTGTAACTGTCGTCGAACAGGTTTGTCCTGTCTGACGAAGTGGAAAGACAGTTGCGGAAGATTCTTATTATTCCTTTCTTCTCGTTCTGAAGGGCTATTACAATGAGCAGCAGTCCTAATATTATGGCAGTCATGACATTACTGTCCGACACCAGTTGGTAGGGCATTGCTTCGCCTTGCAAACCGGTGGATGCCGGTAGCAAAGTTTGTTCATTCAGTGGCCTTACGCACAGGCTGTCATTGAATATTGTCCATTCATTCATATTTTTGTTCGGGATAAATGCTTATATGGCTGCAAATTTACGAAATTCTTTGTTCCACATAGGTATCCTGTACAATAAATCTACGGCTTCTTCCGGCGTATTTGCCACTTCCCACAGTTTCTGATGTTCGAGGCGCATGAAGTTCTCTTCTATGGCCTTTTCAAGCATATTGAGCAGCGGAGTGAAATATCCGTTTACGTTCAGTATCACTATAGGCTTGAGATACAGACCGAGCTGTTTCCATGTGATTATCTCCATCAGCTCTTCCAGTGTGCCGCATCCTCCGGGCAGTGTGATTACAGCATCGCTCATTTCGGCCATAAGGCTTTTCCTTTCGTGCATCGTGTCGGTTTCTATCGTCTGTGTCAGTCCGGTGTGGTTCCAGCCTTGCTCAACCATGAAACGCGGAATAACTCCTGTCACTTTTCCTCCTGCCTCAAGAGCAGAGTTTGATACGGCTGCCATAAGTCCCTGACATCCGGCTCCGTTTATTACACTGATATTCTTCTCGGCAAGCAATTTGCCCAATTTTCTTGCCGCTTCGAAATAAGCCTCGTCTATTTTTGTGCTTGATGCGCAGTATACGCATACTGATTTTATATTTTCCAAGTTGTAGGTTTTAGTTGTTAGTTTTCAGTTATCAGTTGTTAGAAGATAATAGCGGATGACTTGTAACCTGTCAATACAAAAAATGAAGAATGAAGACACTTTAGGCCATTCATTCTTCATTCTCATATGTTATCGGATTATAGTCCGAAAGCTTCTTTTACTTTATCAACGTAGTCAAGCTTTTCCCATGTAAAGAGTTCTACCTCAACTGTCTTGTTGCCTTCGTAAACAGATTCGAATGTCTTTGTAACTACCTTTGGTTCGCGTCCCATGTGTCCGTAAGCAGCTGTTTCGCTGTAGATAGGATTACGGAGTTTCAGACGCTGTTCGATAGCTTTAGGTCTCATGTCGAATATCTCGTCAACCTTCTTTGCTATCTCACCGTCAGTCATGGCTACTTTGCTTCTGCCGTAAGTGTTTACGTAGATGTTGATAGGTTTCGCGACACCGATTGCGTATGAAACCTGTACCAAAATCTCGTCAGCTACACCTGCCGCTACAAGGTTCTTGGCGATGTGGCGTGCTGCGTATGCCGCGCTACGGTCTACCTTACTTGGGTCTTTACCTGAGAAGGCACCACCACCGTGTGCACCTGCACCACCGTATGTGTCAACGATGATTTTACGTCCTGTCAGACCGGTATCACCGTGAGGACCGCCGATAACGAACTTGCCTGTAGGGTTTACGTGATACTTGATGTTGTCGTTGAACAGAGCCAATACAGCAGGATTGTGTATCTCTGCTATCACTCGTGGCATAAGCACTTCGATAACGTCCTTGCGGATTGTAGCAAGCATTTCTTCGTCAGCCTTCAACTGAGCTTCCTTAGAAGAATCTGCAGGAGCGACGAACTCATCGTGCTGTGTAGAAACTACTATTGTGTCAATTCTTACAGGACGGCGGTCGTCATCATATTCGATAGTAACCTGGCTTTTTGAGTCCGGACGGAGGTAGGTCATTACTTTGCCTTCGCGACGTATGTCGGCAAGTACTCTAAGTATCTTGTGGGCAAGGTCGAGCGAAAGAGGCATGTAGTTTTCGGTTTCGTTTGTAGCGTAACCGAACATCATACCCTGGTCGCCTGCACCCTGGTCCATTGGTTCTTCGCGTTCTACTCCGCGGTTGATGTCTGCACTCTGTTCGTGGATTGCAGAAAGTACTCCGCATGAGTTTCCTTCAAACATATACTCGCTCTTTGTATAGCCAATCTTGTTGATAACCTCTCTGGCTACACGCTGCAAGTCGATGTACGCATTGGTTTTCACTTCTCCTGCCAGTACTACCTGTCCGGTAGTTACCAATGTTTCGCAAGCTACTTTAGAACTGGGGTCGTATGCCAACAGTTTGTCAAGCACAGCATCCGATATTTGATCGGCTACTTTGTCGGGGTGTCCTTCAGACACTGATTCGGATGTGAATAAATATCCCATTTTACGTTTTAAATTAAAAAATTAGTGATTGTAATTATCCGTGTACGGACAGAGTAGGGGAAGAAAATCAAATATGTGTTTTAGCATTTTTTTCCGTGGTTGCAAGCTACTCAAATCTTTCCACTTTTATTTTCGCCTGCAAAGATACGCATATTAATTGGAATAATTACAAAATGCATATTATTTTAACATACTCGGCTGTGGAAAGTGTAAGACATGCTGGAAAAAACTTGTAAATGTGCTGATATAATCTCTAAATATAGATTGTATCTTTATAAATACAACTTATATTTATATAAACACAAGCTTTGTTTTTATAAATATAAGTTATATATAGAGAAAATGTGCTGAAGAAAATGTTTTTATTTCTGTACAGGGTGATGTTTGTAACTTTGCGTGAACATATAAAAAACGGGTAGTGAACACCTTTTCATTAACTGTTTACAGGTTGTTCACTACCCATTTTTTTTAGATTTATCGTATGTTATATCTCTAATAGTTTCTTCCCCAATATAGGATGCACAGTGTCACCTGCTATTTCCACCAATGGTTTCATCACGAAATCCCTTTCAGTCATAAGCGGGTGGGGGATGGTCAGCTCCTCTGTCTTGATAATCATATCATCGTAAAGGAGAATGTCGATGTCGATAGGGCGGTCGGAATATACTTTGTTTACCGATTTCTGTGTCCTGCCCATTTCTACTTCTATTTCCTTTATTATGTGAAGAATGGCTACGGGTTCAAGCGATGTTTCCACACACAAGGCTGCGTTCAGAAAAGAATTGTCCGACTTGAATCCCCAAGGCTCTGTTTCATAAAAAGAAGATAGGGAAGTAACCTTCCCTATCTTTTCTTCTATATGATTCACTGCTGTCAGCAGATTGTCTCTTTTGTCGCCAAGGTTGGTGCCGAGTCCTAAGAATACTTTTGCCATGATTATTTATCCAGTATCAACATAGCATCACCGTAAGTACCGAAGCGGTAGTCTTCTTTAAGGGCGACGTTGTAGGCATCCATTATAAGTTCGTATCCACCGTATGAGCAAACCAGCATAAGCATTGTAGACATAGGCATGTTGAAGTTGCTTACCATTGAGTTAGCCACGCTGAATTGATATGGAGGGAAGATGAACTTGTTTGTCCAGCCTTCATATTCCTTAAGATGTCCGTCTGTGCTGACAGCTGTTTCTATAGTTCTCATTACAGTGGTACCTACGGCACAGATGTTGCGGCCGTTGTCTTTGGCATTGTTTACTATGCGGCATGCCTCTGCATTGACAAACATCTGTTCTGAGTCAACCTTATGCTTTGTAAGGTCTTCAACGTCTATTTCGCGGAAGTTACCGAGTCCGGCATGCATTGTTATGAACGCAAAGTCTATACCCTTGATTTCCATACGCTTCATAAGTTCGCGGCTGAAGTGCAATCCTGAAGCAGGCACAGTAACCGCACCTTCGTTCTTTGCAAAAATGTTCTGGAAACGTTCTTCATCTATAGCTTCTGCGCGGCGGTTGATGAATGGTGGCAATGGTGGTTCGCCAAGTGCATATAGGGCTTTCTTGAACTCATCATGCGGACCATCGTAAAGGAAACGTAGTGTACGTCCTCTTGAAGTAGTGTTGTCTATCACTTCGGCTACCATAGAGTCGTCTTCGCCGAAATACAGTTTGTTGCCGATACGTATCTTACGTGCCGGGTCAACAAGAACGTCCCAAAGACGAAGCTCCTCGTTGAGTTCTCTTAAAAGGAATACTTCTATCTTGGCACCTGTCTTTTCTTTGTTTCCGTACAAACGTGCAGGGAATACTTTAGTGTCGTTAAAGATAAACACATCCTTGTCGTCGAAATAATTCAGGATGTCCTTGAACATCTTGTGTTCTATTTCGCCTGTTGATTTATGTACCACCATCAGGCGCGACTCGTCTCTGTAGTCGGTAGGATACAGAGCAATTTTTTCATCCGGCAATTTGAATTTGAATTGTGACAGTTTCATCTTTTTGGTCCTTTCTTTCCTTAATCGTTTGTAACTTTAATATCTTGCTTGTCGAGCCATTGCTCGAAATCTTCAGGTTTCATACAGTCTTCCAGTTTCACATCTCCCACTCGGGTACGTATCAGTCCCGTGAGGTGTGCGCCGCTGTTTAGGGCTTGTCCGATATCCCTTGCCAGAGCCCTGATGTAAGTTCCTTTGCTGCAGACTACTCTGATTTTTATTTCAGGCAGGTTGCATTCCAGTAGCTCTATATCATCTATAACAAGTGTCTTGGCTTTTAGTTCAACTTCATCGCCTTTTCTTGCAAGGTCGTAAGCTCTTTTACCGTCAACCTTACATGCTGAGAATACCGGTGGCACCTGTTCTATGGTTCCGATGAACTTTTTCAGAACGTCTTCCACCATTTCGCGGGTGATATGCTCGGTAGGATACGTCGCGTCTATCTCCTTTTCAAGGTCGAACGACGGAGTGGTAGCCCCTAATTGCAGGGTGGCTATGTATTCCTTAGTATGATACTGAAACTCCTCTATTCTCTTTGTAGCCTTTCCGGTGCAGATAATCATCACTCCTGTGGCAAGAGGGTCGAGAGTTCCCGCATGTCCTACCTTTATCTTTTTTACCCCAAGTTTACGGCTTATGTGATATCTGAGTTTGTTTACTACTGCAAATGATGTCCACTTCAGCGGTTTGTCAATGTATAGAATTTCTCCTTCCTTAAAATCCAGCATACAGACCTTTTTAGTTGAATAATGATACAGCTATAGTTATAGCTCCGGCAATGGCACAATAAATACCGAAGTAAACCAGTTTTCCTTTCTTGACTATGTTTATCATCCATTTGCAGGCGATACATCCGGAGATGAATGCTGCAAGGAAACCGGCAATAAGTGCGCCTATAGATATACTTGCATTTGCTGCCGATGCGTCTTTTACGATTTCCATTCCGCTGAGCAATGCTTCTCCCAATATAGGAGGAATAACCATCAGGAATGAGAATTGTGCAAGTGTCTCTTTCTTGTTTCCCAATAATAATCCTGTAGCTATGGTAGAACCGGAACGTGACAATCCCGGCATTACAGCGCAAGCTTGTGCCAGACCGATAATGAACGCATCTCTCATGCTGATTTTTTCTTTGGTGCGAGGCTTGGCATAATAAGAGAATACCAACAGCGCTGCAGTGACCAACAGCATGATTCCTACAATCAGAAGTCCTGAACTGAATATGTCTTCTACATAATCTTTGAAGAACACTCCTACAATACCCACAGGAATCATGGAAACTATGATGTTCAATACATATTTTGTCTCTTCGTTCATCTGGAATTTGAACAGACCACGGAAAATCCAGTCTATCTCTTTCCACAATATTACCAGAGTACTAAGTACGGTCGCCACATGCACCACAATGGTGAATGTCAAGTTTTCTTCACCTTCTATTCCAAAAAGTGCAGAGCCGATGGCAAGATGCCCACTACTGCTCACAGGCAGGTATTCTGTGAGTCCTTGAAGGATTCCCAGAATAATAGCTTCAATCCAAGTCATGTTTTGTTATTCTTAATTTTCGATATTTTCTGAAATTGATTTTGGTTTACGCAGTATGCCGTATATCATGAAAATAAATCCTACGAAGCATACAAAAGGTGCTACTTTTATACGACGTACACTGAAAATGTCTGGTTCGAATGCTGTCTCTGTCGAACCCGGTCCTGTCATCAACAGAAAGCCGATAATAATAACTGCCATCCCTATCCCCAGGAGGATGAAGTTTGTCTTGTCGAATGCAAATTTAGTTCTGTCCATATCTTGATAATGTTATTGTTTTCAATACAGTTCGCTTATTTTCATGCGCAGATATTTGTTGATTGATATATATGCGCACAGTGTGGTTATTATCATACCGAATACCATTACTGCAGCCGCTACAATCATTATGCTTTTAGGCGATACGATAGCCAGAAGTTCAGGCTCGTATTTCACTGCCGTATATGCCGATGCAGTAAGAATGGCGTTTGCCACAGCTCCTGACAGTATTCCTATCCACAGGTTTCTGGTGATGAACGGACGGCGTATGAATCCCCAGCTTGCACCGACCAGTTTCATGGTGTGTATCAGAAATCTTTTAGAATAGATAGTCAGGCGTATCGTGTTGTTTATCAGCGAGAAAGAGATGAGCGATAGCAGAACTGCAAGACCAAGCAGAAAAGCGCTTATCTTCTGAAGATTCCTGTTTACAGAGTCGAGCAGATTCTGAGGGTAGCTTACTTCGAGAATACCCTTGTTCTCCATCAGTTCCTTTTCTATCCATTTTATGCTGTCAGGATGTGTATATCCCGCATTAAGCTTTATCTCTATTGACGCATTGAAAGGGTTATGGCCGAGAAATTCGCTTGGGTCTGTGCCCATGGCCTCTATCTGTTCTTTCAGAGCCTGGTCTTTGGATATGTACACAGTCTGCTTTACATAATCCTTTTTGTTGAGGCTTTCCTGAAGTTTTATTATCGAGGTTTCCTTTATTCCGTCATCAAGTATCGCACTGAAAGCAATGTTCTCTCTTATATATACTGAAAGATTGTTTGCGGTAAGAACAAAGAATACCACAAGCCCTAACAGGAACAATACCATTGTGGTGCTTATACCTGCTGTAATGAACTGCATGTCGAATGTTGACTTATGTTTCTTCATAACTGTTTCTTTCTGAATATATAAATCATTGAACTGCTCTTGTCCTTGTGATTAAGCGATGCAAACCAGGCTTTTGTGCCTGTGAACAATCCGCGTACGAAAGTATGCGATTTCTTCATGTACTTTTCGCTGAGCATTGATACATAGAAAGCATCGAATGGCATAGGATATCTTTCTGTCATCACAAATCCATATTTTGAAGCGAGCTTTTTGATAGTTGACGGTGTGAAATGCCACAAATGGCGCGGAACGTCATATGCTGCCCACATCTCCTTATATTTTTCGGCATCGTAGGAAGCGGCGTTAGGAACTGCTACAATCAGTGTCCCGCTGTCTTTAAGAATCCTGTCCAATGTATCCCATGTACGGTCCAACTGTTCCAGATGCTCCATTACATGCCAAAGCGTGATAACATCGAAAGACTTTTCTTTAAGAGTAAACAATGTTTCCGGAGAGTTTACACTCAGACCGAAATGTTCCTTGGCAAATTCTCTTGCCTGAGGACTCTTCTCGATGGCAGATACTTGCCAGCCTTCTCTTTTCATCTTGTCGGCAAAATAGCCCGTACCGGTACCGATGTCAAGAATTCTTCCGCATGTGAGATTGCTGCTCCTGCTCACAAGTCCGGCCTTTTCTGAAAGCATATGCTTTCTTACCTTATGATATACCGAGTTCATAAGCCCTTTGTGAGTATCGCTGTGAGAAATATAATCCGGTGATTCGTAATATCTGCCTATCTCAGACTCGACAGGCGCATTTTGAGTAAACATAAAGCTACAATTCATGCAGCGGCACAAATCGAACGATTCGCCCGTGGCATAATGGTCTGTGCATGTCATAACCTTCTCAAACCGGCTTTGTCCGCATATCGGACACTTGTCTATATATAGTTTACTCACTTTTATCCCTAATTTCCTGCAAAATAACAAAATAAATAGGTATATATGACTTTTATTTAAAAGTTTTTAAGAGTAAGTGTATATATTCCCCGTTTTTTACTATCTTCGTATGTAAAATAAACAGGAGATTATGAATAATAGAAAACTTACACGTTCCAATGACCGCATGATAGCCGGCGTATGTGCTGGTCTGGCAGAATATTTTGGCTTTGACACAACTTTAGTAAGAGTAGCTTATGCATTGCTTACTGTGTTTACTGCATTTTCCGGTGTGATAGTATATCTTATACTTATGATTGTGATGCCGGAGAGGAGATGGTGATAATACAGATGATAATAATGTAATAAGACTTTGTTCTTGGCAATAAATGATTTATTCCTTTTGGGGGTTAATGAAATTCATCTATGATTTGAGTCTCAAACTATAGATGAATTTCATTTATTATATGGTTGTGCTTTTATTTTACAATAACTATACCGCCTTCAGGTTGGATAATAACATTAATAGAGGATGTATCTTTAATTTTAAGAACTTCTTTCTGAGGTTGACGGTTTTTATTGTCATAATAATATGTGCATTCGTTACCGTTATCAAGCATTGATAAATTTAGCTTCAGTTTTAGTGGTTCTTTCAATGCATTGACTCCTGCTATATACCATTTGTTGTTATGACGGCGTGCCAAAACACAATATTTACCAGGATATCCGTCTATAAATCTTGTTTCATCCCAAGTGGTAGGAACATCTTTCATAAACTCTATCATGGAAGAAGGTGCGTCGTACATGTTATTAGGAGTTATTGCAAAGTTCTGTATAGGATTTTGAAACAAAACGGCTGTTGCAATTTGAAATACGTCTGTCGTACGGCGTATTGCTCCACCATCATTTGTTTTGTTAAGGTATTTATTTAATACTGTACCACCAAACTCCATGCAACCTATAGTGTTACGGATAAAGGGATGTAATGTTGCATTATATGCTTCATTATCATCATAATATTGATTAAAAATCAAGTTCTCTGATGCAAGAACAGCTTCACTTCCTACATAGTTAGGGAACATTCTTTCCCATCCGCGAGGGATGGTACAACCGTGGAATATTATCATAAGTCCATGGTCATTAGCATCGCTTAGAATGTCTTCATATAACCCCATCATCTGTTGTTTGTCTCCTCCGAAGAAATCTACTTTAAGCCCTTTTACACCACATTCCTGTAGCCATTTCATTTCACGCTTGCGGTCTATAGAGTTGCTCATGCACTGTTTGGCGCATTGTGGGGCATCATTCCAATATCCGTTAGAGTTGTACCATACAAATACTCCTACGCCTTTGCTTTGGGCATATTTGAAAAGTTCTTCCATTCGTTTGCGTCCTATGTTTGTCTCCCATCCACCGTCAATGAGTGTAAATTCATATCCCATTTGTGCGGCAAGATCTATAAATTTTATCTGGTCATCATAGTTAATGCTTGGGTCTTGCCATACAATCCAGCTCCAAGTGGAACGTCCGAATTCATATTTCTGTGAAGGTTCGTACAATGGTTCAACAACATCAAAAGGAACTGTTGTTTCTACAATTGGTTTTAAGTTGTCTCCAACGGTTATTGTACGCCATGGAGTTTCTCCAGGAAGGGCTAATCCGGGTGTTGAACTCCCAAGTCCATTCATTTCGTTTTCATTAGGGAATGTTATTGTATAAAGTCCATTATCACTGGCATCGCTAAGATGTGAAGCACAATATTTGCTTCTTACTCCGGTTTCTGATACCAATGCCCAGTTGTTTCCTATATGGAAAAGACACGGGAAAGTGTATCCTTCGCCAAATTGTGATGGAGTAGATATCGGTTCGTCCGGTTTATATTCTTCTTCGTAGCTTGGTCTTGCTCTTTTCCATCCAACCATAGGCTTACTTTGAGGGCAAATGAAAGTAGTGGCGTTTTCTGGAAAATCAAAGCCGGTAGTTTCAGATTTCATTACAATGGAAGCTCTTTCACCATGTTGTGGTATCTCATATCGGAAAGCTATGTCATTATTGCTGACTCTGAATACCACATCGAAAGGATGTTTATCTGCATTACAGAATGTAATCTTCAATTCGTTTGCATTATATTTTATGACCGAATGCTTTATTCTGTCTTGAACATAGGTCTTATTGATTGAAGATGATTTTTGTTCCACGTAAGATATGTTATTACTGAAATCACCTATATCGGTAATAAATCCAAGCGGAGAATTTTCTAGAATTATATTATTCTTATAAGTAACACTGTAAAATGGTTTACCTGATTTTACAGATATATCTACTTTTAAGTTTTTGTCAGGTCCTGTGACAGTTGCCTGTTGTGCTGACAGGAGAGAACATGATAAAGCAAGTGTGCAGAATAGTAAATATTTGTTCATGTGTAATAGGTTTAAGTAATTTATAGTTTGTTATTTATATTCGAACTCTAAAACGCCTCGTACATCATCAGAAGCCGCAGCAATATAGGCTTTGAATTTTCCGGGTTCTACTGTCCATTTTTGAGTTCTGTCATCAAAGAACTTCAAATCATTAGCGTCAATGGTGAACTCAACTTCTTTTTCTTCGTTTGGAGCAAGTTCAACCTTGCAGAAACCTTTCAGCTCTTTTTCAGGGCGTAGAAGACTGCATTTTTCGTCTCCTATATATAACTGCACGGTTTCTTTACCTTTAACTTTACCTGTATTCTTTACTTTGACAGATATTGTCAGTTCTCCGTTTTCTGATATTGATTTTCCTGAAATAGAAGGTTTTGAATAGGCGTAAGTGGTATAGCTGATACCGTGGCCGAATGAGTACAGAGGCTTTATGTTTTTAGTATCGTACCAACGGTAGCCTACGAGGATGTCTTCCTTATATTCCTGTTTGATACTATCACCTGGGTAACTCATTTCGCCATAATAGTGTGCCGGACAGTCTTCCAGTTTCACAGGATAAGAGAAAGGAAGTTTTCCACTTGGATTAACTTTTCCAGTAAGAACATCAGCTAATGCTGTTCCGCCTATAGAACCAAGATACCATGATTGTACTATAGAAGGTACTTCTCTTTCCCATGGCATTTCTACTGCGTTACCGCTTGTTATCACTACTATGATATTTTTGTTTACTTTTACTATCTCTTCTATTAATTCATCCTGTCCGAATGGGAGACCGAATGTCTTTCTGTCTCCACCTTCACAATCTTGGAAATGATTCTTGTTTAGACCTCCGATGAAAATCACAAGATCTGCTTTACTTGCTTTTTGTATAGCATCATTACGCAGTGAATCCATAGTAGCCTGTGGAATGACTTCTTCATTTCCGTACATAGGTCTTCCTGCCATGTATCCTTGAGCAAACTCTATTTTTGTTCCGAACTCTTTTTTAAGTGCGTCAAGTGGAGTCACAACAAGTTTTGGTTTCAGTTCTGACGAACCTCCTCCTGCCATAAGATTTCTTACAGCATTATCGCCGACTACAAGTACCTTATTATATTTGTTCATATCTATCGGAAGAAGTGCAGGAGCTTTCTTTGATGATTTGTTCTTGAGAAGCACTATCCCCTCGGTAGCAATGTTGTATGCAGTCTTGTAATGTTCTTCGCTTGTAATAGAACCGAAAGGCTTTTCTTTGTTCATGGCTGTGCGGAATATAAGTCTTAATACGCGTGCCGCTTTCTCATTTACCACTTCCATCGGAATTTTTCCGTCCTTTACCATCTGCAGGTAATTCTTTCCAAGATAGTAATCGTCATAACCGAATTCCGACTCTGAAGTCAGCCCATTGGTATATGACCCCATTTCTATATCAAGCCCGTACATTGCTGCTTCGTACGTGTCGTGTGCAGCTCCCCAGTCGGTAATTACACATCCGTCAAAATTCCATTCACCTTTCAGAATGTCGTTGTTGAGCAGTTTGTGGTGTGTAGCGTGAGTCCCTCTTACTTTGTTGTACGCTCCCATTATGCTCCATACTCCACCTCTCTCAACTGCAGCCTGGAAGGCAGGAAGATATATTTCGCGCAAAGCTCTGTCGCTCAACTGCACGTCGATATGTCCGCGCCATAGTTCCTGATTATTCAGTGCATAGTGCTTTACACAAGCTGCCACACCGTTCTTTTGAACTCCATGGATATATGGCACACATAATTCAGCTGCCAGATAAGGATCTTCACCCAGGTATTCGAAGTTACGTCCGTTCAATGGAGTACGATAGATATTTACTCCAGGGCCGAGCAGTACATCTTTCTCACGATACCTTGCTTCTTCACCTATTGCTTTACCATAGTCGGCTGCAAGAGTCGTATTCCAGCTGGCTGCAAGACATGTCAATGCCGGGAAGGCTGTACAGCTGTCGCTTGTCCATCCTGCGTAACCCCAGTCATTCCAGTTTATTTCTGCACGTACACCATGAGGGCCGTCGCTCATCCAAAGTTCAGGAATACCCAAACGAGGGCAACCAGGAGAACTGAATTTTCCCTGTGCGTAGCTTAAACGTGTTTTTTCCTCAAGAGTCATACGCTTTAATGCGTCCTCTATCCTTAACTCTATAGGTTGTCTGTCATCTAGATATACAGGTATGTTGTTCTGTGCGTTTGTTGCTATAAATGACAAAGCCAATAGACCTGTTGTAAAAAATGTATTTTTCATGGTTATATATATTTATTTTGATTTGATTTCTATTGTTGAACTTTCCAAACCATTGGAATTTGCTGTTAATGTGGCTGTTCCTTTTTCTCCGTTATTCTGTAATACTACCAGACACTTTCCGTTAAATACCTTACGTTTATTGTCCTTGAAACGTTCCATTGATGTCTGGCAACCATTGTCAACACCGGCAATGAAAGCATTACCTCTAACTTCAAAATTAATAAGATTTTCAGAAAGAGGACACAAATTATTGTCTTTATCCAGCACTTCTACAGTGACAAAGCTCAAATCCTTTCCGTCCGCTGTTATGATATTTCTGTCAGGAGTAAGTCTTATCTTTTGTGGAGTTCCGGCTGTATGTATTTCTTTTTCAGCAATAATGTTGCCATTCTTTCTTGCAACGACCTTAACAGTACCTGGTATGAACTTAACCCTCCATACCACGTGCAGGTTGTCCTCGTCTTTACTGCGTATTCCTTGCGACTCGCCATTTATGAAAAGTTCAACCTCATCGGCATTGTTGTAATAGCACCACATGTCTATTTCCTGTCCTTCAGTCCAGTTCCAGTGGGGGAACAGGTGCAGTACTTGTTTGTTTGTCCATTCTGCCTGATACAGATAATAAACGTCTTTAGGAAAACCTGCCAGATCGACGATTCCAAAGTAAGAACTTCTTGCAGGCCATCCGTATGGAGTAGGTTCTCCTATATAGTCAAATCCTGTCCAAACATACTGTCCGCTGATAAAGTCATTGTTCCTTACCAGTTTTATGTTTTCCTCGTGAGTGTTACCCCAAGGAGTATGGCAGTTATCATATGAAGAACATGAGAAACTTTCATCATAGAAAGGTTTGTCCCAACGTTCAGGCCATATGAACATTTCATTACTTGGCATACGGTAGTATCCTCTTGTCATCAGTGCCGAATTACTTTCCGTTATGATGAAAGGTTTGCCTGGGAAGTTCTTTGGAACATCAGGAATATTTGCATTATGATAGTTGTACCCTATTATGTCAAGAGCTCCTGATTTGAACAGATGGTTTCCCGGATTAGGTTCATTGCATCCTGCTGTAACCGGACGTGTAGGGTCAAGTTCCCTAACGAAATCTGCAAGCTTTTTTGTCAGAAGTGAGTTTACACTCATTTCTCCGTCTTTAGCCAACATGTCTGCAGAGTGTCCGAAATTAAGTATGAGGTTGGCTTCTTCCAATGATAGAGTATCGGCTTTTGCGTCACTCCATTGCTCCAACACTTCGTTGCCTATACTCCATACGAATATTGAAGGATGGTTACGGTCGCGTAATATAAAATCGCGTAGATCCTTTTCATGCCATTCGTTGAAGTATCTTGCATAGTCGTGTGATGTCTTTTTCTTGCGCCACATGTCGAATGCCTCGTCCATTACAATGAATCCCATCTTGTCGCATAAGTCAAGCAATTCAGGTGCAGGCGGATTGTGTGAACAGCGGATACCGTTGCATCCCATCTCTTTCAGAATTTGCAGCTGTCTTTCTATAGCTCTGGTGTTTACGGCAGCTCCCAAACATCCAAGGTCGTGGTGCATACACACACCATTAATTTTAGTCTGTTTGCCGTTCAGGATAAATCCTTTTTCGGCATCAAACTTGAAATCACGTACTCCCGTGGTTGTGGTGTATCTGTCAATACATTTGCCGTCTTTGATAACTTCTGTGACGAGGGAGTACAAATACGGATTCTCTATATCCCATAATTTAGGTGATGAGATATTCAGGGTGTGGTTTATATCGGATTTCTGTCCTGCCACAACAGAAACAGATGATTCCGTCTCGGCAACAATTGAGCCATCCATATCGTTTAGTATAGATTTCAGGGTTACTGTTTCATTGTTATTGCCTGAGTTTTGTACTGTGGTCACAATGTTTAATGTCGCATTGTCGTTACTGATTTCAGAAGTTGTGACATAAGTTCCCCATTCGTCAACATGTACAGGGTTTGTTTTGGTCAACCATACATTTCTGTATATACCACATCCTGAATACCATCTGGAATTCGGTTGTTCTGAGTTATCTACACGGACTGCTATTACATTCTTTTCATTCCATTTCAGATATGGAGTTATGTCGTAACCGAATGAGATATAGCCGTATGGACGTTTACCCAATGATTGGCCATTTATGAACACTTCACTGTTCATATATATACCGTCAAAATCTATTCTTATTATCTTGTCGGAATCTTCATTACTTGGGATAAATGTTTTTCTGTACCATCCTGTTCCTCCAGGTAAAGCGCCACCTCCTGTTCCCGATGGATTGTCCTTGCTGAAATCACCTTCTATAGCCCAGTCGTGAGGAAGATTTAATACTCTCCATTCCTTATCATCGAAATCTGTTTCTGATGCTTCAGAATTGTCACTTAGGGAGAATGACCAGTCATCATTGAAGCATATCTTTTCCCTTGGGGATACAGATACAGAGCTGCATGCCCCCAGGAGCATGCAGCAAAATATACCTATGTATGTAAATAATTTCATTGATTACAATTTGACTGTTTGTGATTTACCGTCATACTTAACGATTATACCTTTTGATTTCTTGTCGAAAGCATCAGGGTTTTCCTTGCTCACTTTTACGATTTCGAATGTACGTTCTTTCAACATTCCGTCGTATTCACCTTTTCTGTCTGATATTACAAGTTCTTTGGTGTCTTCATTGTAATTTATCTCAATCATACTGTATTTACCCTGTTCGTAGTTGTAGTTTATACCTTCGTCTTCGTACAAAGTAAATGAAGCGTCGTCACCCTGATAAACATAAAGTCTGATATGTTCAGGCTGCTTTTCTGATGTATATTGGATATCAGGACCGAAAGGAATGATTGAACCGGCACGTACGAACAAAGGCATACGTTCGTATGGCGCGTCAACAAGTTTCTTTTCTCCGCCCTGCTGGAATTCTCCGGTATAGAAGTCATACCATCCTGCAGATTCAGGGAAATATACCTCACGCTGGCGTTCTCCATATTTATATACTGGTGATACCATGATTGACGGACCGAACATGTATTGGTCGCCAATATTATTAACTTTTGTATCGGCTGTGAAATCCATTACAAGAGGGCGCATGATAGTGTAATCGTTAAACCAAGTCATACCTGCCAGTGAGTAGATGTATGGCATAAGGCTATATCTCAGCTTAGAATAGTAAACTACAGAATTGTATGCCGGATGTCCTTCTGGCGCTATTTCCCAGATTTCACGGAATGGATATTGTCCGTGTGCGCGATATAGCGGACAGAATGCTCCGAACTGATACCATCTTGCATTCAGCTCTCTCCATTCCTTGTAGTCGGCATTTTCTGTCTTGTTCTTGTTCCATTGCTGCTGTCCTGCCACATATCTGTTTTCTACACAGAAACCGCCGATATCCATGGTCCAGTATGGAATTCCGCTTATTGCAAAGTTAAGTCCTGCCATAATCTGCGCTTTCATGTCTTCCCATCTTGTACCTATGTCACCGCTCCATGTTGCAGTAGAGTATCTTTGCAGTCCGGCAAATCCTGAACGTGTAAGCAGGAATACGCGCTTGTTGTTGTCTACGCTTCTCTGACCGTTATAAATAGCTTCAGCGTTCATCAGTGCGTATGCATTGAAATATTCTGCAGAAGGTCCAAGTGCAGTAGGTCCGCACAAGTCTTTTCTGTATTGCAAGTCTGTACAGTCTCTCACATTAGGTTCGCTGGCATCCATCCACCATGCATCTATACCCAATGGATAATAGTGTTCGTACATCTGGTTCCAGAACAGCTTGCGTGCATCAGCATCGTATGCATCATAGAATCCGTAAGTATAACCTGGGCCAACCCAGTCTCTCAAGCTGTCTTTTACAGATTGTTGATAAATCCAGCCATTCTTGTCGAATTCTTTATAATGTTCAGTTGTAGTATAGAATTTGGGCCATACTGAGATCATCATATGTGCATTCATCGCATGTATAGAGTCAACCATAGCCTTAGGATTAGGGAAACGGTTTTTGTCGAATTCATGGCTTCCCCATGCATCTTCCGGCCAGTGGTTCCAGTCAAGCACGATATTGTCAATAGGAATATTTCTGTCTCTGAAACCTTTCAGTGCTCCGAGCATTTCATCAGCAGTGTTATATTTTTCCCTGCTTTGCCAGAAACCCATAGCCCATTTAGGCATGATAGGTGACTTGCCTGTAAGAGTTCTGTATCCGCTGATTACGTCGTCCATGTCATCGCCTGCTATGAAATAGTAATCAAGCTGTTTTGTCATTTCGCTCCACCATGACTGTTTTCCCTGTTCTTCAGGAGCTACAGGGCTCATTACACGTAATCCTGAATAAGATACGGTACCGTCTGGCTTCCATTCAATTTTAAGAGGAACTCTTTTTCCTTTTTCCAGATTGACGGAGAATTTATAACTGTTAGGATTCCATGCAGTACGCCATCTTTCAGGTACTACCAGTTTGTTGTCGATATATACTTTTGTATAACCGGCATAATATAGAATAAACTTGAACTCACCAGCTTCGGAAGGTTCAATCATACCTTCGTATGTTACGTTGGCTCCCATGAACGGGAAGTTCTCAGGAAGATTCACAACTTTAGATAAATCCTCTCTTTTCAGGTGTTCGAAATATAGCTGAGGCTCACGTCTGACTATAGTCTCTGATGATGCATTCTTTTCTGGAACGTATGTACCTGTAATAGCACCTTCTACACCCTCTTTGTCGTATAATTTGAATACTTCATCCAATTGTGAATAGTCATTAGGATTTCCGAAACGGCATAGTGAATAGCTGTCCAGCAAAACACCATAGTTTTTATTAGATACGATGAAAGGTATTGAAACTTTAGTGTTGTACTGGAACAGTTCTTCGTTTTTACCTTTGTAGTTAAACTCTTCGGATTGGTGCTGTCCGAGTCCGTAGAATGCTTCATCTTTCGGCGATTCAAAAACTTGTCTTATAGAATATCCTTTTGTACCTTCAATTTCTATAGGAGTAAAAGTTTTTCCTCCACCTTTGTTTTCCTGAAGAATTACTTTTCCGTTTTTGTTAGTAAACCATACTTCTCCCGTGGAACTTAACACGGAGGCGTTTATTTTCCCAGTAGAAACAATTACGGTATCTCCTTGTTGTTTAACAGTAAAAGGTATTTTTTTTGTTTGTGGAACAATTATCAAACTTTTAGAATCGGCAAATTTATTTTCCTTTGTAGCCGATACATGAAATAGTTTGTCACCCATTACTTCCATACGAACCAGATGTGCATCCGTTTCGTTTTTAGGTTTAACTTTAACTATTACGCCATAGTCTGTTTCTTCATAGACATTCGAACATCCGAATGACATTCCTACGGCAAGGAGACAATAAAAGATATTTCTCGCATTCATATACCCAAGTATTTAATTAGTTAATTCTATAAAACTTTTCTCATATGCAAAAATACTGTTTATAGTTAGGAGTTAAGATTTATAATGTTTTATACAAGGGTATTATCTTGTTCCTCAGAGGTCTGTTTGTTTCATACAAGGGTATTATTTGTTATTTTTCTCTTTTAACTGATATGCTGAAGGTAAAACTCCAAATTCATCCTTGAAATATTTGCTGAAATATTTGGGGTTGTTAAATCCTACTTCATAAGCAACCTCGGATACATATAACTGACTTTCGCGTAATAATTGAGCTGCTCTTTTCAGTCTGATTGTACGTATAAACTCTATTGGCGTTTTTCCAGTTATCTGTAATAACTTTTTATACAGATGTACTCTACTCATTCCAAGTTCGCTACTAAGTTCTTCAACTGAAAGTTCACTCCTAGATATATTGTCTTCTACGTATTTAATAGCTTTTTCTACTAGTTTTTCATCTAATGATGTTATTACTATGTTGCTTGGCGTAGGATCTATTGTTGAGTGTGATATTTGTTTGTAATGACTTAACTCAATCAATTTCCTGATACGTAATGTCAATACCGTCATGTTAAAAGGTTTGGTTACATAATCATCTGCACCTATTTCCAAGCCTTCAACTTTTGATTCAACAGCCTGTCGTGCAGTTAGTAATATTACAGGTATGTGTGCTGTTGGCTGATTGTTTTTTATTAGTTTGCATAGTTCTATGCCATCCATTACAGGCATCATTACATCGCTTATAATAAGATCAGGGCGTTTCTGTTGTATCATTTCCCATGCTTCTTCTCCGTTGGATGCTATTTCAACATTGTATTGTAATTCTAAACTATGTTGCATGAAAATACGGAAATCTTCATTATCATCTACTATTAGTATTAATGGGAAGTCTTTACGGTCTGTTTGCTCTATTACTTTTTCTGTATCTTCATTATTTTTTTCATTTGTATTTTCAACAGCACTGACAATATGTTCCGATATTAAGTCTACATGTTTTACAGGAAGTTGTATTACAAAAACTGTTCCTGTCCCTATATTGTCGAATACTTCTACACTTCCATCATGTAAGTTTACAAAATCACGTACCAGGCTAAGTCCTATACCGCTACCTGTACTTTCTTCAATTCCTTTATGTCCAGCTTGATAGAATCGTTCGAAAATATGCTCTTTCTCAGAGTCTGGGATACCAATACCTGTATCTGATACTTTTATTTCCAGCATTTCCTGTGTTCCCTCAATGTGTTCTATCATGACAGTTACTCGTCCGCCGTCAGGTGTAAACTTAAATGCGTTTGAAAGTAAGTTAGTAACTATTTTACTTATTTTATCAGCATCGAATGCCATATGGAAATTGTCTATTCCTGAAAAGAAAAAGAACTGAATATGTTTTTTGTTTGCCATTAGCAGAAATGAGTTACATACTTCGCGAATATATGCTACGATATCACTTTCTGATAACGATAGAGTATGTCCTGTCATTTCACTTTTTCTGAAATCAAGTAGCTGGTTTACAAGTATCAGTAGGCGTTGTGCGTTTCTGTATATAAGCATGAGCATTGATTTTTGTGATTCATCTTTTGTACTTTTCAACAAGTCTTCTAATGGTGATATAATCAATGTCAGAGGAGTGCGAAGCTCATGGCTGATATTTGTAAAGAAACGAAACTTCATTTGGTTTATTTCTTCATTTTTTACAGCCTCTTGTTCTATTTGTTGTAAACGGAATTTTTCACGCTCACGTTTTAAAATCATTTTACGTGCTGATAACAATATACATATTGCTATTAAGGTATAACATGAATATGCCCACCAAGATAACCAGAAAGGAGGATGTACCACGATTTCCAGTTTTGCAGTTTCTATACTTTCATATCCGTCGCTGTTTATGGCTTTTACATTTAAAATGTATTTTTTCGGGGTTAAATTTGTGAATGTAAGCCTGTTTAATCCTACAGGCAATGTAAGCCATTCATCATTTATACCTTCCATTTTGTATTTATAGCATGTTTTTTCTGGTAGATTATAATTGTCTGAACTTAATTCTAATGAGAATATATTTTGTGTATTTTTAAGTTCTACTTTTCTTGTTGAGTTTATGTCTTTAGTCAGTATGATATTGCCATTGTATTCTACTCCAGCTTCAATCTTCTGATTAAACAGATATAATTCGGAAAACATTATTTTAGGAGGTATTGTGTTATAATGTATTTTATCAGGATTGAATGTGTTTAGTCCATAAAGTCCTCCTGCAATAATCGTACCGTCTTTCAATGTCTTAATTGCCCTTAGATTGAAATCGCAGTTTTGTAGTCCGTCTTTCTCATTGTAAATGTGTGATTCGAATACATATTCTCCGTTTGCATCTTTTGATACCTTTATGTGGATCATGTGACGTGTAGATGTAACCCAAATATCGTGATTATTATCTTCTGTTATACCCGATATGACTTCGCCCTCTGCATTTGTTGTTTCTGTAAAATTTGTAGTTGCGTGACGTTTTCTGTTATACATTTCAAGACCTTCGTTTGTCGCTATCCATATTAATCCACGGCTGTCACTATATACCTGACTTACACCATGTCCGCTTAAAGATGTATTTCTGATTGTTTCTTTTAATTTGAGTGTTTCCAGATCTACTAAAGCTAATTGTGGCTTTCCTACTACAAGGATATTGTCTTTTGTTACACTTAGTGACGTTACCATTTCGTTTATTTCATCGTACTTTGTCAGCTTGTTGTTCTTCAGATCAATGTATTGGATTCCTCCGTCTAAGAAACCTAACCATAGTTTACCTTCAGATTCTGCCATTGACCACACATTATTTCCCAATAAACCGCTATTGTTTACAGTGTAATTGGTGAGACCGTTTATGCCAAGACTGTATAGGCCACCGTTGAAGGTGCCTATCCATAATCTGTTATCACTTGTTTTTAATAGTGAAACTATGGGTGAGGTAAAGTTGTAGTGTTTTTTTACTTTCGCCTCTTCGATATTCCATAAAAATAGTCCATCATTATTTGTTCCTAACCACACATGCTTATCATCGGCCTGTTCTACGCATGTAATATCACCAAGTTCATACATGTTGAATTTGAACATACTTTCGCTATAATATGAAATACCTTTTTTATATGTTCCAATCCATGTTGTTCCATATTTGTCTGTATATATTTTGTAAACGGTGTTATGTGATAAACTGCGAGTATTATTTTTATCATTTACAAGATTTGTTAAATGACCGGTTTTTTTATCAAAAACATCTATGCCTCCGTAGTCTTTGCCTACCCATATTCTGCCAATATTATCTTGTGAAACTGAATGTATAATATCATTCTGGCTTTTCCATGGTTCTTCCAAATCGTGTCTCCATTCGTCTGAAACTGTATCATATACATATAAATTTGAATTATTGGAAATCCAAATGCATTGTTCTTTATCTACGAATAATGAATAAAATGCTTGTTTCCCGTTCATTTGAAGAGATATTTCATCCTTTATCCATTTAGGTTTCATCTCAGACGGGTCAATGCAGACAAGTATTCCGTTGTTGTATTGGAATAAAATTCCATCGTTACATTCATTGATAGCGCTGACACCAAATTCAGGCAATCCAAAGTTATATAGTGAAACGAATTTTGTATTATTATTTTTGTCATAGCGATAAAAACCTTCCCATCCTACAAAGAACCATGTCTGTTCATTTGAATCTACATAAATACATTCAGGTAAACCATTGCTGCCTAGTTTTTTCATAAAACTTTTGGTATCGTTATTGAACTGGTTGGCCGCTTTGTCGAACATAGTGTATCCTGTCCCCATTTTTATCCATAAATTTCCATTGGGACTTTCTATTATTTCTTTTACGTAATTGTCAGGAAGTGAATGTTTATCATCATGTAAATGGCGGAAAACCTTGAATGTATATCCGTCAAAACGGTTCAGTCCGGCGTTGGTTCCGAACCACATAAAACCGTCTTTGTCTTTCAATATGGCATAAACTGAATTGTTGGATAATCCGTCAGCCACTTCAAGGTGTTTGAAATTGAAAGGTTGCGAATACAAAGAAACGAATATAATATGCCATAATATGACCAAAGACAATCTTTTCATATAAATCAATTTATTTTTTTATTTTACAAAAGAAATAAAAAGTAAGCAAAAAACCAAAATCGTAACAACTATATATAATTAATTGAGGGTGTGTCAAAATTCATTTTTTGAAAAAATGAACTTATAATTTGAAATTTGAGCACCCTAAAAGAGTAAAAAAGGGCCGCATCATTACTCAATACAGAGTTTGATACGGCCCCTTTTAAATATTATAGTTATAATCTGTAACTTTAGGGAGTAGTCATTTTAGTTTTGACACACCCTCAAAACATATACATCAACAAATTAAATTAATAAATCCATGTTTTTATCCATGTTTGAATGGTATATCAATCATTTCGGATTCTAATCCTTCACCTACTTTTTTGTCAAAAGAGATTTTAAATGAATATGCGGTTTCGCATGGCTTTTTGGAAGGGAAAGTTATTAAGAGGCCCTTGTCTGTTTGTTGCCATGCTATTTTTTCATCAGAACCGAGCATTTCCACGTTAAGAATCTTTGCATCACGTACAACATCCTTGTTCAAAGATTTTATCATTACTCGTTTGCCCCAATCTAAAGTGATGGCATATAGAGTGTTGTCTTTAGTGGTAAAACGTATGTCTTGGCAATTATATTTTGTTGCTTCATTGTCTGAAAATGAACCGGAAGTACCTTTTGATTCACCTTCACCGGACTTAATCCAGCAACGTGTACCATATATGGCATCACCGTTTATCTTTAACCATTTACCTATTGATAGCAGTACTTGCTTTTGTTCGTCCGTAATAGTTCCGTCAGGGTGTGGTCCTATATTCAACAGGAGATTGCCGTTCTTGCTTACTATATCCACTAGGTCGTGTATTATCTGGTCAGGAGTTTTATTTTCTTCTCCGTTTACATATCCCCATGAATGTTTACCTATTGAGGTGTCAGTCTGCCATGGATATTTTCTCATTTCATTTAGTTTTCCACGTTCTACGTCTCCAACCAGTATGTTTGTAGGATAGCCATGCTTTGTGTTAACAACAACACCTTTGCCCCAGTCTAACGAACAATTGTAATAATATGCAAGGAATTTGTTAAAATATTCCGGTATCTTGTTTACAGTCCAGTCGAAATATATAAGCTGTGGTTGATATTTGTCAATAAGTTCATGTGTATGTATAAGGAAGTCTATACATACTTCGTCTGAATACACTTCTTTTTCTGAACGCTTACCATATAGTGTGATTGTAGTATCCTGTACATCAGATGGAAATTCCATACCACCGTTAAAGAACCATGCATTCTCAAGTCTGTGGCTGGATAATCCGAATATTATCCCTTCTTTTTCCGCAGCTTTTTTCAATAAACCTATAATATCTCTTTTGGGGCCCATCTTAACTGCATTCCATGGGTTGTGTTCGCTATTATACATGGCGAAACCGTCATGATGTTCCGCAACCGGCACTATGTATTTTGCACCTGCCTCTTTGAATAATTTCACCCATTCATCTGCATCGAATTTCTCTGCTTTGAACATCGGTATGAAATCTTTGTATCCGAATTTGTCCTGTGGGCCATATGTCTCAATATGGTGTTTATATTCGTCAGATCCTTTCTGATACATATTTCTGGAGTACCATTCACTTCCGTATGCGGGGACTGAATATACTCCCCAGTGGATGAATATTCCAAATTTGGCATCAGAGAACCATTCAGGGAAATGGTAATTCTCGGCTATGTTTTCCCAGTTGTCCTGAAATACATTTGTTCCTTTCGGAGATTCAACGGACATCACATCTGTTTTTTTCTCGTTTGTGCTACAAGAAACAAACAAAAGCATAATGATAGAATAGAATAGTTTTTTCATCGCATAAAAAATTTATTAACAAATTTATTCCTATATTGTTTTATTAAGACTATTGTGGAGCGTTTTCATAAACTGTTTGGAGTGTATATGATTTCTTGTCTGTAAAAACAGCGCGTTTCATAAGTCTTATCACACGTTTCCCGTTATGTACCAGCTTCCCGTTAGACCGGTCAAAAATGCATGAGCGGTCTTTCCCATTGTCCCAATAGAATGGAGCCATACCGTTTTCTTTGGCTGCCTTGCATAGATATTCCAGAAAATATTCTCTAAAACTTTCAGAACGTTTATCCTCACGGTATTTGCATCCCATTTCTCCTATATAAACAGGAATACCATTGTCAATGAAAGTTGATTTTATTGACTTGAATTGTTCCTGCATATATTCTTCATCCATTCCTTTATATTTCATATCCTGACTCGCTGTATGTCCCCATTCTGAATAAATATCTCCCATTGTGTAATCCATTGGGTCATAATAGTGGATTGATACCATCAGTCGGTTGGGAGTTTTGTCTTTAGGTAATTTGAAGTGTTTTACTGTCAAATCTATATTGGTGGCATAGCCAGGTATTGCCAGAAAACGGTTTGCGTTATTTCCTCCTGTGGAACGTACCGCATCTACGAATACCTGATTCCATTCATTTAAAACAGCATATTGGCGTCCACCGTCGTTAAGGTTCGCTCCCCATCCCCATTTACCGTCATGGATTTCGTTCATTGATTCAAATATAAGGAAATCACCTTTATCCTTGAAACGGTTTGCTATCTGAGTCCATATAGACTTTATCATGTTTTTAATAGTATCGTTTATTGCTTCGTTTAGTGCTGCATTTTTGATGTCAAGCCAGAAGTAACTTTCCACTCCGTCATGGTGTATGTTTATAATTGTGTTTAAGCCTGCATTCTCTGCGTAGTTTACAACTTCTGCTACCCGGTTCATATAACTGTCCGAAATTTTATATTCAGGACCCTCACCAAAATGTCCTACCCATGTTATTGGGATACGTACGGAGGTGAATCCAACTTCGGCCAAACGATAGAAGAATTTTTGTGTCACAGGTGGATTTCCCCATACTGTTTCTTGTGCTTTCCCGTCTTGAAAAGCATCAAGTTGATTGCCTAAGTTCCATCCTAAACCCAATTCTTTGGCTGTTTCATAAGGAGTTTTCGCCTTTGTTTCAGCGTGTATATTCGGCCATGTATTTATAGTTAAAATAAATATACATAGTTTTAAAAGTAGTATATGTCTTTTCATTCAAGATGTTTTGATTAATTTGGTGATGCCTATAAAATTACTTGCCGGAATCTGTGAGGTATTGAATTTCCCTACAATTCCTCATAGACCGGCAAGTGAAAAATATCAAGAGTTTACCACAATAAAAAAATATTTGTCTTTATTGAGCGGGGATATATTCTACGCTGGTGATTACAAGTCCGCTGTTAAGATTATCAATCAGGCTGACAGAATTCTTGTTAATTGCTTTTGATTCCAAGTTCCCTAAGATGGTTTCATCTATTATGAAGTCTATTGATGTGGAACCAGCCGTAATATCTGTTGCAGGAAGTACAACGTCTTGATCATAAGGATTATCTCCACCTACATATGTCAATATTGCTCCTTGTAGAGTTGTCTCTAGTGATGAGTTGAAAGAAACACGTATGGTACCATCGACTGATATATTTTTAGGTAACCATATATTTAAATGTTGCCATATGCTATACATGTAAGGTCCTGTACCTTTCCATAAAAGGTTTTCACTTACTGTTTCATCTTCGGATGCGGGAACCAACAAAATTTTAGTAAGCGTGCAATTGCTTCCTGTGAGTCCCACAATATAATTATTGCCTTGTATAGCTTCAAGTAATGGCGTCAATACGGTAATTGATATATAGTCGCCACAGTCTTCCCCATTGTATCCGTCGTAAATAGATGGTCCGGCGGTTCCATAGTTTCCATTTGTGTATGGATCAAAGTTGATGGTTATTCCATTTTCTTGATTCGTTTTAGTATAATAAATATACAATTTGGCTCCGACTTTGAGCGTTTCACGATGATTTTCCTCTATGGTGAAATTGGTAATTGAATAAGGCCAATTAGTATCGGAAGTAGCATTTCCTTCCCATAATGTAATAGGAATAGTGACATTATCAGACGATGTATATACAGTAACGTCACTCAAAGTAATACCGCTATCAGTAGTAGTTATACTTATTCCACTGGTGTTTTTGCCAACCTTAATCAGAAGTTTTCCTTCTGCTTGTCCGGCAGGTAAAGTGTAAGTCATGCCAGTCCCTCCAGCTGCAGGAGTGATTGTAATATTTGCTGTTGTAATATCTGTTGATAATGTCGAGCCGTCTGTACGTGTATATGAAATACAGTAGATATCATTCTCATTCAGTGTTCCTGTAAAGTTATTGATAACTACAGCTTGGCCACTATTTAATTGGATATTGCTTGCCAACTGTTTTGCGTTTTTACCCACTACGCTGATTTCTCCTGTCAGAATCCATCCTGATTCTATTTTTTCATCCCAATCTGATACGGTAGGATTTACAATAATAGGTTTGCCCGGATCTACAGTACCATCGGCATTAAGTGTTGCCGTAAATGTAAGTTTTTTTCCTGAAACAAATTCTTGGTTATCTACAGGAAGCGTATAAGTTTTTTCTTCATGGATAACCTCTATGTAACGTCCTTGCACAGGAGCAGATGGCATAACTATTGTCTGGTATTGTCCGCTAATGGATGCATTGGCTGCAAAAGGCATTTCGTCATCAGCAGCATCTGTAGAAGTAACGGTTGCATCGCTTAGATTTAAAGAACCAACTAACTGTTGGTTGTTTATCTTCAGTTGTGCGCCTGTTATGGCTTGACCGTTAGCGTCAGACAGTTGAACTACTACTTTTACCAATTTGTGTTTGAAGTTAAGGCCTACATTCTTTGAACCCACCGATATTCCTGGAGATGAGGCAAGCATCACGTCATTTTCAGTCAACGGTGTTTCTGGACTTGTGGAAAGTGTAAAATTATAAACACTATTGCTGATAGAACCGTCCTTGTACGGATATACTGCAGTGAAGTCAACTGTTTCAACATTACCTGCCATGTCATAGGTTATAGGATTAGCAGATGTGAAACTTGTTCCGTCTTCTGTAGAGTAAAGGACGTTTGTAATATTCCCAGGAGTCATGGAAATACCAATTTCGTCATTTTTCTCGAATGAAGTGTCTGTGGCACGTGAACTGATAGAGCTGCTGAACACGATGCCTTGAGTCTGATTGAAATTCTCTTCTTTTGTACAAGACGTGGCCAGCAAAGTTGTTGCCAGTCCAAGGCCAAACATTAAAGTCTTTCTCATAATAAAAAATGTTTAACGATTAAACAAAAATAATTCAAAAATCACTATTGCAAAGTTATTGAATATAATATTTTAATTATGGGCTCAAATCGTAACTGTAGCACAGGTGTTTGTTATGCTATATTGCCAAAATGTTATCAATGACAGTATAATATGTAACCGGTATTCGTTATCGGTTTTCATATGCTGTTAAAACATTGTTTAAATACTATTCAAATACTGTTTAAACAATATCTGAAATATAGTTTGTATATGTGTTTAGAATAAATTTGTATGTTTAGTTGAAAATTCCATCTTTCCTAATCACATTCTGTAAATATAAGCTATATATATGTAAATATAGTTTGTATCTTTATAAATATAACTTGTATTTATAAAAACATAAGTTGTATTTATAGAAAATGAAAGCACAAGACATATTTTGTGTATATATAAAACATATTTTATTATGGGATGGTATTACATGATTATATATATTGTAAGGCTGGGGTGATAGAATCCTGTTTTTTGATAAAAATGCTGTCTGTACGGTATTCTGACGAGGACAGGTAACATTTTATACCATGTGTGGTAACATACGGGTACTTTACATTAACAAACATGCCATATTCGTAAAACACGTTTTAAGTTCGTGTTCTCTTATTTTCTTTACTTTTGCAATATGATGATTTTGGTTGATTGATATTTGTATTAATGTAAAAATATTAATTTGTTAATTTTTAAAATGATAAACTGAAATGAGAAACGAGTTTCTAAAATGTTGCAAAAACTTTTACAGTTACCGCATCGCATTGATATTTATCGTATCATGTATTGTGGGGGTGGAATTCTCTTTTGCAGAAGTTTTGCAAGAAAGGACTGTTACCGGAGTTGTAACGTCGGGAACAGATGGTGAAGCGTTAATAGGCGTGAGTGTCCAAGTTAAAGAGAGACCTCAGGTAGGAACTATTACGGATTTTGAAGGAAGGTATTCATTGCAGGCAAGATCCAATGAAACCATTGTCTTTTCTTATATCGGTTTTAAGTCTCAAGAAGTGAAGGCTTCAAAAACGGTAGTAAACGTGGAGTTGGAGGAAGACTCTGAGATTTTGGATGAAGTCGTTGTAGTGGGATACGGAACTATGAAGCGTAGCGATCTTACAGGTTCAGTGGTATCAGTAGGTGAGGATGAGATAAAACAATCCATTGTCACTTCGTTGGACCAGGCATTGCAGAGTAAGGCTGCCGGAGTATCAGTTACACAAAATTCCGGAACACCGGGTGGAGGTATATCCGTTAGTATCCGAGGTATTAACTCATTGAATGGAAATGAACCGCTTTACGTGATAGACGGTGTGGCGATTTCCGGTAACAATGATTCAAACTCCAGTGTATTGTCATCCATTAACCCTTCGGATGTTGTTTCTATGGAAATATTAAAAGACGCATCAGCTACGGCTATTTATGGTTCGCGCGCATCTAATGGTGTGGTACTTATCACTACCAAACAGGGACAGGCCGGAAAGACGCGTATCACTTATGAAGGATATTACGGTTTGCAGCAACTTCCGAAAAAACTTGGGGTGATGAACTTGCGCGAATATGCCGAATATCAGAATCTGCGTGCGGAAGTAATCGGCTTCGGCGAACGTGCGGAATTTGCAGACATAAGCCTGTTGGGTGAAGGAACAGACTGGCAGGGGGAAATCTTCCAGAATGCGTCTATGCATAATCATCAGTTGAATATTTCTGGAGGAAACGACAATGTGAAATATTCTCTTTCTGCCGGATATTTGCAGCAGGAAGGTATCGCCATCGGGTCGGATTTTGAACGTTTCTCCGCTCGTGTTAATATGGACAATAAAATAACGAAATGGTTATCAACAGGTCTGAGAGCTTCTGTGGCGCAAACTACACAGAATAATACGATAGACAGCGGTAATATCATCCGTACTGCCATAGAACAGTTGCCTGATACTCCTGCACGAAATCCGGATGGAAGCTGGGGAGCACAGGCAGAAAATATGTATGGTACTTATTTCTCTAACCCTGTAGCAGAAGCACTCATGCGTGAAAACTATAACAGGGGATTGCAGATGTATGTTGACTTTTTTGCAGATGTGACATTATGGAAAGGGCTGGTGTTCCGTGCTGAATATGCAGGAAACTATTATTACAGCAATACTTATCAATATACTCCGTCGTATGACTATGGACATTACGTACAGTCATCTACAGGAAGCCGTGGCGCAAATAACGGTTCAAACTGGACTCTAAAAACTTATCTGACATACAATGGCACATTTGGAAAACATAATATTTCCGTCATGGCAGGTCATGAAGCTCAGGAAAATAGTTATGAAACTCTTTATGCAAGTCGAGATAATTATTTGTTCAATACTATTCATGAGTTGAATATGGGAGATTCTTCTACAGCCAAAAACAGTAGCGGAAGAGGTTCTTCGGCCATTGAATCATATTATGGACGATTGAATTACGGATATGACGACCGTTACCTGGCTACTTTCACTGTACGTGGAGATGGTTCCTCCAGTTTCGGTCCGGCAAACCGTTGGGGCGTATTTCCATCAATGGCACTTGCATGGAAAATAAATAACGAGAAATTCCTGAAAGGAGTGAAATGGCTTAATAACCTGAAATTGAGGTTGGGTTGGGGACTTGTAGGTAACCAGTCGGCTTCAAGTTATGCTTACGGGGTAACAATGTCTTCGGCTGCCAGTATTTGGGGAACCGGATTCTACGCAGGAAACTACCCTAACGACAAATTGAAATGGGAAGAAACCAGAGCATGGAACGCTGGTCTTGATTTGAATCTTTTCGACAATCGGGTTGAGTTCATCTTCGATACTTATCTGAAGAATACAGATAACTTGCTGATGCGAGCCTCATTACCGTCATATGTAGCAGGAATTATCAATTCGCCATGGGTGAATGCCGGCGCAATGGAAAACAAGGGTGCCGAATTTACATTAAACACAGTGAATATATCCAAAAAGGACTTCACATGGCGTACCGGAATTACCATCTCATTCAATAAGAACAAGATAACTAAACTTTATACTGAAACGGCAGGGCTTTCGGGAAAGGTTGACCAATCACAGACACTGACTTACTCTACGGTAGGACAGCCGGTAGGGCAATACTATGGATATAAGGTAGTTGGAATGTTCAAAGAGGAAAGTGATTTTTATCAGCGTGATGCGGACGGAAACTTCCTGCTCGACAAGAATGGTAACAGGCTTTCGGTTGCACTTCCGGAAAACCAGCATATAGCCAAAGATGAAGTTTGGGTAGGTGACTATATCTTTGAGGATTTGAACGGTGACGGAGTTATTGACGAACAGGATCGTACATATCTTGGAAATCCTGAACCTAAGTTCTCTTACGGTTTCAACAACACTTTTACTTATAAGGGTTTCGACATGAATATCTTCATCAACGGTGTGTATGGCAACAAACTTGTAAACCTGTTCCGCCAGGACTTTACAAATCCTATGCGTAACAGTAACCTGCTTAAGGAAGCTACAGGCATAGCACATGTAGAACTGATTGACCCGGCACAGCCGGAGGAAATTTGGAATGTACGTGTATCCAATCCGGAATCGGCTACAGTCCAGCGTCTCAATACGGCGGATGGTAACGACAACAATCGTATGAGCAGCCGTTTTGTAGAGGATGGCTCATACCTGCGAATCAAGAACATCTCGCTGGGATATACTTTTCCGCAAAAATGGACTCGAAAATGGCATATTGAGAATCTGCGTATATATATGAACATACAAAATGCGTTTACTTTTACCAAGTATAAGGGATATGACCCTGAAGTCGGAGCGTATAACTACGATGTGTTGCTTCGTGGTGTGGATTATGCGCGTTACCCGTCACAACGCATTTATACTGTCGGATTAAATCTTAGTTTCTAACCTTAATAACATTACAGCAATGAAAAGTAAAACCAAAATATTATCGAGCCTTGTCCTTATGGCAGGAATCCTGACAGGATGCAGTGACAGTTTCCTTGAGAGGACACCTGAAGGCTCATATGCGGACGTGATTTTCTATACTTCCGACGAAGCATTGGAAGCGGCTACCGCACCACTTTATAACCGTGCGTGGTTCGACTATAACCAGCGTGCTATTGTTCCCATTGGAAGCGGACGTGCCAATGATATGTATAGCCCGTGGGGAAATCCGGAATTTACGACCTTTCAAGTGACAGCTCTTAACGAACTTCTGTCCGCAGCGTGGAAATCATTCTATTCTGTAATCACCATGTCGAATTCTGTTATTTCTGATGTAAAAGAAAAAACGACCGGAGATGTGAGCGAAGAGGCGAAAAAGAAAGCTATCGCCGAAGCGCGTTTGATGCGAGGATGTGCCTATTTCTATATGTTGCGCGCATGGGGACCGGTCATTCTTATCGAGGACAATCAGACCGTAGTGGATAATCCTGTCGTCCCATTAAATCGTGAGGAAGATGTATTCCAGTTCATCATAAATGATTTGACTTATGCGGCAGAGAATTTACCGGAAAAAGGAGACCAACCTGGACGTGCCACCTGCTGGGCGGCTAAAGGAATGCTTGCCAAAGTTTATCTGGCACGTTCAGGATGGAGGAAAGGCGGACAGCGTGACAATGCCGACCTGGAACTGGCAAAGCAGTATGCGGCTGATGTATGCGACAACAGCGGTTTGGAACTTATGCCAGATTATGAAGATTTATTCAAATACAAACAGAACAACAATCAGGAGTCACTGTTAGCCATGCAGTGGGTACCGCTGGGTGAATGGGGAGTATGCAACACCTTGTTTGCAGACCTGGCATTTTCTACCGAAGTAACGGGAGGGGTGAACGTATGGGGTACTTATTCGGCTAGTGTAGAGATGTTGGAAATATATAATGAGGAGCCTGGAGACACACTGCGTAGAAATGCCACTTTCTTTACTCAAGGAACATATTATGATTATATTTGTATTTCGGAAGGCGGATATACTTATGATGATACCGGGGCTCCTATAAAGAAAGGAGTTGTAGGAGGGCCTGATGATGACAATGACGGATACGTGCAGTCTATGAACTCTCCGCTAAACACTTATATTCTGCGTCTGGCAGATGTGTATCTGACATATGCTGAGGCTTGTCTGGGCAACAATGAGAAATTGACAGAGGGACCGGGACTGGAATATTTTAACAAGGTAAGATATCGTGCTTTTAACGGGAAAGGTGATTGGGAGAAAACGTCCATTGACTTTGAAGATATCATACGTGAACGACGAGTAGAATTCTGTATGGAATATTGCAACTGGTACGACATGGTATCATGGTACTGCTGGAAACCGGATTACATGCTGAAATATTTCAACAGCCAGAAGCGCGGAGAGCGGGCTACTGTGATAATGATAGATAAATACCAGGCAGGAAGACTGCTTCTTGGAACTAAAGACTACACCGGAGAATTCCATGAAGGAGAATACGAGAAACCGCAAATAGAAATTAATATTGCCGATGATGACATTTTCTTTCCGTATCCGGAGTCGGAAGTTATCCAGAATCCGTTGCTGAAGGAAGAACCTGTTCCTTATAATTTTAACGAATAATTTCATAGACCATGAGAAAACTGAAAAATATAATAGAAAATGCAGGATGCTTGATATTGTTCTTGTTAATATTCGCATCTGTTGTGATAACTCCGTCTTGTAAGGAGGACGGGGGAGCGGATGGGGCTCCGGTTATACACTATCTGCGTGTGACAGACCCTTCGCTGGCTGACAGCACTTTTACCGATGTTAGTCCCGGTTCGATGATTGTAGTTGTTGGGGAGAACCTGAATGGGGTGAGGAAGGTATATATCAATAATCAGGAAATAAGCTTTAATGCCAATTACGGAACTTCTACCAGTCTGATTATTACGGTACCTGCTGATGAAGACTTCTTGTTGTCAGGATCGAATCCTGACATCCCGTCCGAGTTGCGTATTGTAACAGACCACGGGGTGGCCACTTATCCGATGCATGTGCTTTCACCCGGACCGGTCATTTCCTATATATCGGCCTTTTATCCGATTGACCCGGGAGATGAGATAAGCCTGATTGGTGAAAACTTTTATGAAATCAAACGGATTTACTTCACCAAAGACTCTGTTGAAGTGACATTGCCTATCACGGATTATCAGGTAAGTGCTGACTATGAACGTGTTACTTTTTCCGCTGCTGATGTGATGAAAGAAGGTTATATAATAATGGAGTGCTATACTAGCGATGCCAGCATCGAGTTTGTGTACGACGGCCCTAAACCTGTCATAACCGGCATCAGTTCTACCATGCCGGTTGTAGGAAGTAAAGTAACTATCGTTGGAAAGAACTTCATAGATGTGTCAGGAATAGATATAAATGGCGAAATCGCTGTTCCGCAAGAAGATATAGAAGTTTCGGAATCGTTCAACACGATTACTTTCACCATGCCTTCGGCACCTACAAGTCAGGGTAAGATTTCAGTAACAGCCATAGGAGGAACCACTGAAATGGACAACTTCTATCCTCTTGAGAATGTGATAATAGATTATGACGGAAGAGGTGGCCTTGACCCGAACTGGAGCGGAGCCAATCTGGGATTATTTGTGGCAGACGGAAAGGATGCTCCTTACACTTCTACCGGAAATTGTACTGGTATGAAAGGAACTATAGATTCTGCTACACAATGGTGGTGGCAACAAGTGCTTAATAAACCTGTCTGGCCGAGATCAAGTGTAATACCGGACAATGCCAAGATTTCAGAACTTGAACTGCAGTTCGAGTGTTATTTAGGTGAAAAAATGGAAGGTCCTGTTATCCAGATTACAATGGGAGAAGGAGCTGGTGACGATGTATTTACCTTGACCGGTTATGTCCCTGTCAGCGCTTTCACAGGAAAAACAGAAATAGGGAAATGGATGCAGTGCAGTATTCCATTGGAGTCGCTTGTGGAAGAAAACTTATGGAAAGACTTCATTGCAAATCATAAAGAGGTTTTGAATCTCTATGTCACTTATCCGAACTGCCCAGATGAAACCAAAGTGGAAATCTATCTGGATAATTTCCGCATTATGCCAATTCAAAAAACAAAAGACTAAAATTAATTAACTTATGAAAAAGAACTATATATATTTATTCTTCATCCTTTTTGTAACAATATTGCAAGGATGCAAGGATGACAGCATAGTTAAGGGAGCCGAGTTTTCCCTTAGCCGCGACGGGCAGGAAGTAACTGATTTTTCGTTCGGTTACGGACAAGGACACATTATGGTGGCTCTTGCTTCAAGCACTGGCTGGACATTGGAAAGTGACCAGACGTGGTGTACTTTGTCTAACGTCTCAGGTAAAGCCACTAAAGAACAGTACATAAAAATAACTTATGAAAGAAATACAGGCGAACAGGCGCGTAAGGCTACAATCACAATGAATGCTGGTGGAAACATAAAACAATACGCTGTGACACAAGGCTCCAAATACGATACGATATATCCTGAAGGTATGGAGAAGGATGCAATAGAAGTTGCCAAATCAATTGCTATAGGATGGAATTTAGGTAATACGCTTGAAGCACCTGACGGAGAGAATACTTGGGGAGCACCTACTACAACCCAAACTATTATTAATAAAGTAAAGGAGATGGGTTTCAATGCAGTACGTATTCCGTGTGCATGGAATCAGCCGCAATATCTGGAAGCGGATGGAAAGACACTCAAGACTGATTGGTTAGACCATGTGAAAGAAATAGTTGATTTCTGTCAGAATGCAGACATGTATGCCATTGTAAATATTCACTGGGATGGAGGATGGCAGGATCAGAGTTGTGATGCTTCTGCTCTGACAGCAGACTCTATAGCTACAGTAGAGGCTAAAGTCTATGATTTTTGGACACAAATTGCTACTGCATTCCGTGATTATGACGGACGTCTTTTGTTTGCTGGAGCAAATGAACCTGCTGTTGCAAATCGTGAAGATATGGCTGTTTTACGTCGTTACGAACAAGCTTTTGTGAATGCGGTACGTGATACGGGAGGAAACAATACTTATCGTAATTTGATAGTCCAGGGACCTGATACTAATATAGATAAGACATACGATTGGTTTGAACTTCCTGAAGACCCTACTCCTGCACGTTTGATGGTAGAAGTACATTACTATACACCGTTTAATTTCTGCCTTAACGATCCATCCAATGAATTGGCTGACAGAATGACTTACTTTTGGGGTGAACCTTACGAACAGTATGCCCTTGAATATATGGACGGAAAATTCGATTATGACAATCAGGAGGGATACGTGCATGAGCAGATGAACAAGATGAAGACAAAGTTCGTTGACCTGGGAGTTCCTGTAATCATCGGAGAGTTTGGTCTGGCATATCGTGAATATGAAAATGACCCATTGCTTGAAGACTATAAGAACTATGACAAGATTGTAGCCAATATGGATATGCTTCAGGAAAAATGTGAAGAGTCTGAAGGCTATTTCCTCGGTTATGTAGCAGAGCAGGCGAAAAATTATGGCTGTGTCCCATTCCTGTGGGATATTCAGGGCGCGCGTTTCTTTGACCGTAACACATTGGATATTATAGTACCAGTAATTCATCAAATGCTGATGGATGGTGCGGCAAAAGGACAGTATCCTTATTGATAATAACAGATTTTTGGATGACACAGAGACACAACACCACAAAGTATTAATTGGTTGTAAACCAGTGTCTCTGTGTCTTTTGTTTAACCTGACTATAATAGCTGAATAAGAAAAACTGAAATCCATGAAAAAAACATTAAGTATCTTCGTAGTCTTATTTTTATTTACTTTTTGCGGTATGGCACAGGGATATAAAAATCCTATTATCCCAGGATTTCATCCCGATCCAAGTATTTGCCGTGCAGGAGAAGACTATTATATTGTAAACAGTTCGTTCGAATATTTTCCCGGTGTGCCTATTTTTCATAGTCGTGATCTTGTAAACTGGAAACAGACAGGACATGTACTGACACGCGAGTCGCAATTGAAAATAAAAGGGGGCAATATGTGGGGAGGCATTTATGCTCCTACTATCCGTTATAATGACGGTACGTATTACATGATTACCACAAACACTTCAGATCGTGGAAATTTTCTGGTATATACTGATAATCCGAGTGGGGAATGGTCAGATCCTGTATGGATTAAGCAAGGTGGTATTGACCCTTCACTTTACTTTGAAGACGGTCATTGCTACATGGTGAGTAATCCAGATGGTGCCATATGGCTATGTGAAATCAATCCAAAAACAGGAGAGATGTTGACCGAATCTAAACGCCTATGGGCTGGTACAGGCGGACGTTTCCCTGAAGGACCGCATATCTATAAGCGCGACGGATGGTATTATCTTATGATTAGCGAAGGAGGAACTGAATATGGTCATAAGGTTACTATAGCACGCAGCCGGAATATAGAGGGACCGTATGAAAGTAATCCGGCAAATCCTATTTTGACACATATAAATCAGAATGCGCAGAATAATCCGATTCAAGGCGTAGGGCATGCCGATATGGTACAGGCACATGACGGTTCATGGTGGCTGGTATGTCTTGGGTTCCGTACTCAGAATGGACAACATCATGTCTTGGGGCGTGAAACTTTTCTTGCTCCAGTTTCATGGAACAAAGAAGGATGGCCGGTTGTGAATGTGGATGGAACCATAAATATAGATATGAAAGATGTAAAAACGCTTCCACAAACTACAATAAAAAACAGTCCGGATTGGGATTTTAATAATTCTGAACTTGGAGTGGAATGGAACTGGATAGGTATTCCTGTAAAGGAAAACTATTCTCTTAAGGAGAACAAAGGTTTTCTCCGTATAAAAGGAAGTGATAAAAGACTGGATGATTATGGAGTTTCACCTACGTTTGTGGGGCGCCGGCAGGAAGATATCGACTTCCAGGCCACAACAAGGATGAAGGCAAAAGGAAACGGAAATGTAGGAATGACTGCTTATCTTTGTCCTTCAGCTCATTACGACCTTTATGTAACTGACGGTCAATTGAAACTCCGTTATCGTTTGAACGACCTATGTCATGTAGAAGATATTTGCAAAGTAACTGACGATTTCATTTATCTGAGAATTAAGGGAAGTGATGAAATTTATTCTTTGATGTATTCAACAGACGGTACTCATTATTCAGAAGCCGGACATATGAACACCCGTTATCTTAGTACTGAAACTAATGGAGGTTTCACGGGGGTATATATCGGACTGTTTGCCGAGGGGGATGTACAGGCGGATTATGACAACTTCAAATACATGCCAATCGTGCCGGAAGTTTCTCCGAAATTGATGTCCGGTGATGCAAACCCGTTACTTGATTTTATGTTTACAGCAGACCCTACTGCCGTGGAATATGAAGGAAGACTCTATGTGTATGCCACAAACGACAACCAGCAATATGAGGCTGTGGGACGTGATGGACGTAATACATACGAACATATTAAGTCTCTTGTTATGATGTCAACAGATGATATGGTGAATTGGACTTATCATGGCGTTATTAATGTAAACAGCATAGCTCCATGGATTATAGCCTCATGGGCGCCTTCTATAGTAAAACGTAAGGAAAGTGACGGTAAAACACATTTTTATCTTTACTTCTCAAACAGTGGGTTCGGTACAGGTGTACTAACAGCTACCTCGCCTGTAGGCCCTTGGAGCAGTCCTCTTGATAAAAGCCTGATAGATGCCAATACACCTGGACTTGGAGATTGTAAAGTCCCTTTTGATCCAGGGGCTGTAATAGATGATAATGGTGTTGGATGGCTTACTGTAGGTGCAGGCTCTTCACGTATAATGCGTCTTGGTAAAGACATGATAAGTATAGATAGTGAGATGGTAAAGATTAATGCTCCTCATCATTTTGAAGCGAATGAGATGAATTATATAAACGGTACATATGTTTATACATATAATACCGACTGGAAGGATTACAGTGATTGGAACTATTCTTCTGAGAAACCGACAATATGTTGTATGTTATACATGACAAGTAAAACACCGCTTGACAATACAAGCTGGAAACTACATAATAATTATTTAAAAAATCCGGGAGACTATGGACTCGGATTTAGTAATAATCATACACATTTGCATAAATTCCGTGATAAATGGTATTTGTTCTATCATACATTAACATTGCAAAGTAGTTTCAATACCGATGGAGGATTCCGAAATGTATGTGTGGATGAAATAAATGTAGATGAAAAGGATGTGCATATTTTCATGGGAAATCAGACCTTGAAAGGTGTTGACCAGATACAACCCTTGAACCCGTTTGTTCTTCAGCAAGCGGAGACTACAGCCGCAACACAAAATATAAAATTCTCACAGTCACCTGAGGTAGGCAATATGTATGCAGGACTTTCAAATGGTAAAGAAGGATTGATATGCTTGAGGGGTGTGAAATTTTCTAAGAAACCTTCTTCTTTTGCAGCTAAGGTTTGCGGGAAGGGAATCATTGAGGTACGTCGTGGAACTCCTTCTGGAGAAATAATTGCTACATTGATGGTGAATAACGGTAATATGGAAATAATAAAAAGCGGAGTTCTCAAAAAGTTTAAAGGGCAAACTGACCTTTATTTTGTGTTGAAAGGACAGAGTCTAAGTTTTGATTCATGGAAGTTTGAATAATAAAAAAAATATTGTTAAGTTAATATGAATATATCATTAAATATGAGAAAAAATGTCTTGGCATTTATAATGGTTATTTTTGTGTCATGGAATCCATTTGATGTCTATTCGCAACGTGAACGTATCCTTTTGGACGAAGGTTGGCAGTTTGCTTTAGGTTCTGCTTCATCTCCGGAAAAGGATTTCGGTTGTGGCATTGAAGATTTCAATTATCTTACTAAAGCTAGTTCAGTTCATAATAAAGGTCCTTATTCAAAGGATTTTGATGCTTCAGGATGGGAAAAGGTTGACTTGCCGCATGACTGGGCTGTATATTTGCCTTATGATAAGAATGCCATACATAGCCATGGGTATAAAACGTTGGGATACAACTATCCTGAAAACAGTGTTGGATGGTATCGTAAGATTATAGATATACCGCAAACAGACTTGGGGCGTCATTTGTATTTGCAGTTTGACGGTATTTTCAGGGATTCTAGAATATGGGTCAACGGATTTTATTTGGGAGGTGAACCAAGTGGATATGCCACCCAGACGTATGACATTTCTGAATACCTGAATTACGGGGGTGAAAACTTGATTACCGTTCGTGTGGATGCCTCAATGACCGAGGGTTGGTTTTATGAAGGTGCAGGAATATACCGTCACGTATGGTTGCATAAAACATCTGCCTTGCATGTGGCTCCTTTCGGAACTTTCATAAGCAGCAGGCTTAACTCTACATATGATTCCGCAGTTTTGGATATTGAAACAAATATAGAAAACTCCGGAATGAAAGCAACATCTTTCAAATTACGTCATATATTATTTGATTGTGAAGGAAAAGAAGTTGGCAGTTGCTATGGTAATGGTGAGAATCTATGCCCAAAGGCCTCACAAACAGTATGTTCGCAATTGACTGTGGATAATCCGAAACTTTGGAGTACGGACAATCCATATCTGTACAATGTAATAACTGAGGTCTTTGTAGATGATAAGAAGGTTGATACTTACAATACTAAAATCGGTATTCGTGAAGTTAAATTTGATGCGAATCAAGGCTTTCTTTTGAACGGGAAAGTGGTGAAACTAAAGGGAGTGAACATGCACCAGGATCATGCCGGGGTAGGTTCCGCAATTCCAGATGACTTGCAGATTTACCGTTTGAAGAGGTTGAAAGAATTTGGATGTAATGCTTACCGCTCTTCTCATAATCCAATGACTCCTGAATTGCTTGACGCATGCGACAGTCTGGGTATTCTTGTGATAGAAGAAAACCGTCTTACAGGGATAAACAACGAGCATGTACGTTTGTTAAAGCGGATGATTGAGCGTGACAGGAATCATCCGAGCATTATACTTTGGAGTGTTGGTAATGAGGAATGGGGAATGGAGTGGAGTCAACAGGGTACACGTGTGATTGCTTCCATGCGTGAATATTGCCACAGGTTTGACCCAAGCAGGATGATGACCGTGGCATCAAGCGGCGGGCCTGCAGTCCTTATTCCGGCTGATGTGGCAGGTTATAATTACATACTCCAGAATCCTATTGACAAATATCGTGAGCAATATCCGTTACGGTGTGGTATTGGTACTGAAGAAATCTCAGGGTGCGGAACAAGAGGAGTTTATTTCGACGATTATAAAAACGGACATATTGCTTCCCTTAATATTAAACCTGACGGTAAAGACAGTATATTGAATTGTATAGAGCGTGGGTGGAAGTTTTATAGCGAACGCCCTTGGTTAGGTGGGATGTTTTATTGGGTTGGATTTGATTTCCGTGGTGAACCTACTCCAATAGGGTATCCGCAGACCGGTACACACAAAGGAATCTTCGATTACTGCGGTTTCCCGAAAGATGAAGCATGGTATCTGAAATCATGGTGGACAGACGAACCTACGCTACATATTTTTCCGCATTGGAACCTTGAAGGGCATGAAGGCGAAAGTGTAAAAGTTTGGGTTTACAGTAATTGTGATGAAGTGGAACTTACGGTGAATAATAAGAAACTCGGACGTAAAAAAATGCCTGAAAATGGTCATTTGTCCTGGGATGCCGTTTATTATCCTGGTACAGTCAAAGCTGTAGGATTTAGAAATGGTAAACGTATATTAACCAGACAGATGCGTACGGCCGGTGCCCCGGAACGAATTGTTTTAAAGGCGCATTGCGATACATTGATTGCAAACGGGCAAGACGTTGCTGTAGTTAGAGTGGAATTGCAAGACAAAAAGGGCAATTTTGTTCCGGTAGCTTGTCCTTTGTTGCGATTCACTGTTGATGGTCCCGTACGGATTTTAGGAGTAGGAAATGGAGATCCGGCTTATAAAGACGAAGACTCTCCTAAAGATAGAAATACACGTAGTTATCAGGTGAAGGCATTCAATGGTTTAGCACAAATATTGTTGCAATCTACAAAGGAAAAAGGTAAGGCTGTACTTACAGTGGAAAGTGACGGATTAAAACATGAGTCATACACAATTGAATGTAAATAATAGATTTAAATATATTAATCTCATCTAAATAATGATTTTTATAAAAACAATAATACAATGAAAAAGTGGATAATGTTTATATGTCTTGTAATGCTACAAGCATGGGCGAAGGCAAAAGTTGTATTGCCTGAAATTTTGAGTGACAATATGGTATTGCAGCAGCAGACAGAAGTCTGTTTGTGGGGCAAAGCTGAAGCTAATAAATTAATAATTATTTCGCCATCATGGACTGATAAGATTTATAAAACAAAGTCTGATGAGGACGGCAAATGGAAAACAAAAATAGAGACTCCATCTGCAAGTTATCAGACTTATGCCATAACATTATCCGATGGCGAGGAAACTAAGTTGAGTAATATTCTGATAGGTGAGGTTTGGTTTTGCTCCGGACAGTCTAATATGGAAATGCCTTTAAGGGGTTTTTGGAATGCTCCAATAGAAGGTGCAAATGAATTGATAGCTACGGCCTCGAAATGGAAAGGCATACGAGTTGCTACAATAGGAAGGGACGGGCAGACAGCACCTGTTGATTACTGTAGGGGCAGTTGGAAAGTCAGTAATCCTGAAAATGCTCCTGAATTCAGTGCCACAGGGTTTAATTTTGCTATGATGATGAATCAGGTTTTGGATATTCCTATTGGTATTATAAATTGTAGTTGGGGCGGTTCTACCGTAGAAGGGTGGTTACCTCGTGAAATAGTGGCAGAATATCCTGATATTGACCTGGAACGTGATATAAGGAGAGAAGACGGATGGTGGCATTATACTAGCCCTACATTGATGTATAATGGTATGTTACATCCATTACAAAATTATACTATTAAAGGTTTCTTATGGTATCAGGGTGAAGCCAATGTGGGAAAACATAATACTTATGCCGAACGCTTGAGGACAATGGTTGAATTATGGCGTAAAGAATGGGGGCTTGGTGAACTTCCTTTTTACTATGTGGAGATAGCACCTTTCAACTCTCCAGAAACAAATTTATTTGCTCTTCTCCGAGAGTCTCAGTTCAAAGCTCAGTCCATGATTCCTAACAGTGGTATGATTTCTACAAATGATTTGGTTATGCCTTATGAAATGAAAAATATTCATCCGAAGAATAAAACAGATGTTGGGAAAAGACTTGCTTATATGGCGTTGAGCAAAACCTATGGTGTACGTGGTATTGAGGCGTATGGACCAGTTTATAAGTCAATGTATATGAAGGATGGTGATGTTTACCTCACATTTGATAATGCTCCGGAAGGCTTCAATCGCATGTCAGACATGGAAGGCTTTGAGATGGCAGGCGAAGACAAAGTGTTCTATCCCGCAGAGGCTGAAGCGTGTGGTAATCAGATAAAAGTAACATGTGAAAATGTAAAAAATCCTGTTGCCGTAAGGTATGGATTCCGCGATTATAAACCGGGTAATGTAGCAAACCTTCGTGGTCTTCCTTTATATCCATTCAGAACAGATAATTGGGAATAAAATATTAGAAGGTGCTCCATCATTTTTATATTGGTGGAGCGCTTTGCATTTATAAAATTGACCATTTATAAATGTTTTTATTGGATAATTCCATAAAAAGATGTTTTTTTGAAAACTGAAAATATCAAAATCTAATGAGAATGTTAAAACATATATTGTCATTTTTATTATTCACCTTTATTGTGTTTTCTGTTAAGGCAGACAATATTAAAATTGCATGTGTAGGTAACAGTATAACAGAAGGCTTTGGACTGGAAAATCCGTCGCAGGAAAGTTATCCGGCTGTTCTTCAGTCTTTGTTGGGCGATGATTACGAAGTGGAAAATTTTGGACTCAGTGCCAGAACATTGCTCATGAAAGGTGATTTGCCTTATATGAAGGAACAGCGTTTTAAGGATGCACTTGAATTTCTACCGGATATTGTTACAATAAAACTTGGTACAAATGATTCCAAACCTCATAACTGGCTGCATAAGGATGACTTTAGGCATGACTTGAATACATTGTTGGATAACTTTTCTGCTTTGTCGTCTTCACCTAAAATATACTTGTGTTTGCCTATCCCTTCTGAAAACAATATATGGGGAATTAATGACAGTATAATATATAATTGTATAATTCCGATTATAAAAGAAGTGGCTGTGGAACGGAATATCAGCGTGATAGACCTCAATACAGCTATGAGACCTTATTATCCAAATGAATATCAGGATGGGGTGCATCCGAACAAATATGGTGCGAGGATAATTGCTGAGACTATTTATAAATCTATTACAGGAATGGAACTTTTTCCTGAACTAAGACGTCCAGAGATGGTATTATGGTATGATGAACCGGCTGCACAGTGGGAGGAAACTTTGCCTTTGGGAAATGGAAGGCTTGGGATGATGCCTGACGGCGGAACAGATAAAGAACGGATTGTCCTTAATGAGATAAGTATGTGGAGCGGTTCGGAGGCTGATTATCTTAATCCTGAAGCGTCAACCAGTTTGTCTGAAATACGCAGACTGCTTTTTAAAGGAAAAAATAAGGAAGCACAGGAACTTATGTATAAAAGCTTTGTACCTAAGAAACCTGAGAAAGGTGGTACTTACGGTGCTTATCAGATGCTTGCCGATATGGATATAGAATATTCCTATCCGGTTGCCGATGAAAGCATGAGCGATTACCGGCGTTGGCTGGATTTGAGTGAGAGTGTCGCTTATACTTCTTTCAGAAAAGGTGGAGTAAATTATGTACGTGAGTATTATGTTTCCAGAATTGCTGATGTTATGGTTATACATATAAAGGCAGATAAAGGAAATTCGATATCTTTCAAGATGAGTCTGAGCAGACCTGAGAGAGGAGAGGTAAAAAGTCCTTCGGACGGCAAGTTTCTTATATCGGGTGAACTTGATAGCGGAAGCAAGGCAAGAGGCGTACGATACTCGGCCATAACAAGTGTTGTAGGTATTGGAGATAAAGCGGAGAGAGAAACAGGAGAGGATTATATATTTGTACGAAATGCGGATGAAGCATGGGTATTTGTATCAGCCAAGACTTCGTATCTGAATGGAGAGGTGTATTCATCTGAAGCTGAACGTGTTCTGGATAATGTTTTGGATTATGACTGGAACAAACTTAAAGTGGAAGCTATCTCGGCATATGGCGATTATTTTCACCGTGTGGGTATTCATTTGCCTGAGAATGCCAAAACTTCACGTCTTACTACAGACAAACGTATAGAGAGTTTTCAGTCGTACGACGACCCTTCACTGGCTGCACTATATTATAATTATGGAAGGTATCTGTTGATAAGTAGTACCCGTCCGGGAAGTCTTCCTCCAAATTTGCAGGGATTATGGGCAAATGAACCTGGTACTCCATGGAATGGAGATTATCATACAAATATTAATGTTCAGATGAATCATTGGCCATTGGAACAGGGTAACCTTACAGAACTTTATCTTCCATTGATTGATTTGGTGAAACGTCTGGTTGAGAGCGGTGAGGAGAGTGCCAAGTCCTTTTATGGGCAAGATGCCAAGGGATGGGTACTTCATATGATGACAAATGTGTGGAATTATACTGCTCCCGGAGAACATCCGTCATGGGGAGCCACAAATACAGGTGGGGCATGGCTGTGTGCGCATCTTTGGGAACATTATCTCTATACTGGGGACAGGAACTATCTGTCGGAGATTTATCCTATTATTAAAGGAGCATCTGAATTCTTTTATTCTACTATGGTAAAAGAGCCAAAGCACGGATGGCTGGTGACAGCTCCTACATCATCGCCTGAAAATTCTTTCTATCTGAAAGGGAAAGACTGTACACCCATAAGCGTCTGTATGGGACCTACTATGGACATACAGCTGGTTCGAGAATTATATTCTAATGTAATAACGGCATCACATATATTGTCTGTCGATTCATTGTATGCAGACTCTTTGAAGAAAGCTATATGTCAGCTTCCTCCTCATCAGATTAGTAAGGAAGGGTATCTGATGGAATGGCTGGAAGATTATGAGGAAACAGATGTACATCATCGTCATGTGTCACATTTATATGGATTGCATCCTGGCAATCAGATTTCGGTTTATAATACCCCGGAGTTGGCTGAGGCATGTAAGGTGACTTTAAACAGACGTGGAGATGAAGGTACCGGATGGAGCCGTGCATGGAAAATTAATTTTTGGGCACGTTTGGGTGATGGTAATAGAGCTTATAAACTGTTCAAGAGCCTGCTGTATCCTGCATACACTCATGATAATCCTAAACAGCATGGCAGTGGTACATTCCCAAATCTGTTTTGTTCGCATCCGCCATTTCAAATGGATGGAAACTGGGGTGGAACTTCAGGTATAGGAGAGATGCTTCTTCAAAGTCAGGATGGTTTTGTGAATCTTTTACCGGCAATACCTGACAGCTGGCAAGAAGGTGAATGCTATGGTATGAAAGTGAGAGGTGGAGCCACTGTCGGACTGAAGTGGAAGAATGGTAAAGTGGTACAGGCTATAATAAAAGGTGGTTGGATGCCTGAACTGAAGATTAAAATACCTGGATATTGTAGTATAATAACAGTAAATGGTAAAGAATACAGTCCCAACGGAATGCTATTGCTTAATACGGAAAGAGATAAAGATTATATCATAAATTTTAAATATTGAGTATCATGAAACAATTAAAGAATCTGGTTATTGCCTCTGCATTATGTGTCGGTATAAGCTCTTGCGGTGGTAATAAGAATGAAATTCCGCCTGCTATTCCTTCAGATCCTGAAATAGAATCAAATATAAAGGAATGGCTTAACAAGATGACCTTGGAAGAAAAGATAGGTCAGATGTGTGAAATAACAATAGACGTTGTAAGTGATTTTGAGGAAAGCAAGAAACACGGCTTTGTGCTTAATCCTGCCATGCTCGACACTGTAATAGGGAAATATAAGGTAGGCTCATTGCTTAACGTTCCTTTGAGTATAGCACAGACCAAAGAGAAATGGGCTGAGGCTATAAAGCAGATTCAGGACATTTCAATGAAGGAAATAGGAATCCCTTGTATATATGGTGTCGATCAGATACATGGAACTACGTATACTCTTGGCGGCACAATGTTTCCGCAAGGTATAAACATGGCTTCTTCTTTTAATCGTGAGCTGGTCCGTAAAGGTGCAGAAATATCTGCATACGAAACAAAAGCCGGATGTATTCCATGGACATACGCTCCTGTAGTGGATTTGGGACGTGACCCACGCTGGTCGCGTATGTGGGAGAACTACGGCGAGGACTGCTATGTAAATGCGGAGATGGGTAAAGCGGCTGTTGCCGGTTTCCAGGGTGAAGACCCTAACCATATCAGTGAGTATAATGTGGCCGCTTGTATGAAACACTATATGGGATACGGTGTTCCGGTTTCCGGTAAAGACCGTACCCCTTCTTCGATTTCACGCAGTGACATGCGCGAGAAGCATTTCGCTCCTTTTCTTGCAGCTGTTCGTAACGGCGCTTTGAGCGTGATGGTAAATTCCGGTGTTGACAACGGTATGCCTTTCCATGCCAACCGTGAGTTCCTGACTGAATGGTTGAAGGAAGACTTGAACTGGGACGGTATGATTGTGACCGACTGGGCAGATATAAATAACCTCTGTACCCGCGACCACATTGCAGCCACTAAGAAGGAAGCGATAAAGATAGCAATCAACGCAGGTATAGACATGTCTATGGTTCCATACGAGGTAAGTTTCTGCACTTATCTGAAAGAACTTGTAGAAGAGGGTGAAGTTCCTATGAGCAGAATAGACGATGCCGTATCACGTGTTCTTCGTCTTAAATACCGTTTGGGACTGTTTGAGAATCCATATTGGGACATCAGGAAATATGACAAGTTCGGTTCTTCAGAATTCTCTGCAGTTGCTCTTCAGGCAGCCGAAGAGTCTGAAGTCCTTCTAAAAAATGAGAACAATGTCCTTCCAATAAAGAAAGGCAGTAAAATACTGCTGACCGGTCCTAATGCAAATTCCATGCGTTGTCTTAACGGCGGATGGTCATACAGTTGGCAGGGACACCGTGCCGATGAGTGTGCCCAGGCATATAATACCATATACGAGTCTTTGTGCAACAAGTATGGAAAGGAGAATATCATTTATGAACCGGGCGTTACATATGCTCCTTATAAGAATGACAACTGGTGGGAGGAGAACACTCCTGAAATAGGTAAAGCCGTATCGGCTGCTTCGCGTGCCGATATCATAGTGGCATGTATAGGTGAGAATTCCTATTGTGAAACTCCAGGTAATCTGACAGATCTTACCATTTCAGAGAATCAGCGTAATCTGGTAAAGGCACTTTCAAAGACCGGCAAGCCTATTGTGCTGGTATTGAATCAGGGACGTCCTCGTATCATCAACGATATAGAACCATTGGCTCAGGGAGTTATCAATATAATGCTTCCAAGCAACTACGGTGGCGACGCTTTGGCTAACCTTATGTCCGGTGATGCCAACTTCAGCGCCAAGATGCCGTTTACATATCCTAAATATATCAATGCTTTGGCTACATACGATTACAAGCCTTGTGAGAATATGGGACAGATGGGTGGTAACTATAATTATGATTCAGTGATGGATGTCCAGTGGCCGTTCGGTTTCGGTTTGAGCTATACAACATACAGTTATGATAATCTCCGTGTGGACAAGACTACGTTTACTGCAGGTGATGAAATAGCCGTATCTGTAGATGTAACCAATACCGGAAGTGTTGCCGGCAAAGAGGCTGTACTTCTGTATTCGAAGGATATGGTTGCGAGCAGTACTCCAGACAACATCCGTCTGCGTAATTTTGAGAAGGTATCGTTACAGCCGGGTGAAACCAAGACCGTAAGCATGAAGATAAAGGGAAGCGATCTTGCCTTTGTCGGTTATGACGGCAGGTGGCGTTTGGAGGAAGGTGACTTCAAGCTGAAATGCGGTGATAAGTGGATTGATTTGAGTTGTTCTGAAACAAAGGTTTGGGAAATTCCTAATAAATAACCAACAAAAAAACTCCAGCATGCTGGAGTTTTTTTGTTTATTCAGTCACCTCAACACCCTTAAGGGTAGCCGAGCTTGATTCTGTAATCTTTACTTTTACGAAGTCACCGATACGGTGTGAACCTCTGTCGAATACTACGACTTTGTTCTGTTCCGTACGTCCGAACAACTGCTCTTTTGAGCGTTTTGATACTCCTTCTGCAAGAACTTCGAATGTTTTTCCTACATCCTTTGCGTTGCTTTCTGCCGAAAGCTGGTTCTGCAGTTCTATCATTTCGTTCAGACGGCGTATTTTGATTTCTTCAGGCACATCGTCAGGAAGATGTTTCGATGCGTATGTACCCGGTCTTTCGGAATACTTGAACATGAATGCCGAGTCGTATGCACATTCGCGCATAAGCGACAGTGACATCTGATGGTCTTCTTCCGTTTCGCTGTGGAATCCTGAGAATATGTCTGTGCTGAGTCCGCAGTCAGGGATGATGCGGCGTATAGCCTCTACTCTTTCAATATACCATTCGCGTGTATATTTTCTGTTCATCAGTTTCAGTATGCGCGAACTTCCGCTCTGTACCGGCAGGTGGATGTGCTTGCATACGTTTGGCACTTCTGCTATGACATGGAGCGTCTCGTCGCTCATGTCCTTAGGATGTGATGTGGTGAAACGTACTCTCATTTCCGGTACGGCTTCTGCCACAATGCGGAGGAGCATAGGGAATGTCACTGCTTTTCCGTCTTTTTCAAAGCGGTATGAGTTTACGTTCTGTCCCAAGAGGGTTACTTCCTTGTAGCCTTTCTTTTCGAGGTCACGGACTTCATTAAGGATACTTTCCATATCGCGGCTTCTTTCGCGTCCTCTTGTGTAAGGTACGATACAGTAATGGCAGAAGTTGTTGCATCCGCGCATGATTGACACGAATCCCGAGATGTGGTTTCCGCAGATACGTGAAGGGATTACATCACGGTAGGTTTCAGTGGTTGACAGTTCCACGTTGATGGCTTTCTCGCCTGCTTCTACCGATGCTATAAGTTCCGGAAGAGTCAGGTATGCGTCCGGACCTGCCACGAGGTCAACATGATGGTTTTCTATCAGGTCTTCTTTCACACGTTCTGCCATACAGCCCAATACACCGACTATTAGATTCTTTCTTTTCTTTCTCAGCGAGTGGAAGAACTCCAGGCGGTTCAGAATCTTCTGTTCCGCATTGTCCCTGATAGAGCATGTGTTCATAAACACTGCGTCAGCCTCTTCAAGAGTCTCGCATGGAGAGTAGCCGGCCATCTGCATGATGGATGCTATTACTTCACTGTCTGCCACATTCATCTGGCATCCGTAAGTTTCGATGAACAGTTTTTTGCTGTCCTGTTCAGTTGCAGATTTTAAGTCTGCTCCTGTTGCTTCATTTGTCATAATTGCTTGATTTGTTGATTAAAATTTCTGCAAAGATAGTGCAAACCGAGTGAAGCACAAAGCGAAAACAATGTTTTCGGCTTTTGATTCCGAGGTGCAGTAAAGATAGTGCAAACCGAGTGAAACACAAAGCGGAAACAAAGTTTTCGGTATATGGCTCCAAAACGCTTCGTCGTTTGAGTTTAAATGACGAAACGTTTTGAATCGAATGACGAAGCGTTTTTCCTGGGATAGATGACAGTTTTTAATTATAGATTTAAAAAGACTGCTCTTTTGTCGTAAAAATAACTGTTATTGCTGAAAAAATGTATTTTTTATTAGAAAATAATGATAAAAATGTTGGCTTTGACGTTTTTTTTCTAACTTTGGACTGCCTCAAAAATACTATTTGATTTTCAAATATATACAAATAACTTTAAAAACACAATATCATGAGCTATAAATTTATGACAGCGGCCGAAGCTGCAAGTTTGATTAAAGACGGAGATATTATTGGATTAAGTGGATTTACACCAGCCGGAACACCTAAGGCTGTTACTGCCGAGTTGGCTAAAATGGCTGAAGAAAAACATGCACGTGGAGAACATTTTAAAGTGAGCGTTCTTACAGGTGCTTCAACCGGTGATTCATGTGACGGCGTTCTGATACGTGCAAATGCTCTTGATTTCAGAGCACCATATACTACAAATTCAGATTTCCGCAAGGCTTGCAACAACGGACAGGTAAAATACTCTGATATACATCTGTCACAAATGGCTCAGCGAATCCGTTCCGGTTTCTTGGGTAAGGTGAATGTTGCCATAATGGAAGCTTGTGAACTGACTGCCGACGGACGTATTTATCTTACTGCCGGTGTGGGTATTTCCCCTACAGTGGCACGTCTGGCAGAAAAAGTTATAGTCGAACTTAACGCTGCTCATAACAAGACAAGTCTTATGGGTATGCATGATATTTATGAACTAGAACGTCCGCCACATCGTCGTCCTATAATGATAGAACATGCTAGTGACCGTATCGGAACACCATATATTCAGGTTGATCCGGCCAAGATTGCTGCTGTGGTGGAAGTGAATATTCCTGACGAAGCCCGTGGGTTCCACGATCCGGATCCTATTACCGACAAGATTGGTCAGAATGTGGCAGACTTCCTGGTGAACGATTTACGTAAGGGTACAATACCTTCTACTTTCTTGCCTTTACAGTCTGGGGTAGGTAATATAGCAAATGCCGTGTTGAGTGCATTGGGTAAGAATCCTGATGTACCTGCTTTTGAAATGTACACTGAAGTTATCCAGAATTCAGTGATAGATTTGGTAAAAACCGGTAGAATAAAGTTCGGTAGTACATGTTCTTTGAGTGTGACAAACGACTGTCTGCAGGATATTTACGATAACATTGAATTCTTCTGTGACAAACTTGTGTTGCGTCCTTCTGAAATTTCAAACTGTCCGGAAGTGGTACGCCGTCTTGGAGTTATCTCAATGAATACGGCTATCGAAGCGGATATTTACGGTAATGTAAACTCTACACATATCTGCGGAACCAAGATGATGAACGGTATCGGAGGTTCTGGCGACTTTACGCGCAGTGCTTATATCTCTATTTTCTCTTGTCCTTCAACAGCGAAGGGTGGTTGTATCAGTTCTATTGTTCCTATGGTGTCACATCAGGATCATAGCGAACACTCTGTAAATGTAATCATTACAGAGCAGGGTATTGCCGATTTGCGTGGCAAGAGTCCTATGGAACGTGCCAAGACTGTTATTGAGAACTGCGCTCATCCAGATTATAAGCAGTTGTTGTGGGATTATCTCAAGATAGCCAGCAAGGGACAGACCAGCCACAGCTTGTCAGCAGCATTGGGAATGCATGAAGTATTCCTCGACAAGGGAGATATGCGTCTGACTGATTGGGCTGACTTTAAAAGGTAATTTTCAAATATTTTTTCAATAATAGAGGATATATCAGTTATAGTATGTTGACTGTATATTTATAGTTACCTGTATTGATATATCCTATTTTAATTTATATATATGAGGCTGAGGAAAATTTATTGTTTTGTTCTTTTTCTCCTGTTGTTCGGTATAGCAGCCTGGTCACAGGATTATAAAATAATTCCCGATATATCCTATCGTTCTACAGGTGATGAATATGCATTGAGTAGATGTAAATTGGATTTATATGTACCTGCAAATATAAAAGATTACCCGACAGTCGTATGGTTCCATGGCGGAGGCCTTACCAGTGGCGAGCGTTTTATTCCTAAGGAACTCAAAGGCTGTGGCTTGGGTATTGTGGCTGTTAATTACAGACTATTGCCTAAAGCAGATTTAAAGGATTGTATTGATGACGCGGCCGCCTCTGTTGCATGGACATTCAGGAACATAAAGAAATATGGCGGAAATACTAAGAAAATATTCGTCGCGGGACATTCAGCCGGAGGTTATCTGACAAACATGATAGGACTTGATAAAAAGTGGCTTAAAAAGTATGATATTGATGCTGATTCTATTGCTGCATTAGCTCCATTCAGTGGCCATGCAATTAGCCATTTTGCGTATCGTGAGTCAAAGGGAATGCGAACAAACCAACCAAGTATAGATGAGTATGCTCCATTATATTATGTGCGTGGAGATGCTCCTACACTGATAATTATATCAGGTGATAGAGATATGGAGTTACTGGGACGATATGAAGAAACTGCATATCTGTGGAGAATGATGAAGGAAAACGGTCATAAAAAGACATATCTTTATGAGCTGGATGGCTTCGACCATGGATCAATGGTTTCTCCGGCATTTCATATCTTGAAAAACCATATACAGGATATAATCGGACATTCTTTGAAATAATGTTTGATATTGGTATTTTTTCTTACGGACTATTTCATATTTTATAATACGCCGAAATCTTATTGATATGATACCCTTAAGACAATGGAATATTGGCTTCCACAGCTTTCATTCTATTGTCTTCAAAATCAAATCCATTACCATATTCTTCCGCATTTCACTTTTTTGTAGTAACTTTGTATACATCAAAAATTTATAAAAATGAAAAGAATCATCTTTTTCGTATCGATATTGTTACATTTCTGTGCTGGACAGGCTCAAAACACCGCTTTTCCCTCTTTGGAAGATTTGGATAGAGTAGTGGCTGAACAGCAGAAATATGTTGATATTCGCGAGGGACGTATTTCTGACGTAAAATCAAAATTACGCAAAACCGCATCGGAAGAAGAACGCTATCAGTTGAAGAACTTTCTTTTCAATGAATATTCTTCTTATGTGGTTGATTCCGCACTTCATTATGCACAGGAAAAACTGGTATCTGCCTATAAGATGAATCGCCAGGATTACATTGACGATTCAAGATTGAATATGGCTTATGTGCTGATACAGGGTGGTATGTATAAAGAAGCATCGGATATTTTACAAAATATTAACCGGGCTACGCTGGCAGAATATCTGGAGAGGTATTATTTCCACATTTACAATACACTGTATGAAGCTATGGTAAAGTATACCATTATCGAGTCTCAAAGCAAGGAATATCGGGCAAAAGCCATGCTTTATAAAGATTCGATTATGCAGAAAAATGATTCTACCGATGTTTATATACGTGCTGACAGATTGTTGGAACAGGGAGATTATAGCAAAGGGTTGCAGATATTACTCGATTTTTACCGCCAACTGGATCCTGATAACCGTGATGTAGCCTATGTGGCCTACTCCATATCCGATTTTTACAGAAGACAAGGAAACAGGGAAGAAGAAAAGAAATACTTGATTGTCTCTGCAATGGCTGATATGAAATGGGGGGTAAAAGAATATATTTCGCTGCGCCGATTGGCCACTATCCTCTATGAAGAAGGCGATATCAATCGGGCATATATTTATATGCGCCGTTCGTTGGATGATGCTACATTCTGTAATGCCCGCCTGCGTACTATTGAAGTGACACAAACATTGCCTATTATCGATAATGCCTATCAAGTCAAAACGAAGAAAGAAAAGAAACAGATGATGATTGCATTGGCATGTATCAGCATATTGTCTGTGTTTCTTATCGGTTTGGTAATTTATGTACGGCGGCAAATAAAAAAACTATCGGCGGCAAGAAGCGAGCTGAACAAGGCCAATGAACGGTTAAGACAGTTGAATGTGGAGCTTAATTCTGTAAACGAACAACTTCAATCTGCCAATAAAGAGCTCCATGAAACCAATTACGCATTGTCGGATATGAACCAGTCGCTTTCGGAAGCTAACAATATTAAGGAGCTTTACATTACCAAGTTTATGACGGAATGTTCTTCTTACATCGATAAGATGGATAAATACCGCAGAATGCTCAATAAAAAAGCGGCGTCCGGTAAACTTGAGGATTTATTTAAAACATTGAAATCTTCCGTCATTATCAAAGAGGAAGTCGAAGCGTTTTATAATACCTTTGATGAAACTTTCCTGCACCTGTTCCCATCTTTTGTAAAAGCATTCAATTCATTGTTACCTGCAAACAACTCCATTGTGCCTAAGCAAGAGGGTCGTCTGACTACGGAACTGCGTATCTTTGCTCTGATTCGCTTGGGAATCACCGATAGTGAACGCATTGCATCTTTTTTACGCTATTCTAAAGCTACCATCTATTCTTATCGCTCGCGGTTAAGGCTGAAATCGCTGAATCCGGAGCATTTTGAAGAAAATATTATGCAGATTACATCCTTTTAAGTATTGTACGGCATTTGTATTTTTATGTCTTGATCTTACTATCAAATATTTGATTTTCAGGTATTTGATAGTAAACTATCTTTGTATTTTAATCTTATATATTTGTTTGTATTAGATTAATTTATGATTTTTGCATCAGCCTTTGAAATTATAACAAGGACTGAATAATATCATTTAATAACCGATAAATTAATTACTTATGAATTTAAAGAAAACACTGCTTGTAGGTTCTTTATTTTGCGGGGTATATGTATTTCCGTTATATGCGGAGACTCCATATTCCGAAAGTGAGACTATCGAGCAGCAAAAAGGTATCCGTGTCAGTGGTACTGTCATCGACAAAGAAAAAAACACTTTAGTGGGTGTAAATATTATGGTAAAAGGTTCTTCAGGGGGGACTATTACCGATATTGACGGTCATTTTTATATTGAAGTACCTGATAAAAGCAGTATTCTTGTCATCACCTATGTAGGATTTAAAACTCAGGAAATTCCGGTTGGTAATAATATCAATTTTAATATTACTTTATTGGAAGATGTAGAAGCATTGGATGAAGTGGTAGTTGTGGGATACGGTAATCAGAAGAAACTCTCGGTTATCGGTTCCGTACAAACTTTAGATCCTTCGAAATTACAGGTAGGTTCATCCCGTTCCATGAGTAATAATCTGGCGGGACAACTGGCAGGTGTCATTGCCGTACAGCCTTCGGGAGAGCCCGGGTATGATAACTCAAATTTTTGGATTCGTGGTATATCTTCATTCAGCGGAAATACGTCTCCGTTGGTTTTGGTAGATGGCGTAGAGCGTAGTTTGAATGATATCGATCCGGCGGAAATAGAATCGTTCTCAGTATTGAAAGATGCATCGGCCAGCGCCATGTATGGTGTGCGAGGTGCCAACGGTGTTATTTTGATTAATACCAAACGCGGTTCGGTATCTGCTCCTTCCGTAAATTTACGTGTGGAGCAATCTATTCAGGCTCCTACAAAGCTTCCTCAGTTCATAGGAGCTGCCGAATATATGAGTTTGCTGAATACGCTTCAGCCCGATCCGAACAAAAGGCTGTTTACGAAAGACCAGATTTTGAAGACTTATTATGGATATGATAAAGATTTATATCCTGATGTAGACTGGATAGATGCGATAACCAAGGATTACGCTAATTCTACGCGTGCAAATCTGACGGTATCCGGCGGTACGGAAATACTTCGCTATTCATTGACAGCTTCTCTTTACCATGAAAACGGAATTATGGGGTCTGATAAAACACTGCCTTACGATACGCAAAGCAAACTGGACCGTTATAATATTCGTGCCAATGTGGATTTGGATTTGACGAAAACAACGCTTTTACGTTTCAATGTGGGAGGTTATTTACAGAATCTTCGTAAATCGAGAAGTAGTACGGATGAACTGTTTCAAGCTGCTTTCGAGACTCCGCCGTTTGTACATCCTGCCATTTATTCGGACGGTACCATTCCTCGTGTCAGCAATACCCGTAAAAACCCGTGGGCTATGAATACGCAGAACGGTTATTACCGCGGTGGAAAAAGTAAGCTGGAATCTCTTTTTTCTTTGGAACAGAATTTAAAGATGATTACTCCGGGGCTGAAAATGAAAGTGACGTTTGCATTCGATACATATAATGAGAATTTTGTTACTCGCGGTAAGGAACCTGATTATTACAGTGTGGCCAAGTCGCGTAATGATGAAGGAGAATTGGTGCACAGTATTTTGAGTTATGGTAGTGAGTTTTTAGACCATTCAAGTAACGCCAATTACGGAAACCAAAGTACTTATCTGGAAGCTGCCGTTACATATAACCGTACTTTTGACAAACATGCACTTGATGCGCTTTTCTTATACAACCAGCGTAGCTATGACTGGGGTGATATACAACCTAATCGTACACAAGGTATCGCCGGTCGTCTTTCTTATACTTTCGACCGCCGTTATATCAGTGAATTTAATTTCGGTTACAACGGTTCGGAGAACTTTGCAAAAGGCAAGCGCTTCGGTTTCTTCCCTTCCGTAGCCATCGGTTGGTTGATTTCAGAAGAAAGCTTCATGAGGAATTTGCAGGAAGACATTACAAAATTGAAGTTGAGAGCTTCTGTCGGTTCGGTAGGTAATGATAATATCGGCGGTCGTCGTTTTGCATATATCACTACCATTAACAGTAATTCCAGCGGTTATCATTTCGGATATACCGATAGCAACTATTACACAGGTATTCAGGAAGGTGAAGTAGGGGTTTCCGATCTGACTTGGGAAAAAGCTTTTAAAATGAATATCGGTCTTGAATTGGGGTTGTGGAACGAGTTGGATGTACAACTGGATTTCTTTAAAGAAAAACGTACCAGTATTTTTATGCAACGTTCTACCATCCCTACCCAAGCAGGTTTCGTGTCTAATCCGTATGCCAACTATGGTAAAGTGAATAATCAGGGATATGATCTTTCGGTAATTTACAACAAACGGTTCAATGATGATTGGGCAATGAGCCTGAGAGGTACTGTCACTTATGCTAAAAATGAGATATTGGAGAAAGACGAGCCGGAATCGGTCAAAGGAACTTACCGTTCCATTACGGGACGCTCCATTAATACCCTATGGGGATTGCAGGCAGAACGCCTTTTTACGGAAGATGATTTTATAAACGGGGAACTGAAACCCGGTATACCGAAACCTGAATTAGGAACGGAGGTACGTCCGGGAGATATCAAATATGTCGATATGAATGATGATGGGGTCATTACGGAAGCGGATGAAGGATATATAGGCGGAACAAAAGATCCGCGTATGGTATACGGTTTCGGTGGTAACCTGAATTACAAGCAATGGGATTTCAGCTTCTTCTTCCAGGGCTCTGCAGATGCATATCGCGTTATCGGTGGTTCCAATTATTTTATTCCGGGGAGCGGACAAGGCGTATTGGGTAATGTATACGATAATTATACCGATTGCTGGACAGAAAAGAATCCTTCGCAGGATGTGTTCTGGCCTCGTCTATCAGAGAGTACGAATACCAATAATAGCCGTGCTTCTACCTGGTGGAAGAAAGATATGAGTTTCTTGCGACTGAAATCAATAGAATTGGGTTACAGTATTCCTCAGTCTGTTACGCGTAAAATTCATGCCAAGAGCATCCGCTTCTTTGTGAGCGGTAACAATCTGTTCTATCTTTCCAAATTCAAACTTTGGGATCCTGAACTGGATACCGTCGACGGTTTGAAATATCCGTCCATGCGCTCTTTGATGGTGGGATTTGACTTGAATTTTTAATGATAACCAACTATACAATCATATTATGAAACTATTTAAATATATTATAACCGGAGTTTTGGGTATGCAGCTCTTGACTTCATGCGTCGATTATCTGGATAAAGAATCAGATACGGAACTGACACTCCCTATGGTATTCGAAGATAAAACCCGTATAGAGGGTTGGCTTGCCAATGTATATTCTCATGTTCCTGATCCTTATTGGGGATACGCGCGGAAATTAGGATGGGATATTCTCAGTGATGATATGACGGCCTCTGAACGGTGGCGGCAATGGGATTGGAAAGTAATTCCGATGCTATTGGGCGAATGGACACCTTCTACGGATTGGGACGGTAACTATTGGGCACGGTTGCCCCAGCTGATACGCGAGGCTAATATTTTTATAGAAAACGTACATCCGCTGCCCGATCAGGGAATCAGTGCTACTGAAGTGACGTATATGAAAGCGGAGATGCGGTTTATGATCGCTTATTATTATTATCTGCTGTCAAATACGTATGGTCCGGTTCCTTTCAAACCGAACTATATAGCGCCGACAGACTTTAATTTGGCGGATTTAATGGAAGGACAACGCCCCTATTATGAAGTGGTGGATTGGGTGGATAAAGAGTTGCAGGAAGTAGCCAAAATTCTTCCCCCCAAATATACCGAAGCACGTAAATACGGTCGTGCTACTTCTATCATGTGTCTTGCAGTACGTGCCCGTATGTTACTTTTTGCCGCCAGTCCGTTGGTAAATGGAAATCCTGATTATGCAAATCATAAGAATAAGGACGGCGAGAATCTTTTCAGTACTACTGAAGACAAGAGTAAATGGGCGTATGCGGCGCAGGCTTGTAAAGAACTGATTGATGCCGCTGAAGCTGCCGGACATAAATTGTATGTGGAAAAGAATGATGATGGTACAATAGACCCGTTTATGTCTTATCAAAATCTTTTCCTGACAAGATATGACGAAGGAAATACTGAAATTCTGTTTGCACGTCCCGGTGGTTCGGAATATGGCGAATACGAAAAACATGCCACTCCGGCTGCCAGTGGCGGTAGCGGCGGCTTGGGCGTTACGCAGTCGTTGGTGGATGCATTCTTTACGGAAAACGGTCTGCCTATCAATGATGATCCCGAATATAAGGAAGCAGGTTTTTCTGGTTCTGATGAAACGCGTAATAATACAGTGTGGGATACGGAAGTGAACGGAGGAGCGATAACCAAAAGCGGCACTTATAATCCGTATTGTCATCGTGAGCCTCGTTTCTATATTACGGTGAGCTATAATAACTCTTATTTCACACAGGAGAAGCGTCTATTTAATTTTTTCAATGGAAGTAAAGACAATCCGCATACCCATGATGCTCCGCAAAATGGTTATTTGATACGTAAAAAAATATCTCCGGACTTGAATGTAAAGCAGGGTACTTATAAGTATCGTCCGGGTATTGTCTATCGCTTGGGCGAGGCTTATCTGAATTATGCGGAAGCATTGAACGAATCCGATCCGGGTAATGGAGAGATTTTGTTCTATCTGAATAAAATCCGTGAACGTGCGGGCATTCGTCAGTATACCACAGGTGAAACGGATGCAAATTATATTCATGTTAATTTGAACGACCAGGCGGAAATGCGCAAGTTGATTCGTGCCGAACGTCGTGTGGAATTGAGCTGTGAAGGAATCCGTTATGATGACCTTCGCCGTTGGAAAGAAGCGGAAAATGTATTGAACGGAGATTTCTACGGAATGAATTTCAGCGGAAGAGATAATTCTTCTTTCTATGTACTTACGCCTTATCTGAAACGGGTATACAAGAAAGCCTATTATTGGTTCCCTATTCATCAGTCGGAAATAGATAAGAATGATAAGCTTGTTCAAAGCCCTTATTGGAATTAACGGTTAAAAATGCAATTGATTTTTATTATGAAGAATACGATAAAAAATATTCTAATGACATTGCCCTTTGTAATTATGGGCTGTCAAGATGAAACGGAACGGATAACTTTGGATTCCCCACAAGACACGATGGGACTGAAAGTTTCTTCGAGTGATGTGGTATTGAATCAGGATTTGGGTAATGAAGAAGCAATATCCTTTACATGGGGAAGTGCTGCCAATCGAGGAGAAGGAACGAAACTCACATATTATTTTAAGATGGATATGGCCGATAATAACTTTGAGACTTCCATCGCAAAAGTAGAAATTCCTGAAGGTGTACAAAGTATCAGTTATACGCACAAGGAAATGAACGCTTTATTGAGCGGGTGGAAGGTAACAGCGGGAGAAACCGCCATGTTAGAGGCAGAAATCATAGCTGAAGTTTCAGGAGGCAGTGTATATATGAAACCGGAAATATCCAAGGTGCAGTTTTCGGTGACAGGTTATTATATTGCGCCGAGAGATCTTTTCATTGTAGGTAGCGCCGTTGAAGAGATGGATGCAACTAAAGCGCTTAAAATGAAGGAGGTGATTTCCGAACAGAAATATGAATGGGGCGGACATTTGAAGAAAGGTGACTTTAAGTTCATAAAGAGCCGGACAAGTCTGACTCCTTCTTATACAAAAGGCGCCGATAAAAATACATTGGTTTATAATGAAACGGATGGTGGTACGCTGTTCCACATAGATACGGAAGGGTATTATTTCATTACTGTCGATGTGGAGAAATTAACTATTGCAAGTGAAACTCCGGAAAATAAATATAAAGAAGTTTGGGCGGTAGGTAATGCTACTCCGGCAGGTTGGAATATTATGAGTGCGGTTAAATTGAATAGAATTAATAATATACAGTTTGTTTATGAAGGGGATTTATATGAAGGAGAATTAAAGTTTCCGTTGGAATTACGTGAGGATTGGAATATACCTTATCTGATGCCGAAGACGCATGGAACAGAGCCTGGCGGTGATAATACTATGGAGTATGTAGAGGAAGAAAAAGCAAAAACTCATGATTATAAATGGAAAATTACAGAATCTCAGACAGGCAGTTATAAAATAATTTTGGATACTTATCTGATGGAAATAACATTCGAAAAGAAATCTGATCTCCCTATTAAAGCTGTTTGGATGACAGGTAGCGCTACTGCAACCCAATGGAATACACCATTTGTAATAGCTTTCAATCCGGTTGAAAAGGAAGGTACGTTTGTATGGGAAGGACATCTCAACACTGGAGAAATAAAATTTCCCCTGAGTAATACTCAAGGTTTTGAGTGTGATTATTTGATGCCTGAGGAAAATGGTACTTCAGTTACCGAAGCCCATAAAATGGTACGTAAAAATTATCCTGATTCAGGTAAGAACGACTATAAGTGGATAGTGAATGAAGCCGGGAAATATAAGATATCTCTGAATGTGATAGATATGACAGTTAAATTTGAAAAACAACAGTAATACCAGATAATTATGATAAAAATATTTATTATACAATTTTTATTGATTGTGGCATCCCTTTTGGGGGGATGCCAAGATGAAGGAACCGGATGGACGCCTGATATGATTCCTGACGAGAATTTGCCGTCTGATGATGATGATGACGATGAACAGGTGTATGCACCTATCAGTTTGAACGCTCCTTTATATTGGAGTGTATATGAGTATGCCTGGCAAGCCGAACAGGCCGGTACTAATACGAATATGCCTGAAGTGACTTGGGATGCGAATATTGATTGGGTATCGGAGAATCTTCTGCCTTATGGTTACGATATGATTTGTACGGACGGCTTTATGTCAATGACAAACGATCCCAGTATTGAACCGGGTGGGTATATGACCCATTATGCCGGTATAAAACTGACGGATTTAGTAGCTAAATGTAAGGCTAAAGGTTTGAAACTGGGTGTTTATGATAATCCGTTATGGGTACACTGCCCGTATGAAACGGTAGTAAAAGGTACTGAAGGTATTACAGTTGGTAGTTTAGTGTACAATCCCGCCATAGATGATGTTCTTAATCCGGATAAAGGGGATGTCTTTACTTGGGTAGTTCCCAGTCATGAAGGCGCTAAAGAGTTTATTGATGGCTTCTTTAAATATTATAAGAAAATAGGAGTAGAATTTATCCGTATGGATTTCCTCTGTCTGTTTGAAACGGGAAATGGTGCCGGCGAAATGCCCGGTAGAGGATATGGACGTGAAGAATACGAACTCGCGCTGAAGTATATTTCCGAGGCTGCCACAAAGTATAAGGTATTCACTTCGCTTGTGATGCCCAATCTGAAAAACGATGCGGAGTTGGAGAGGAAATATGGTAATATGATTCGGGTAGATGCCGATACAATGCACGGCGGATGGGAACACTTTGCAAGCAATGACCCTACATTGTTCATTCCCAATGGATGGCCGTCTACCGCTAATATGTTTACCGGCCTTATCAGTTGGTCGCACATCGCGGGAAGGGGAAAGGTAGTGCTGGATGCTGATTTTACCCGTTTGAATACATTTGATACGGAAGGTGAAAAACAGAGCGTGATTTCTTTGCAACTGATGGCGGGTGGTCCGATTGCCGTAGCCGATCAGTATAATTCGATTGTCAGCGGTGATTTAAAGTTTTATCAGAATAAAGAATTGCTGGCTTTGAACAAAGACGGATTTGTAGGAAAACCTTTGTCGGATAACTTGTGGGATCCAAACAATCAAATATGGTACGGACAGATGTCCGACGGAGACTATATCGTAGGTTTTTTCAATAAAGAAGATAATGCATATGACCGTAAACTCGATTTTTCTAAAATAGGCATTGAGGGCAAGGTAAAAGTGCGTGATTTGTGGAAACATGAGGATGTGGGGGAAGCTGAAACTTCTTTGAGTTATAAAATTCCCGGGCGTTCTTGCAAGATTGTACGTCTGACAAAATCTGAGTGATAATTAAAGTATAATAAAACAAGTATTGTCTTGTTTGAGAAATTCAGGTGAAAATAGAGAAATATGAAAAATACAATTAATATAGTGTTATTTCTACTTCTGGCAGCAGTGGGGAAAGCGCAGAATCTTTCCTCACCTGACGGTAATTTATTACTGAAGACAGTAGTAGAAAGGGGAATTCCCTATTACGAGCTTTCTTACAAAGGTAAAGCTGTGCTTGCACCGAGTCGTCTCGGATTGGATATTAAATATGAACGCGGATTAATGAACGATTTCAGTGTGAAATCGGTACAGACGGATTCATTGGACGAATCGTGGAAACCGGTATGGGGTGAGCAATCGCTTATCCGTAACCATTATAACGAAATGCTGCTTACCTTGGAACAAGGTTTTAGCGGGCGCACGTTGAATATACGTTTTCGTCTCTTTAATGATGGTTTGGGATTTCGTTATGAGTTTCCCGAACAACCTACTTTGAATAAGTTCGTTATCAATGAGGAACTGACTCAGTTCAATTTGGCGCATGATTATACGGCTTTTTGTATGCCGGGTGATTATGACACCAATGAGTTTACCTACACCACAGCTCCTCTTTCTCAGATACGTGAAGAGATGCCTAAACAATCCGTGGCCATGAAGTCGTATGAAGCGAAATCGGCGGGTGATTTGATAGTACAGACGCCTCTGATGCTGAAAGGGAGTAACGGATTGTACATTAATATCCATGAAGCTGCTTTGGTGGATTACGCAGCTATGGAATTGAATGTAAATGATAAGTCTTTTTGTTTGACTGCCTGCTTGGTACCGGATAAAAACGGTGATAAAGGTTTCTTGCAAACCCCTTGCTTCTCACCTTGGCGCACAGTGGTAGTAAGTGATGACGCAAGGAATATCCTTGCCAGTAAGCTGATTCTGAATCTGAATGAGCCTTGCGGATATGCAGATACATCTTGGATTAAGCCGATGAAATATATCGGTGTATGGTGGGAGATGTTTATCGGGACAGGGAAAGATTGGGCATACAGCAGTTATAATCGTGCAAAACCGGGAGTGACCGATTATAGCAAACTGACTCCTAATGGGCGTCATGCGGCCAATACCGATAATGTAAAAAGATATATTGACTTTGCTGCCAAACATGGTTTTGACGCCGTATTGGTGGAGGGATGGAACGAAGGTTGGGAAGACTGGACGGCTTATACTAAAAATCGCCAGTTTAGTTTTACTTCTCCCTATCCGGATTTCGATGTAGATGAGTTGCAACGGTATGCCCATGAAAAGGGGGTGCGTGTAATGATGCATCATGAAACGTCTGCCAATGCCGCTGATTATGAACGACAATTGGATGATGCTTTCAAATTTATGGTGAATCATGGTTATAATGCAGTAAAAACGGGTTATGTAGGCCCTATAATTCCGCGTTGCGAATATCATGCTTCGCAATGGATGAATAATCATTATATACATGTGGCAAAGCGCGCAGCGGATTTTAATATTATGGTAAACAGTCACGAAGCTGTACGTCCTACGGGGTTGTGCCGTACTTATCCAAACTGGTTGGCGCAGGAATCTGCCCGTGGAACCGAATTTGAATCAATGGGCGGTAATCCGGTGGATCACACTACTATTTTGCCTTTTACCCGTTTAATGGGCGGACCAATGGATTATACTCCGGGTATCTTTCAGGGAGATTTGAGTTATTACGAGAACGGTTATAAAAAGGATCAGCAGGCACGTACTACATTGGCCCGCCAATTGGCTTTATATTGTACTATGTATAGTCCGCTCCAAATGGCTGCGGATTTGCCTGAAAATTACGAACGTTTTATAGATGCATTCCAGTTTATCAAGGATGTGGCGGTAGATTGGGATGAAAGCAGGTATTTGGAAGCCGAACCGGGTGATTATATCACTGTAGCACGACGTGCCAAAGGTACAAATAATTGGTTTGTAGGCTGTACGGCCGATGAGAATGGGCATGTATCCAATCTTAAACTTGATTTTTTGATTCCCGGTAAGAAGTATATCGCTACTGTTTATGCCGATGCAAAAGATGCCGATTGGAAGAAAAATCCGCAGGCTTATGTTATTCGCAAAGGGATTGCTACTTCCAAAACCAAACTGAAACTTAGGGCGGCTTCGGGTGGAGGCTATGCCATCAGTTTGATAGAAGTGCAAGATAAAGCAGAGTTAAGGAAAATGAAAAGTTTACCAACTAATATTTATTGAAAAATGAGACGAATAAGATTATGTAAATTCAATGCTTTACTTCTCTTGGCAGGACTATGCGTGATGGGCAGTTGTGCCGAAGACGAATTACCGGCACCGATGAAGAAAGCGCGGACTGTGGTAAAACTTACGGCAGATTGGTCGGAATGTTCTTCGCCAGCACCGGCGAAATATATGGTGCGTATAGGCAATGAGACACAGGAAGTAACCGGTAATGTAAATAGTTTTTTATTGCTCTCCACAAGTGATTATGACATGGTGGCGTATAATGAACCGCAAGGAGTTACTGTTAACGGTAATATAGCTACCCTGAATACGGTAGCTACAAGGAGTGAGGGAAGTTCTGTCGTTACAGGTAATCCCGATGATTTGTTTTCTGTTTCGGAGGATTTAGTACAGGATGAACTACTTGCTTTGACAGGAGATACATTGCGGCTGACTGTAAAGATGCAACAGCGTACACGTCAAGTTAATATAACAATGGATACCGATGTGGAGGATATTAAATCGGTGACAGGTATGCTGGATAATGTAGTTTCGAGTATAGACCTGACTACCGGTGAACAGCTGAGTGTGGCTAAAGCTTCTGTCAGTTTTACTGCGTCATCGGTAGCAGAAGGTGAGGCAAGGATGCGGCTCAAAGGCACTGTGCGTCTATTGGGGGTATCTCAAGAAAAAGCCCAGCGGCAGATAATGACGGTGGAGATAACTAAAGAAGATAAAACAATTGAGACAATAACTACCGACCTTACTGAAGTATTGTCTAAACTTGACGAAGGCGGTAATACGCCGTTGGATATAGAAGGAAGAGGCGGGTTCAACGGTAAGGTCATGACTTGGGATGTGGAAGCAAAAGGAGATTTAAACTTGGTTAAAATAATTAAGAACTTTTAAAGATTTAAGCAATGAAAAAGAACACATGTTTTGTAATGTTGGCTGCTTTAATGCTGGCAGGTTGTAACAATGAAGTAGAAGAACAGGTAATGGATAGCAAACGGGTACCACTACAAATAAATGGTGATATCAATATGCTTATGACACGTGCGGCAGATGACAATTGGGATCCGCAGGATGCTATTGGTGTGTATATGGTAAATGCAGAAAATAATAGCATAGTAGATGAAGTAAGTAATTATCGTTATGTAACTGGTGAGGGCAATGGTAGTTTTTCTCCTGACGGGGAGAATAATACTGCTTATTTTCCCGAAAGTGGTGAAGCTGTGAATGTAGTAGCTTATTATCCGCAAGGGGATGTAGTTGATAATAAATTATCGTTGAATTTATCTGACCAGAGTGAACAGCCAGATATAGATTTAATGTCAGCAAATGCAGTAGGTGCAAGTAAAAGTAATCCTACTATTAATCTTGAATTTAAACATCGTTTGACTAAACTTTTTTTTGTAATAGAAGGTAATGTCAATATCGATGGTATAGAAGCTAAAATAAGCAATCAATATACTGATATTCAGTATGATATTTTGAATGAAAAGTTGTCGATAGCTGAAGGGGATACAAAAAAAGACATAGTTATGAAATATTCGAATTTGGATTCTCGTTTTACAGAAGCTATTGTGTTACCCAATAATGATGAAGGTAATGCTGCAGAAGATCGTAAATTGACATTTAAATTGAATGAAAAAGAATTTAATGGGGCGATTGGTAAAGATACTAAATTTGAAGCTGGTAAGAAGTATATTTATAAAGTTAAATTTGACCAAACTTCTTCAGGAAATATAAATGTAAGTATTACAGGAGTAGGCATTACAAATTGGAATGATGTAGGTGGCGGTGATGATGTAATAGTTCCTGGAACATTGAAATTTGATAAATTATACTTGGCAAGTGGTTTCACGGATTGGGGAACTCCGCATGAAATGACGAAAGAAGGTACGACCTTTACTTGGACAGGAAATGTAGACAATAATAACCAAGATATGAAATTTACCCTTCTTCAAAAAAGTATACCTGGAGATGTGCAATTAATGCCTAATATGAGTGGAAAAGAAAATGTAAATGTAGAACTGAATAAAGAAATGGGTGCATATCCTGTGATATATAAAGATTCACGTGATAATAAGTGGATGATAACAGAAAAAGGTACATATACTGTCACTGTTAATGTGGAAACTATGAAAGTAAAAGTGGAAAAGTTAGATGTTGTTTATTTGGTTGGAAGTGTTTTAGTGCCAGAGGGTGGAAATCCAAACGATGGTTATATTTTGAAAAGAGCTCCCTATTTTACAAAGAAGGGTGACAATATATATGAATTGACAATCTACTTGCATAAGGGTGAATTTAAAATACTCTCCAAAATAGAATATGAAGAAAAAACTAATTATGATTATTATGCTCCTGGGGAAAATACTCCATTTGCACCAGGAAGTATCATGAATGTAGATTATCGTCTGGGGAAGGATGGTCAAGATTACAAATGGCAAGTAAATGCAGACCAAACCGGTACTTATAAACTTACTCTGAATACTGCCGATAAGACATTAACCGCAGAGAAATTATAATCAGCAACAACTGAATCAACAGGGTGAAATAACAGTTTTCAGGATTTTATAAAAAGCTTATATCCTCATTCATAAATACATGTCTATATTAACGGAATAATCTATGAATGAGGATATTTTTTGTACTATTAAAAGCCTTTTAATAAAGGCTCATATAGTAAAGGGGCGGGGAGGTATAATCAAGGAATAGACATAGGTTATACAAACTGTCAGTTAGTGATATGAATTCAGATAAATCATACAGATTTATTTATTATTTACTTAAACAGGTACTTTTGAATATGAAACAAACTTTTCAAATGATAGTATTGGTAACTTGTGCGTTGTTTATGGCACTGACGGTGCAAGCGCAGAATGCTACCAAGGTTTACCAACAGGTTTCTCCGGACAATAATGTCCATCTTTCTTTTGAACTGCAAGAAAAAGGCAAACCCTCTTATTCTTTACAATACAAGAAATCTCAGGTTATCAATCCCAGTACCTTGGGTCTTGAACTGAACGGGCAGGAAAGCTTGCAGGAGGGGTTTGAAGTAGTAAATACCTCTACATCTTCGTTCGATGAAACTTGGCAACCGGTGTGGGGAGAGAATAAGGATATACGTAATCATTATAACGAACTGCTGGTGGAACTGAAGCAAACATCGACCGGCCGTTTTATGAATCTTCGTTTCCGCGTGTACGACGATGGGATAGGCTTTCGTTACGAATTCCCTCAGCAGAGGAATTTGGTCTATTTCGTTGTCAAGGAGGAACATTCGCAGTTTGCCATGAGCGGTGACCATACTGCATGGTGGATTCCGGGAGATTATGATACACAAGAATATGATTATACGGAGTCTAAACTTTCCGAAATCCGCGGGTTGCTGCAAGGCGCTGTCAGCGGTAATGCTTCGCAGACTGTTTTCTCGCCTACCGGTGTGCAGACTTCCCTTCAGATGAAAACGGCCGAAGGACTTTATATCAATTTGCACGAGGCTGCGTTGGTTGATTATTCATGTATGCATCTTAATCTGGATGATAAGAATTTAATATTCGAATCATGGCTGACTCCGGATGCGGTAGGAAACAAAGCATATATGCAGAGTCCTTGCCATACTCCTTGGCGTACGGTGATGGTGAGTGACGACGCACGGAAGATATTGGCATCGAATCTTATTCTTAACCTGAATGAGCCTTGTAAATATGAAGATACTTCTTGGATTAAGCCGGTGAAGTACATCGGTGTGTGGTGGGAAATGATTGCCGGTGGAAAGCCATGGGCGTATACTTGGGATATTCCTTCGGTGAAACTCGGTGAAACGGATTATACCGGGGTGAAACCCAACGGGGTCCATCCGGCTAACAATGCTAATGTAAAGAAGTATATTGATTTTGCCGCCGAACATGGCTTCGACCAAGTATTGGTGGAAGGCTGGAATATTGGTTGGGAAGATTGGTTTGGCAATTCTAAAGATTATGTTTTCGACTTCCAAACTCCTTATCCCGATTTTGATATTAAAATGCTGAATGAATATGCTCATTCAAAAGGGGTGAAACTGATGATGCACCACGAAACATCATCCTCTGTACGTAACTACGAACGGCATATGGAAGCGGCTTATCAGCTGATGAATAAATATGGATATAACTCGGTCAAGAGTGGTTATGTGGGGAATATAATTCCCCGTGGAGAACATCATTACGGACAGTGGCTTAATAATCATTATCTGTATGCTGTGACTGAAGCTGCGAAGCATCGTATCATGGTTAATGCCCATGAGGCAGTACGTCCTACGGGACTTTGCCGCACGTATCCAAACCTGATTGGTAATGAGTCTGCCAGAGGTACGGAATACGAGGCTTTTGCCGGTAACAAACCTTTTCATACCACTGTGCTTCCGTTTACTCGTCTGCAAGGCGGCCCGATGGATTATACCCCTGGTATTTTCGAAATGGATATGAATAAATTGAATCCCAACAGTCATTCTCATGTAAACTCCACCCTTGCGCGTCAACTGGCATTGTATGTCACTATGTATAGCCCTTTGCAAATGGCTGCCGACCTTCCGGAGAATTACGAACGTTTTATGGATGCTTTTCAGTTCATCAAGGATGTAGCGGTAGATTGGGATGAAAGCCGTTATCTTGAAGCCGAACCGGGACGTTATATTGTGGTTGCCCGTAAGGCTAAGGGAACGGATAATTGGTTTGTAGGCTGCACCAGTAACGAGGACGGTCATATTTCAGCATTGAAGTTGGACTTCCTTGATAAGGATAAGAAGTATATTGCCACTGTCTATGAAGACAGTAAGGATGCCCATTATCGAACTAATCCTCAAGCTTATACCATTCGGAAAGGAATTGTGTCGGCCAAATCTGTATTGAAAATGAAAGCAGCGCCGGGTGGCGGTTATGCTATCAGTATCATGGAAGTTACGGATAAGGCTGCAATGAAAGGAGTGAAGAATCTGAAATAATATTTTAATTGAAACATTGAATGCCCAATGAATGGATTCAAGAAATCTTCTTCTCAAAAGAAACCCTTGTTGCAAGGGTTTCTTTTGGATTTTAAAAAGGGGAAAACAATTATTTGTTTGGTTGCCCTACTAATGCTGGCAACCGCAAAGACTTCAGCGTCCGATAATAATCCGGTTGCCAATCCTGAAGCGGTGGTGATTTGCGGAAAAGCGCGCTTCACTGTTCTTACACCGGAAATGATTCGCATTGAATACAGTGCTAAAGGTATATTTGAGGACCAAGCTACGTTTACCGTAACCAATCGTAGGCTGAAGGTGCCACGTTTCAGGAAGAGGGAAGACAATACGTATTTGTATATAGTTACCGATAAGGTAAGGTTGAAATATCGCAAAAGTACAAATCCGGTGACAACTCCTGCCTCTCCTGAAAATCTGACCATAACTATCGATAACAATGGATGTGAGTCTGTGTGGTATCCCGGTAAATCAGATTCGTTGAATCTTAAAGGTACCTGCCGCACTCTTGACGGAAGTAATGGAGATAATAAGCGTTCCGAAATGGAGAACGGATTGATATCACGTTCCGGATGGGCTGTCATAGACGATTCATGGGCTGCCATACGCTCTGACGGTGGGCGTTCTTATGCTCTCCGGCCCAATGCGGATATGGGGTTTGACTGGTGGGCGGAACGCTCCGATACGGATGCTCTTGACATCTATTATCTGGGTTATGGTAATGATTATAAGAAAGCTATTTCCGACTACACTAAAATTGCGGGTAAGATACCATTGCCGCCCGATTATGTATTCGGATATTGGTATAGCAAATACTCTGCTTATTCGGCAGATGACTACCGCCGGATTATGTCTGAAATCAAGGATAATAAGATTCCTGCCGATGTAATGATTCTGGATATGGATTGGCACTGGAACGTAGGAAATGGACAATCCGGAGATAAAGGTGGTTGGACAGGATGGTCGTGGAATACCAATCTGATTCCGAATCCTAAGGGCTTGCTCCGGGATATCCATGATAATAATTTTAAGATTGCCCTTAATCTTCATCCTGCCGACGGTATAAACAAGAATGAATCGCCTGTCTATTTCGCGGCAATGAACTCGGAACTTAATGGTAAGTATCTTAACGACAAAAAAGATAATATCTCTTGGAGTATTGACTATACGGACTTTACAAAATCATTCTTTAAAAATATCATCCGTAATCACGAAAGTGAGGGAGTTGACTTCTGGTGGATTGACTGGCAGCAACATCTTACAAGCAATAATACTTACGGATTGAGTGAAACATTCTGGTGCAATCATATATTCTTTAACGATATGGCGAGAAAACGTACAGACCGCAGACCTGTAATTTTCCACCGTTGGGGAGGCTTGGGCAGCCATCGTTATCAGATTGGTTTTTCGGGCGATGCTCTTATAAACTTTCAGACTCTTGGCTTCCAACCTTATTTTACGGCTACAGCTTCGAATGTAGGGTATGGTTATTGGGGGCACGATCTTGGCGGACATGCATTCACAGATGAGAGTATTGTAAATGATCCGGAACTTGTACTTCGTTGGATACAATTCGGAGTGTTTACACCGATTTTCCGTACACATGCGACAAACGATGCACGCATAGAACGTCGAATTTGGAAGTTTGATAATTTTCCGACGATGCTTGAGGCGGTACGGCTTCGCTACTCGCTTTTTCCCTATCTCTACACTATGGCCCGTAAAGCTTATGATACCGGTATATCTGTTTGCCGTCCTCTGTATTATGAATATCCGGATAGTGAGGAAGCTTATGTCTATGAGAACGAGTATTTTTTCGGTGATGATATCCTTGTAGCTCCTATCACTGAAGCTGCTGTTGATGGTATCAGTGCCAAGGAAATCTGGTTTCCTGAAGGAAAATGGTGGAGCGTATCTACCAATGAACTTATTGAGGGACCGTGTAAAAAGGTTATGAATTTCACACACGAGCAAATACCCTATTTTTTCAGACAAGGGGCTATCATACCCTACAACCCTCCTACTGTAATGAATGTTACCGAACGTCCGGATAATCTAATCCTGAATATTGTAGCCGGTTCTGATGGTGAAAGTTCTTTATATGAAGACAGTGGAGATAATAGTGATTATGCCACTATGTACTCTACAACAGCTCTGAAACAAATAGCTGATGGAAATAGAGGTAAGTATATTATTTCTGCACGTCGGGGTAATTATAAGGGTGGCGTGTCTGTACGTTCATATACGTTGCGGATATTTGATACTGCCGCACCCGTATCCGTAAAGGTGAACGGTAATACTGCTGTATCGTATGTTTATGACAAAGATAAAAGATGTACTACGGTCGAGGTTCCTGCCATAAAATGCTCCACAGGAGTTAAAGTTGAAGTTATCTATTCGAAAGAATAGATAACTTCAAATCTGTTTTTGAATACGCTATTGTCGAAAGATATTTTTCGGCAGTTGCATTTTTTATAATGTTCGCTTTTGCGCGGACAGTTGTTCGGAAATGAACACAGCTTTGTTTTAAATAATCGTTGATTTTCAGTTGTTTATAAGTTTGGCACAGCAATTGACTATATATAGCCGAAGGCGCTCGGCAAAGAAAGCCTGAATAACTCAAACTAATAATAACAATAAAAACATAACGATTATGAAGACAAATGTAATTCTTAAGGCAGTGGTAATGGTAGCGGTAGTAATGGCAAGCGCTGCAAGTTTGATTAAAGACGGAGATATTATTGGTTTGAGCGGCTTTACACCTGCCGGAACACCTAAGGCTGTTACAGCCGAATTGGCTAAAATGGCAGAGGACAAACATGCGCGTGGAGAACAGTTTAAGGTAAGTGTGCTGACGGGTGCGTCAACCGGCGATTCATGTGACGGCGTTCTGATACGTGCAAACGCTCTCGATTTCAGAGCACCATATACTACAAATGCCGATTTCCGCAAGGCTTGCAACAACGGACAAGTAAGATACTCTGACATACATCTGTCGCAAATGGCTCAACGAATCCGTTCAGGTTTCTTGGGTAAGGTGAATGTTGCCATAATGGAAGCATGTGAACTTACGGCCGACGGACGTATATATCTCACTGCCGGTGTCGGAATCTCTCCTACTGTAGCCCGTCTGGCAGATAAGGTTATAGTTGAGATTAACGCTGCTCATAACAAGAACAGTCTTATGGGTATGCATGATATTTATGAGCTTGAGCGTCCGCCACATCGTCGTCCTATAATGATAGAACATGCAAGTGACCGTATCGGAACACCATATATTCAGGTCGATCCGGCCAAGATTGCTGCGGTGGTGGAAGTGAATATTCCTGATGAGGCTCGCGGATTCCATGATCCGGACCCTATTACTGACAAGATTGGTCAGAATGTGGCAGACTTCCTGGTGAACGATTTGCGTAAGGGTACAATACCTTCTACTTTCCTGCCATTACAGTCCGGTGTAGGTAATATAGCAAATGCAGTTTTGAGCGCATTGGGCAAGAATCCTGATGTGCCTGCATTCGAGATGTACACTGAGGTTATACAGAATTCTGTGATAGACTTGGTAAAAACCGGTAGAATTAAGTTCGGAAGTACATGCTCGTTGAGCGTGACAAACGACTGCCTGCAGGATATTTACGATAACATTGATTTCTTCCGTGACAAACTTGTGTTGCGTCCTTCTGAAATTTCAAACTGTCCGGAAGTGGTACGCCGTCTTGGAGTTATCTCTATGAATACGGCTATCGAAGCGGATATTTACGGTAATGTAAACTCTACACATATCTGCGGAACAAAGATGATGAACGGTATCGGAGGTTCCGGCGACTTTACGCGCAGTGCCTATATCTCTATTTTCTCCTGTCCTTCTACGGCGAAGGGTGGATGCATCAGTTCTATTGTTCCTATGGTGTCACATCAGGACCACAGCGAACATTCTGTAAATGTGATAATTACAGAACAGGGTATTGCCGACCTTCGTGGTAAGAGTCCTATGGAACGTGCCAAGACTGTTATCGAGAACTGTGCTCATCCTGACTACAAGCAGTTGTTGTGGGATTACCTCAAGATAGCCAGCAAGGGACAGACCAGCCACAGCTTGTCAGCAGCATTGGGTATGCATGAAGTATTCCTCGACAAGGGAGATATGCGTCTGACTGACTGGGCTGACTTTAAGAAATAAAAATAAACTAAAATAATATAGAGGCAGCAACAAGGGTTATTATACTTTTTCTCTTGTTGCTGCTTTTTGCTTTCATTCTATTGTCTTTTGGGGTATCTTTATTTTTTTTATTGTATCTTTGCAAGCAAATTGGATAAATAACGTAAAATCAAATATATAAAGTACATCGCTATGGAATATAATTTCAGGGAGATAGAAAAAAAATGGCAACAGAAGTGGGTGGAAAACAAGACCTACAAAGTTACGGAAGATGAATCAAAAAAGAAGTTTTATGTGTTGAACATGTTCCCTTATCCGTCGGGAGCAGGACTTCACGTAGGTCACCCGCTGGGATATATCGCCAGCGATATATATGCCCGCTACAAGCGACTTCAGGGTTTCAACGTTCTTAACCCGATGGGTTACGATGCTTACGGATTGCCTGCAGAACAGTACGCAATCCAGACAGGTCAGCATCCTGCAGTAACTACAGCTGCCAACATCTCACGCTATCGTGAACAGCTCGACAAAATCGGTTTCTGCTTTGACTGGGACCGCGAAGTCCGTACTTGCGAACCTGATTATTATCACTGGACGCAGTGGGCTTTCCAGAAGATGTTCAACAGTTATTATTGCAATTCATGCGGTAAGGCTCAGCCTATCGAAAACTTAGTTAAGGCTTTTGAAACAAAAGGAACTGAAGGACTTGACGTAGCTTGCAGCGAAGAATTGAGTTTCACTGCCGAAGAATGGAATGCTAAATCAGAAAAGGAGCAACAGGAAATCCTGATGAACTATCGTATAGCTTATCTTGGCGAAACTATGGTGAACTGGTGTCCTGCATTGGGTACTGTATTGGCCAACGATGAGGTTGTAGATGGTGTTTCTGAACGTGGAGGACATCCTGTAGTGCAGAAGAAGATGCGTCAGTGGTGCTTGAGAGTTTCTGCATATGCACAGAGATTGCTCGACGGACTTGAAACTGTTGATTGGACAGACTCTCTGAAAGAAACACAGCGTAACTGGATTGGTCGTTCTGAAGGTGCTGAAGTTCGTTTCAAGGTTAAAGACAGTGACATGGAATTCACTATCTTTACAACACGTGCGGATACTATGTTCGGTGTTACTTTCATGGTTCTTGCTCCTGAAAGCGAACTTGTTCCACAGCTTACCACTGAGGCTCAGAAAGCTGAAGTTGAGGCTTACCTTGACCGTACAAAGAAACGTACTGAACGCGAACGTATATCAGACCGCCGCGTGACAGGTGTGTTTAGTGGTTCGTATGCGGTAAATCCGTTCACAGGCGAGGCCGTACCTATCTGGATAAGCGATTACGTACTTGCAGGTTATGGTACAGGTGCTATTATGGCCGTTCCTGCTCACGACAGCCGCGATTATGCTTTTGCAAAACATTTCAACTTGCCTATCGTACCACTGGTTGAAGGATGTGATGTCAGCGAAGAAAGCTTCGATGCAAAGGAAGGTATCGTTTGCAATTCTCCAAAGGCCGGAGCGACTCCATATTGCGATTTGAACCTCAACGGTCTTACTATCAAGGAAGCTATCGCTACTACAAAGAAATATGTAAAGGAACATAACCTCGGACGTGTAAAGGTTAACTTCCGTCTGCGTGACGCTATCTTCTCACGTCAGCGTTATTGGGGAGAGCCATTCCCTGTTTACTACAAGGACGGTATGCCATATATGATTGACGAAAGCAAATTGCCTTTGCAGTTGCCAGAAGTTGCCAAGTTCCTTCCTACTGAATCTGGCGAACCTCCATTGGGTCATGCCACTAAATGGGCTTGGGATGTAAATGCCGGCGAGGTAGTTGAAAACTCTAAGATAGACAATGTAAACGTATTCCCTCTCGAACTTAATACTATGCCTGGTTTTGCAGGTTCAAGTGCATACTATCTGCGCTATATGGACCCACACAACGATAAGGCTCTCGTTTCTGAGAAAGCAGACAGATATTGGCAGAATGTTGACCTATATGTAGGTGGTACAGAACATGCTACAGGTCACCTGATATATTCACGTTTCTGGAACAAGTTCCTGTTCGACCTCGGTGTAAGTGTTAAGGAAGAACCATTCCAGAAACTTGTAAACCAGGGTATGATTCAGGGACGAAGCAACTTCGTATATCGTATCAAGGATACAAACACATTCGTTTCTCTCGGATTGAAAGAACAGTATGACGTTACTCCTCTTCATGTCGATGTAAATATCGTATCAAACGATATCCTCGATGTTGAAGCATTCAAGAACTGGCGTCCTGAATACAACAATGCTGAATTTATCCTTGAAGACGGCAAGTATGTATGCGGATGGGCAGTAGAGAAGATGAGTAAGTCTATGTACAACGTAGTAAACCCTGATATGATTGTTGAGCGTTACGGAGCCGATACATTGCGTATGTACGAAATGTTCCTTGGCCCTATCGAACAGTCTAAGCCATGGGATACTAACGGTATTGATGGTGTTCACAGATTCTTGAAGAAATTGTGGAGCCTGTTCTACAACCGTAATGATGAATTCCTCCCACAGGACGGTGAAGCTACAAAAGAAGAACTTAAGGCTGTACATAAACTGATAAAGAAGGTTACAGGAGATATTGAAACATTCTCTTACAACACTTCAATCAGTGCATTCATGATTTGTGTAAACGAACTCACTTCATTGAAATGTCGCAACAAAGCAGTCTTGAGCGACCTTGTAGTTGTTATAGCTCCGTTTGCTCCACATTTGGCCGAAGAACTTTGGGCAGCACTCGGAAACACAACATCGGTTTGTGATGCTCAGTGGCCTGCATTCAACGAAGATTATCTGAAAGAAGATACAGTGAAATATACAATTTCTTTCAACGGAAAGGCACGTTTCACTATGGAGTTTGCTGCTGATGCAGATAATAACACAATACAGTCTGCGGTTCTCGCTGACGAACAGTCTCAGAAATGGATTGAAGGTAAGACACCTAAGAAGGTGATTATCGTTCCAAAGAAGATAGTAAACATTGTTCTATAATATCTTTAGATAATGGAGATATCATTGATAAAGAAACTTGGCCGGGAATCTAAGGATTACCTGGCCATCACTTTTGGCTTGATGTGTTATGCTTTCGGTTGGGCAGCATTTATGCTTCCATATCAAATTACAACCGGTGGCGCTACAGGTATCTGTGCAATTATATATTACGTAACAGGCATAGAGATACAAGTATCTTATTTTATAATAAATGCCATCCTGATGGGATTTGCGCTAAAGATACTTGGACCGAAATTCAGCATAAAGACAATATATGCAATACTTGTTCTTACATTCCTTTTATGGTTCTTTCAGCGACTTCTTGAGGGCGATGACGGTAAACTTCCTCTATTGCTCGGCCCCGGACAGGACTTCATGGCATGTGTGATAGGTGCAGGTCTGCTTGGATTCGGTATAGGAGTGGTGTTCTGTAATAACGGCAGTACAGGCGGTACGGATATCATAGCATGGATTATAAACAAGTACAAGGATGTCACTCTCGGAAGAATGATTATGTATTGCGATATTGTGATAATATCTTCCTGCTATTTTATTTTCCATGACTGGAGGCGGGTTTTATTTGGCTTCTGCGTGTTGTTTATTATGAGTATAGTTATAGACTATGTGGTAAACAGTGCCCGCCAGTCAGTACAGTTCCTTATCTTTTCAAGAAAACACGATGAAATAGCAGAAGGGATTTCTACTCAGATAAACCGTGGAGTGACTCTTCTGGATGGTAAGGGATGGTACAGCAAGCAGGATATCAAGGTTGTGGTAGTTCTTGCCAAGAAAAGCCAGTCGCTTGATATTTTCCGATTGGTGAAAGATATTGACCCTAATGCATTTATATCACAGAGTAACGTTGTAGGAGTCTACGGTGAAGGTTTTGACCCATTGAAAGTTAAGTAATTATGAAAAAACTGGTTTTTGCAACAAATAATGCACATAAGCTGGAGGAAATCCGTGCTATATTAGGCGATAAGGTAGAGATTTTGAGCCTTAATGATATAGACTGTCATGCCGATATCCCTGAAACAGCAGATACTCTGCAGGGCAATGCTGCATTGAAGGCACAGTATATATATGAGAATTATGGTCTTGACTGTTTTGCCGATGATACAGGTCTTGAGGTTGAGGCTCTGAACGGTGCACCGGGAATCTATTCTGCCAGATATGCCGGAGGTGAGGGGCATGACTCTGAAGCTAACATGAAGAAGCTGCTTTCGGAAATGCTGGATAAGGACAACCGTAAGGCACGTTTCCGTACTGTTATCTGTCTGATTGAAGGCGGTAAGGAACATTTTTTCGAAGGAATAGTAAACGGAAGCATAATCCGTGAGAGAAAGGGAGGAGCCGGTTTCGGTTATGACCCTGTATTCATGCCTGACGGCTATTCGGAAACATTTGCCGAGATGGGCAATGATGAGAAGAATAAGATTAGTCATCGCGCGAGGGCGGTACAGAAACTTTGCGAGTATTTATTATAAAACAAAAAAGTCAGAGATTTTCTCTGACTTTTTTGTTTATAGTAATTTTATTCCGCCAAAACGAAATCCAACTGTTTCTTTTCCAGATTTGCGCGTGCCACTTTTATCTTTATAGTATCACCAAGGCTGAATTTCTGATGATAGCGTCTGCCGATAAGGCAATAGTTTTTTTCGTCGAACTCATAATAGTCATTACCCAGGTCGCGCATTGCTATCATACCCTCACATTTGTTTTCGTTTATCTCGACATAGATACCCCATTCAGTTACTCCGGAGATTACTCCATCGTAAGCGGTTCCGATATGCTCGCTCATGAATTCCACCTGCTTGTATTTGATGGATGCGCGTTCTGCGCTTGCCGCTGTCTGTTCCATGGCCGAGCTGTGTTCGCACATGCTCTCATACTTGTCGGCCTGTGCACTACGTCCTCCATCCAGATAGCGTGTCAGCAGACGGTGAACCATAAGGTCCGGGTAACGGCGTATAGGCGAAGTGAAATGAGTATAATAGTCGAATGCCAGACCATAGTGGCCGATATTGTGGATAGAATACCTTGCTTTCTGCATTGAGCGCAAAGATACTGTTTCCACTAAGTTCTGTTCGCCCTTTCCGTTTACGTCCCTTAACAGACGGTTGATAGACTTTGATACCTCAGTCTTTGTTCCGCTTGTACGGATTTTATATCCGAAACGTGCGATAAACTGATTAAGGTTATCCAGCTTGTCAGGGTCCGGCAGGTCGTGGATACGGTATGGGAATACCTTTGCCTTTTTGTTCTTAGGCACTTTTCCTATATGTTCCGCTACGGTGCGGTTTGCTAAAAGCATAAATTCTTCTATCAGCTTGTTTGCTTCCTTCGATTGCTTGAAATAAACGCTCAAAGGTTTTCCTTTTTCGTCTATCTCGAATCTTACCTCGCAACGGTCAAAGTCGATAGCTCCTGCAGCAAGACGTTTTTCGCGGAGTATCTGAGCAAGCTTGTTCAGTTCGAGCACTTCTTCCTTGAATTCACCTTCACCGGTTTCTATAATATTCTGAGCTTCTTCGTATGTGAAACGTCTGTCCGATTTTATCACTGTATGTCTGATACGGTAGTTCTTGACTTCAGCCTTTTCGTTCATGTCGAATATCACTGAATAAGCCAGTTTCTCTTCGTTAGGACGCAGTGAGCAGATGAAGTTACAAAGACGTTCCGGCAACATAGGTATCGTACGGTCCACAAGATAAACGGATGTGGCACGTTTCAGTGCTTCCTTGTCTATGATGCTGCCTTCCTTGACATAATGTGAAACATCGGCGATATGTACACCTACCTCCCAAAGTCCCGGTTTCAGTTGTCTGATAGAGAGCGCGTCGTCGAAGTCCTTCGCATCCTTAGGGTCGATAGTAAATGTGGTGATACCGCGGAAGTCCTCGCGTTCGGCATAATCCTCTTTTGTGATTTCTGCCGAGAGCTTTTCGGCTGCAGCTTCTACAGACTGTGGATAAGTATATGGCAGTCCGTATTCAGCCAGTATGGCGTGCATCTCAGTGTTGTTGTCGCCTGCCTGTCCAAGCACATCTATAACCTCTCCGAAAGGGTTTTTCGCTTCGTCAGGCCATTCTGTAATTTTCACTACAGCCTTATCGCCATTCTTTGCTCCTTTAAGTTTTTCTTTAGGTATAAAGATATCGTTGGCAAGTGTGCTTGTTTCTGTGATGAGGAAAGCATAGTTTTTCGAAACCTTCAGAGTACCCACAAAAGTTGCTTTGGCTCTGTCAAGTATTTCTATCACTTGTCCTTCTATCTTCTGTTTCTTGCATTTTGCACAGAGAGAAATCTTCACCTTGTCATTGTTCATGGCGTGGGCCGAGTTCCTTTCAGCAATAAAGATAGGTTCTCCGCCATCATCTGGTATAAACGAGTTCTTGCCGTTACTTTTTCTTACGAAAGTACCGGTCATAATCTGACCTCTGTCATTCAGTTTCCATCTTCCCTTTTCTGTTTCAATCAGGAAGTTGTCTTCTGCCATATCCTTCACTATGTCGGTACATAGCATTTTTGTAGGATGTGTTGTTAGTTTCAGTCCCAGGAATAATTGCTTAAGACTTATAGCCTCAGTCGGTTTGTTGCGGAAATAGTTTATGATGAGTTCCGACATCTCTTTTTTCTTCATTCTCTTTCCGCCTTTTTTTTCTTTTTTATTTTTAGCCATAGCTATTCCTCTATTTGTTAGTTTCTACAAAGTAAGCAAAATAAATGGAATAAAGATATAATAGTCTTATTTATTTTCTTGTGAACCTGTAAAAGTGCCACAGTTTCTTATTTTCTGAACTATATATGTAATATTATAGCTTTTCGGTTATTACATTTGGTTCAATCTCCAGCTTTGAGAATGCAAACATTTTCTTGCCCAAGTCTTTCATGGAAGCGCCGATATGATATACTTCTTTATCGTCAATTATCAGAAAACGGTCATGGCTGTTACGGTAAGTTCTTATATTGACATGGGGGTATTGGTCGTTGTGTTTGTCAAGGTCAAGCTGCAGCTGTTTTGTTATCTTTTGTGTATAGATGGTGGCAGACACACCAGGATTGCGTTTACTCAACATAAGTAAAACTGATTCATCTATATAGTTGTCTATCAGCAGAAGAGATTTTTGGGCAGATTTAATAAGGTCGGTTGCAAATTTGTAGGCATCGAATATCTGTCCGTCGAAGAAGATACCTTCTACAGGCGGCAATGATGTACGGACAAAGAAATCAATCTTTCTCGAATGTTCAGACAAAGTTTCTTTTATTCTTGTAAGCTCTTTCCCCATATCATTAAGGCGTTGATTGACGGAATATCCTTTTAACAGATAATCTTTCAATACTCCATTTGCCCATCTTCTAAACTGAACTCCTCTGTAGCTTTTTACCCTATATCCGACAGAAAGAATTAAATCAAGATTGTAATATTCAACTTGTCGAGTAACGCATCTATCACCTTCTTTTTGAACTGTCGCAAATTTTGCGACAGTTGCCATATCTTTTAATTCTTCTTTTAAGGCATTATTGATATGTTTACCGATTGTTTTTATGTCACGACCAAATAATTCAGATAATTGTTGGCGGTTTAACCAGACTGTTTCATTTTCCATTCTGACCTCCAACCTGGTTGTTTCGTCCGGTTGGTATAATATTATTTCTCCTTGTTCCATATCCCATTTATTTTATAACATTTCTTATTACTTCTGCTTCTTTTGTGATATAATCCGTGCAACCGTATAGCTTAATCAGCAGAATGTTATATACGCAAATATACTTACAAAAACTAAAAGATGCAATTAAACAATAGTAAAGTCCGATTGTCCTGTTATGGATTTAAAGTAATATAGTCTGCACTTCAGTTCCAAATGTCTGAAAACTTAGTTTTCACTTTGTGCTTCACTCGGTTTGCACTATCTTTGTGCTTTCATAATACGGAAAGTGATGGATTACAAAATATTAGTAACAGGAGCCAGCGGATTTATTGGCAGTTTTCTGGTCGAAGGAGGTCTTGCCGAAGGAATGCAGGTATGGGCAGGAGTGCGCAGAAGCAGTAGCAGAAAGTATTTGCAGGATGGGCGGATACGTTTTGCGGAACTTGATTTTACTGATTCGGACAAGCTTGCATCGCAGTTGCTCAAGCATAAGGAGGAGCACGGCGGATGGGATTATATCATCCATTGTGCCGGTGTCACCAAATGTATAGACAAGGCCGGTTTTGAGATTGGCAACTATTGGGCTACACGCCATTTCATCGAGACTCTTGTGAAACTTGGCATGACTCCGAAGAACTTTATCTTCATAAGTTCCCTCAGCATTTGCGGACCGATACGCGAGAAGGATTATTCCTCGATTTGCGAAACGGACACTCCTGTTCCGAACACGGCTTACGGAGTGAGCAAGCTCAAGACAGAGGAATATCTTCAGGGATTGAAGAATTTTCCGTACGTCATATTCCGTCCAACCGGAGTTTACGGCCCTCGCGAGAAGGATTACTTCCTTATGGTCAAGTCCATAAGCAATCATGTGGACTTTGCAGCCGGATTCAAAAGACAGGACATAACATTCGTATATGTCAATGATTTGGTTCAGGCCGTCTATCTGGCTATTAAGAAGGATGTGAAGTACCGTTCATATTTTGTAAGCGATGGCGAGGTCTATAACAGCAGTACTTTTTCCGACCTGATACGCAAGGAACTTGGCAATCCGTGGATGATACGTTTCGTATGTCCGTTGCCATTGCTGAAGGTGATATCTTTCGTGGCAGAAACATGTTCCCGCCTCGTAGGAAAGACAAGTACCTTGAACAGAGATAAATACAAGATTATGAAGCAGCGCAACTGGAGATGTGATATTCAGCCTCTGATAGATGAATTAGGGTATAAGCCCGAGTATAATCTGGAGCGTGGAGTAAAGGAAACAATAAGCTGGTATAAGAAAGAAGGTTGGGTATAAATTAATATAAAACGCATTTTATGAAGATTAGAAATATAGATTTGGGAGAACAGCCTGTGCTTCTGGCTCCTATGGAAGATGTTACAGACCCTGCGTTTCGCCTCCTTTGTAAGGAGTTTGGAGCCGATATGGTATATACCGAGTTCGTTTCCAGCGATGCCTTGATTCGTTCGGTTGGCAAAACCATGCTTAAGCTGAATATCAGCGAGAAGGAACGCCCCGTTGCCATACAGATTTACGGTAAGGACACAGAAACCATGGTTGAGGCAGCAAAGATAGTAGAGCAGGCAAAACCTGATATACTGGATTTGAACTTCGGATGTCCTGTCAAGCGTGTAGCCGGCAAGGGAGCCGGTTCGGGCATGTTGCAGAATGTACCTAAAATGCTTGAGATAACAAAAGCTGTGGTAGATGCTGTTAAGATACCTGTTACGGTGAAAACACGTTTGGGATGGGATTCGGAGCATAAAATTATAGTTGAACTTGCCGAACAGCTTCAGGATTGCGGTATTGAGGCTCTTACCATTCACGGCCGTACACGTGCGCAGATGTACACAGGTGAAGCAGATTGGACTCTTATAGGCGAGGTAAAGAACAATCCGCGTATGCGTATTCCTATCATAGGAAATGGCGATGTAACCACTCCGCAGCGGGCAAAGGAATGTTTCGACAGATATGGCGTTGATGCCATAATGATAGGCCGTGCCAGTTTCGGTCGCCCGTGGATATTCAAGGAAGTGAAACACTATCTGCAGACAGGAGAGGAACTCACAGGACTTGATTTCGGATGGAAGATGAATGTATTGCGTCGTGAAGTGCAGGACAGTGTAAATCTGCTTGACGAACGTCGCGGAATCCTGCATGTACGCCGTCACCTTGCCGCATCACCGCTGTTCAAAGGGATTCCTAACTTCAAGGAAACACGTATAGCCATGCTCAGGGCAGAAACGCTTGACGAACTGAATTCCATTCTTAATCACATAGAAGGTACTTTTGCATATTGATTTTATACTATATATTTTTCATTGCCCACTGTAGTCAGCAGAGCTGTCGACTATAGTGGGCAGCACTGCTGACTATAGTCGGCACCAAGAAATGTCTTGAAAATTTCTATCTTGCATTTATGATTATTCTTCTGTAGCCTTTAAGGTTATGTACGCCGTTGTCGGTCACTTCGCAGATAATATGCATCGTTTTACCTTCTGCATCAGTGGGGATTCTGACTTCTGAAACTGTTTTGTCGGCATTTCGTATTTCAATATTTCCATTGTAGTTGCCCGCTTCAGGCATATACCACCATTTATATGTCAGTTTATCTCCGTCCGGGTCGTATGTTCCCGAAGCGTTGAGCCTCACCGTTTTTCCTGCTTTTGTCTTGATTGATACAGCTTCAAGTCCTTTCTTCCCGTTTATGATAACTACTGGATTTCTGTTACCCTTTCCGTCTTTTGCCCAGTCCATTCTTGCTGCAAAATTATTGAAAGCGGCATCGTAGAAGTATTTTTCATATTTCTGTGAGATTGCTTTAGACTCTTTTGAAGCATTGGTGTAGCAATAGGTTTCATTGTCAAGAGTCTTGTCCCAGACGAAGTATCCTCCCCATCCGGTTTGGCTGGCTACTGTAGGGTTGTTTAGCCCGTTTGGCAGAACATGCAGGAATGATGGAGTGTCGCCCTCCACTCCGTATTTGTTTTTAGGATAAATCTTACCCATATTTCCGTGTCCCTGAATATGTCCGGCATATTCATTCCAGTTGCCTGCACCTAAACTACACTGTGACAGCCATGCACTTTCATCCCATATGAAATTGATTTTATCGCCGAATTCTTTTCTCAGCCAGTAATGCGAGCTTAGTGTGTATTTGCCTCTGTCGCCCCATGCCACATCCTGGTCCGTTATGGCGTAAATATAAACCTTCTTCAGGAACTTCTCCAGTTCGGCCTCGCTTCTTTCCTGTTTTATTTTCCATATAGCCTGTGCTATGGTGTTCCCGCCGCCCCACAATCCTATGAACAGAGGTCGTTCGTCTTTCTCGTCTACTAATTTGATTATGAAATCGCTGCCTTCAGAGTTGTTATCCTTACCCAATGATTTATATCCGAAATCCAGACTCCCCATCATGATACGGCTTCTCAGATAGTCCGGACTGGGCCAGTATCCTATTGATTGTTCTCCTGATTCTTCTTCAATGCTTAGAAATCCATCCTGTTGTGAACGTTTCATCAGATTAGGAACATCCTTTTCGTATGCGTTGATAACGGTTTTCAGGCTGTCCATCCATCCTTTCGGATATTTCCCTCCGCTGCTGTTCCATCCGCTTGTGGTTATGATAGCCTCAATCTCAAAAAGATCAGCATGCGACAGAAGTCTTATGGCAGATTCCATATCGTCAGGCTCCACATTCACGGGAGCGATGTCCGTCAGTACGACTATTCTTGGTTTCAGTGCTTTCGTTTCTTTTTTTGCTACCACAAAAGAAGGTTGGCATATAAAAGCTATTGCCGCTAATAATGGTAAAAGAAGTTTCCGTTTTTTCATAATATTTCCGTTTTTCAAATTATAGTCACAAATATAATATTAAAATTCAAGTTCTCGTAAGAATATTCAGTTACATCATGTATATCTATATGTAATGGAATATTTTTCGTACCTTTGCTGCCGTAAATCAATGAAATATAAATAAATGAATTATTCAATTAAAGATTTCGAGATAATGGCGCCTGTAGGCTCGCGCGAGTCATTGGCAGCAGCCATTAATGCCGGAGCGGATTCCATCTATTTCGGTATTGAAAGCCTTAACATGCGTGCCCGTTCGGCAAGCACGTTCACTATCGACGATTTGCGTGAGATTGCAGCCCTTTGCGATGAGCATGGAGTGAAAAGCTACCTCACCATAAACACTATAATTTATGACGAGGACATAGAGCTGATGCGCAAGATTGTAGATGCAGCCAAGGAGGCCGGTATCAGTGCTGTAATAGCAGCCGATGTGTCTGTCATGGCATACTGTAACGAGGTAGGTCAGGAAGTCCATCTCTCTACACAGCTCAACATCAGCAATGCCGAAGCTCTGAAGTTCTATTCGCGTTTTGCCGATGTAGTGGTATTGGCTCGCGAACTCAATCTGAAGCAGGTGCGCAAGATATACGATGCCATCCAGGAACAGAACATCACGGGTCCGATGGGCGAGAAAGTGAGAATAGAGATGTTCTGCCACGGAGCCTTGTGTATGGCCGTATCAGGAAAATGCTATCTCAGCCTTAACGAGCTGAATGCTTCTGCCAATCGTGGCGCATGTATGCAGGTGTGCCGCCGTTCATATATAGTAAAGGACAAGGAAAGCGATATAGAACTGGAAGTTGACAACCAGTACATCATGTCGCCTAAGGACCTTAAGACTATACATTTCATGGACGAGATGATAGAAGCCGGCGTACGTGTGTTCAAGATAGAAGGACGTGCACGCGGACCAGAGTATGTGCGTACAGTAGTGGAATGCTATAAGGAAGCTATCCAGTCATATCTTGACGGTACATTTACCGAAGAAAAGAAAGCCGACTGGGATACACGCCTTAAGACAGTGTTCAATCGCGGCTTCTGGAACGGATACTATCTGGGACAGCGTCTTGGCGAGTGGAGCCGTAACTACGGTTCTGAAGCAACAGAAAGAAAGGTATATGCCGGTCGCGGTATAAAATACTTCTCAAATATCGGTGTTGCCGAGTTTCTTATCGAGGCTACTGAAATCAAGGTTGGCGACAAACTTCTCATCACCGGTCCTACTACCGGAGCAATGTATTTGGACCTGGAAGAAGCGCGTGTAGCTCTCAAACCGGTAGATGTAGTGAAGAAAGGTGTTCACGTATCGTTCAAGGTACCTGACAGAATCCGCCCGAGCGACAAGCTCTACCGTATAGTTCCTGCCGAGGAGTTGAAAAAGAAATAATACCTCTTCGTGTGAAGGATGTGAAAGTGAAACAGAGGTAGTTTTTACACACATATATTAATTAACACCCATGTTGATAACTATGTTGAGATAGTAATCGACATGGGTGTTAATTTGTTGATATACATATTCTTTCAGCCTATACACAGGTTGTTGAAAACGTTTTGCAAACATGTTTATATCTTTATCATGCTTAATAATCGTGAGGTCCAACACGATAATGGAGAAGGTGAACTTAATAATCCTCCGTTATACTGTAAATTGAGCGACGAAAAACGAATACGCATATTCGGATTATATTTTTTGGTGTATTCAGAAAGACTTCTTCCTGCTATATTCCCTTCTGCTTTTACTTCTACAGGTATAATATCGCTGCCATGCTGTATTATAAACTCTATTTCTGCAGTATTACCCGAACTCCAATAATGCATTACATCGTCTATTTCTTGGGTAAGCAATGATTGTAATACCATGTTTTCAGCCATAGCACCTTTAAATTCGGTATATCCGGCATTTCCGGAAAGAATAACGTCTGCAGGAACTTTTGCCAAACGTCTTAATAATCCGCAGTCGCATGCATATATCTTGAATGCATCTTCCTCGTAAGCACTTAAAGGCATTCCGGGCTTACTGATGCATTTTACTTTGTGTATCATTCCTGCATCTTCCAGCCACATCAAAGCATCCTCGTAATCTTTAGATCGTGCTCCTGAGCGTATTATCCTATATATGAATTTTCTATTTTCCTTTGAAAGCTGTGCAGGAAGTGAATGCCATAGTCCTCTGATTCTCGTAACCTGTAACGGGTCTGCATATTTTGAGAAATCAAGTTCATACAAGTCTAATATACCCTGTAGTTCTGATTCCAACACACTCATTCCCTGATTTTCCAATAAAGCTACAGTAGCTGCAGGCATACCTCCGCAGATATTGTACCTTTTGTATTCCATATTAAGCTTGTTTAGAATTATCTCGGGCAAATGTCCTATTTCTTCCAATGATTCTGCATAGTCAAAAGTTTTTGGGTCGGAAGCCCGTAAAAATTCCCTGAAACTTATTGGGTACATCCTGATAGGGGTTATTTTCCCTACAGGTACACTCATTCTTTTTTTGCGCACTGCCACTCCAAGAAGAGAACCCGCTGCAATTATGTGAAATTCTGGAGTATCCTCACAAAAATACTTAAGACTGTTAAGGGCTTCTTCACATTCCTGTATCTCATCAAAGATTATAAGAGTTTTTCCTGCGATTATAGGTGAATCGCAGTATAGTGAGAGTTCTTTGATTAATCTTGAAGGGTCTTTCTTTTGCTGGAATATAGATTTCAGTTCAGGATTTCTGTCGAAATCGAATTTTACCCAATATTCAAAATGTTCTTTCCCGAATTTCTCCATAAGCCAGGACTTGCCTATTTGTCTTGCTCCTTGCAATAAAATAGGCTTTCGATTGGATTGGTTTTTCCATTCGATAAGGCGGTCTGTAAGGTCTCTTTTTATTTCCATATTTAATGTGATTACATTATTAAGTATGGATTTGTGTTATAAATTACATTTTTCCATACTTATTTGTGCAAATATAGTGTAATTCCATTTATTAATCAAGTCTTATCGAAATATACTTGCTCTATTGCCATCTATTGTTTTCTATCTAAACTTTTGTATCTTTGCCCCGCATTTTTAATCAATTTAATTATTAACCAATGAAAGAAAACATTCAGAAAAGCAGCCGGACTATGCGTTTCAGACGCTATTCCAACCGCTCGTATGCAGTGTTCTCCACATTGAAATCTCCGGTAAGTATCGGGGTGATGACAGTAGCCATGCTGGCATCAGCACCTGTTTCGGGCGTATCAGCCCAGACTGCCTGGAACAACAATGCAGGCGAGAAAATGTATGAGCTGGAGGAAGTGGAGGTAACCGGCAGCCGTGTGCCGCTCACAGTGAGCCAGGCAGCACGAATCGTGACTGTACTCGACCGCGAGGCTATTGCCGCCGCCCCTGTACAGAGTATTAACGACTTGTTAAAGTATGCCGCCGGTGTTGATGTCCGACAGCGCGGTGACATGGGAGTACAAACGGACATAAGTATTCGTGGGGGAACGTTCGACCAAATTACTATCCTTCTGAACGGAATAAACATCTGCGACCCACAAACTGGCCATAACGCGGCCGATTTTCCTGTTGAATTAAGTGAAATAGAACGTATCGAGGTTCTGGAAGGACCTGCAGGACGTGTGTATGGCACATCATCGCTGGTGGGAGCCATCAATATCGTTACGCGTACTGCAAAGGACAGCGGGGCAGAGGTGTTTGCCGACGGCGGTTCTTATGGCTATTTCAAGGGTGGAGCTATGGTAAGCCATGTGAAGAATGGTTTGAGTAACCAGGTCTCTGGCAGTTACAGCCGTAGTGACGGATTCAGTCGTAGCAAGGCAGGAAATCTTAATGCTGATTTCAAGTATGCAAGGCTCTTCTATCAGGGACGATATGAGAACGACCAGGTGGATGTGCGCTGGCATGCAGGTTTCACAAACAAGGATTATGGTGCGAACACTTTCTACAGTAATCTTTCCGACGAGCAGTTCGAGCACGTAAGGAAGTATTACACTGCTGTTCAGGCGGAAACCAAGGGTGATGTCTATCATTTCAAGCCGTCTGTCTATTGGAACCGTTCGGACGACAGATTTGAATTTTATCGTGGAATGCCGGAAAAATCTCCTTTCAATTATCATCAGACCGATGTATATGGTGTAAATCTAAACAACCACATCCAGACATTCCTCGGAAAGACGGCATTCGGGGCGGAGTTCAGAAATGAAGGTGTAAGGAGTACATCGCTCGGAGAACCGCTCAATTCTCCGGTAAAAGTTCCCGGTGCTGATGCCGATTTTACTCTCGGACTTAACAGGACCAATCTGAGTTTTCATCTGGAACATAATATCGTGTTGAGGAGTTTCACTCTTTCAGCGGGAGTGATAGCCGTAAAGAACACCGGAAATGAAATGAAGTACCGTTTCTATCCGGGTGTTGATGCCAGCTATCAGTTTGCGCGCGATTGGAAGGTTTATGCCTCTTACAATACCTCATTGCGTATGCCTACTTTTACAGAGCTGTATTATTCCGTTGGAGGTCATAAAGCCGACAAGTATCTGAAACCTGAGGAAATGCAGGCAGTGGAAGTGGGAGTGAAGTATCTTCGTCCGGGAATACGTGGTACTCTGAGCTTGTACCGTTATCACGGAACGGATATGATAGACTGGATAAAGGATATATCGCAAGGCGATGACGCTCCATGGCAGTCGGTAAATCATGCCGTCATAAATACCATGGGTGTTGAAACATCCGTTTTAGTGGATATAAGCGAACTTGTGCGGCATGACGTTTTCTTGCGCTCGGCTGCCGTATCTTACAGCTATATCAGCCAGGACAAGGAAACTACACCTGACCTGCAGTCCAAGTACGCTTTGGAGTATCTAAGGCATAAGTTTGTGGCACAGGCAAATTTCCAAATCTGGAGATTGCTTGAGATGAATTTGTCTTACCGCTGGCAAGACCGCATGGGCAATTACCAAAAAGGTAACGTCATGGTGCCATACGAGCCCTATTCATTAGTCGATGCGCGGCTATCATGGAATGCGCCGCGGTACAAGGTCTATGTGGAGGGGAACAATCTTTTGAACAAGACATACTATGACCATGGCAATATCCCGCAGCCCGGTATATGGGTGAGGGCAGGAGCGAGCTACCGCTTTAAATTCTGAAGTGATTGAAGTTTTAAAACGCTGTTTTAAATAGCGTTTGAACACTCTTCGAACAGCATTTGAAAATGTCCTTTCCTGATTTTGGTTGACTGTTATCATGTCATTACCACTGATTCAAGTTGACTCTATTATACTTATCCCTAACGGG
>CALUJF010000004.1 GCA_944320855.1 uncultured Phocaeicola sp.
GCTATAGGTTCTGTATTCTTTGGGGGATAGCCGCATTCCATGGTCTTGGCTATTCTGACAAACTCGTTTATGTATGCCTTCTTTTCAGAATCTTTCATCTGGTCGTAGCACCAGTCGTAAACCATTGCGCCGCACATAAGCATTGAGCCGCTGGCTCTTGACAGGTCGCCTTTATGTCCGTAGTTTGTGTTATGCAGTGTGTCGAGCATGGCTGTTATAGCCTTTCTGGCAACAGATTTATCTCCGTTTACCAGATAGTCCAACGCATCAAGCTGTACCCGGCTTGTTACGCCTCGCATTTCCGCATAATATCTGAACCCGGATTTTGCCGGAGCCTTAGCCTCTTCTTCAGGAGTCCTGTTTTTACTCAGTTTCTCCATTTTCTTTATTGTTTTTGCTATTTCCGGGTTCTTCAATCTCTGTTTAAGTTCAGGGATATCGGACGAACGTAAATACAATCTCGGATGTTCGGATGGTGGAACAGGGATTTCCACACCATTTACTTCGCGCCATTCCACGGTGCTTTTTGTCTGTGCCGATAAGCCTATTCCCAAAAAGAGCTGTAAGCCTAACAGCATGATGATGCTTCTTCTTTTCATGGTTGTAAGTGATTAGCTTGTTATATCCGCAAATTTAGCATTTGTATCTGCATTATACTTTCTCAAAAATGCTAAATGACTTTGATTTGGTGCTGAAATATATCAAAACTGTTGAATAAGATTTTAAAATTGTCCATTATACATGAATCGGCTTTATTTAAACATTTGTGTATTAGCGTGAAATACATAATAATTACATTTGCAATGTAAATTAGTCTAATATTTTTGTATATTTGTAATCATTAAAAAATAATAGTTATGTACACATTGTTATTATTGGGCATCGGAACCCAGGAGATACTTTTTATTGCATTGGTAGTCCTGTTATTGTTCGGAGGTAAGAAGATACCGGAACTTATGAAAGGATTGGGCAAGGGTGTTAAAAGCTTCAAGGATGGAGTGAACGGAATAGAAGAGTCCGTCAAGGAATCTGCATCTGCTGATGAAGGGAAGAAAGATGCAGTGAAATAAATCTTCTATGGTTCAGGCTTAATTATACTTTGGAAACACAATTGCGCAATGAGGTTATCAAGATACATTTTTATTCTGTTAAACATATTCATATTTACGTTTTGCGGCAGTGTTATGGCTTTCAATACTGAAGACATAACATTCTCGCATATATCCATAAACGAAGGACTTTCGCAGAGCACGGTTTTTTCCATTACCCAGGATAAGGCCGACAATATGTGGTTTGCCACGTATGATGGCGTAAACAGGTATGACGGTTATGAATTCACTATATACCGTCATAAAGAACAGGATTCAACATCCATCGCCGGCGATATAGCCAGATGCGTAATGACCGACAGCAAAGGCCGTGTGTTTGTCGGAACCGACAAGGGAGTTTCGTATTACGACAGGGCTACCGACAGTTTTGTGAATTTCCTTATTAAGGACAGAAAGAATGTACTTGTGACTGACATTGTCGAACTGTCCGACGGTAAATATATGGTCAATTCGGGAAATAAACTTTTGGTGCTTGATGTTTCCTCTTCGACCTATTCTGACACTATGCTGCCTGCCGGACTTGCAGATAAGAATGTATCATGTCTATATAAGGTAAATAATTCTATATATGTAGGTTGCCTTGATGGAGAAATCCTGGCTTATTCGTATGATACTAATAAAATGGTATTGTCTTCATCGTATAAATTAGGATCTAAAATACAGACCATGTTGATAATGAATCTGTATGAACTGTGGATAGGAACAGAAGGAAGCGGTCTGGTTGTGCTTGATGTCCGTAGCGGAGATATGGCACATTATCGTCATGACGGGAAAAAGGGGAGCATAAGTTCCGACTATATACGCTCTCTGGCGAAAGATTCAAACGGAAGACTGTGGGTCGGAACATTCAATGACCTTAACATATATGTGAAGTCCAGCGATTCTTTCATAACCTACACCAATGACCAGACAGACCCGGAAAGCCTCAGTCAGCGTTCTGTTAGATGCATATACAAGGATAACCAGGGAGGAATGTGGCTTGGAACATTCTTCGGCGGTCTTAATTACTATCATCCTTTGAAGAACAGGTTCAGGAACATCAGGCATGAACCTTACAAGAATTCATTGAGCGACAATGTGGTGAGCTGCATAGTCGAGGATGAGAAGTCGAGGCTGTGGATAGGTACAAATGATGGCGGACTTAACTGTTATAACCCTGCGGATGGTACTTTCAGGTTTTATTTGTTCGATTCAGGTGATGATGGTATATCACGTGAGTCAAATAATGTGAAATCCGTATATATTGATGAGGCTTCAGACAAGGTATATGTGGGTACTCATGCAGGCGGAATGAAGGAAATAGACCGCAGGACGGGTAGCATAAGACACAGATATATAAGCGAGATAAACTCGCCTTCCAACAGTATATATGTAATATTGCCTCGCGACAGCAAGACTTTGTGGCTTGGCACTCTTAACGGTTTATTTGTTTATAATACCGCTGACGGTTCTTTTACTCCCGAAACAGATGCTTCCGTGTTCGGAAAGGCAATATATGCAATGTATAAGGATACTTCCGGTTGTCTTTGGATAGCTCTTGACGACGAGATGCTGAAATATTCGGTGGAAGACGGTAAACTCAAAAAAACATCGTTCGGGATAAAAGGTATCGGTAATATAAAGACTGCCCAATGTATATACCAGGCCGGAGATGGACGTATATGGATAGGTACAAGGATGGGGCTTTATTGCATAGATGCCAAGAAGGGAGAATTTATCCATCTTTCGGATGCTGACGGATTGCCTAACAACGTGGTTTACGGCATAGAGGAAGATTCTTTCAGCAATATTTGGGTCAGCACGAATATGGGACTCAGCTGTTACAGCCCACTGAACGATAAGTTCAGAAACTTTACGATAGACGATGGCATACAGAGCAACCAGTTTAATTCGTATTCACATTGCCGTACGTCCGACGGACAGCTTTATTTCGGAGGTATAAACGGAATAACGACATTCCGTCCGGAACTTCTTATAGACAATCCTTATTCTCCGAGTCCGGTGATAACAAAGCTGATGCTGTACGACAGAGAGGTACGTCCGGGCGATGATACAGGAATATTGAAGAAACATATTTCCGATACGGACAGTATCACGCTTGACAATTCTCATCGCTCATTTACTCTTAAGTTCGTTGTGTCAAATTATCTGGCAGGACAGCATAACACGTTCTCATACAAACTTGAGGGATATGACGAAAACTGGACCCAGGTGCACTCCAACCGTTCTGTTTCCTATATAAATCTTCCTCACGGAGAGTATTGCTTCAAGGTCCGTTCGGCCAATAATGACGGAAAATGGAACAACAATCCTGAAACGCTTTACATCAGAATACTGCCTGTATGGTATGAAACCTGGTGGGCACGCATGCTTATATTTATTCTGGTAGTGATTGTCATATCTCTTGTCTTGAGGTATTTCTGGATTAAAAAACAGATGCAGGCACAACTTGAGCTGGAGCATAAGGAGAAAATACATCAGGAAGAGATAAACCAGATGAAGATGCGTTTCTTCATAAACATATCCCATGAATTGCGCACTCCGCTTACTCTTATCATGGCCCCTGTGCAGGAAATGAAGTTGCGTACCACGGACAGATGGATGAAGGAGCAGCTTGGTTTTGTGGAGAGAAATACTACACGTCTGCTGCATATGGTTAATCAGCTGATGGACTACAGACGTGCCGAGCTTGGTGTGTTCAAGCTGAGAGTGGAAAGGAGCAACATATATTCCATAGTAAAGGAATGCTTCTCCTTCTATGAGAAACTTGCTAAGCACAAATCGCTGTCATATAATCTTGTATCCGACCTGGACGGTACAGAAGTCCTTGCCGATGCAAAATACATTGAAATTATATTGAATAACCTTTTGTCCAACTCGTTCAAATATACCAAGGAAGGAAGCATTACCGTTAATCTGTCGTTGAAAGAAGGTTTTCTGGTATTGAGCGTATCCGATACCGGAGTAGGCATAGCGCCGAACAAGCACAAGAAGATATTCGAGCGCTTTTTCCAGTTGGATTCCGAGCATATAGGAAGCGGTATAGGCCTGTCGCTGGTGCAGCGTCTGGTAGAACTGCATCATGGAACTATAGAGTTGGAGAGCGAGCCGGGCAAGGGCAGTACTTTCTACGTTTACCTGCCTCAGGATATTTCCGTGTATAAGGAGGACGAGATTGCCGGAAGTCTGCCTGATACAGAGACTCCGGCACATTTCACCAATACCAAAGAAACGTTTTTCATCGATTCGGACGATGATGTCAAAAGCGTTGACGATGATGCCGACAGTCTGGAAAGAGGTACAATATTAGTGGTAGAGGATAATGACGAAGTAAGGCATTATTTGAAATCCGGTTTGTCAAAAGTATTCACTGTGCTTCAGGCGGAGAATGGCGAAGTGGCATTGGAACTGCTTAAGAAGAACACTGTCGATATAGTGATAACAGACGTGATGATGCCTGTCATGGACGGGGTGAAGTTGTGCAAAAACATCAAGCAGAACGTATCTACAAGCCATATCCCTGTGATAATGCTTTCGGCGAAAACCGATATGAACGACCAGAAAGAGGCCTTGGGAATGGGGGCAGACGACTATATTCCTAAACCGTTCTCGCTTTCCCTTGTGATTTCGAAGATACAGAACATGATGCGTACGCGCCGCCGTATGCTGGAGCATTATTCCAAAGAACTCACAGTGGAGCCGGAGAAAGTGACATTCAATCCTGTAGACGAGGAACTCCTTAAGAAAGCGATGGAGATAGTTAAGAAGAATCTTGACAATACAGACTTCTCTACCGAGGATTTTGCAAGTCAGATGAACATGAGCCGTTCAAACCTGCATCTCAAGCTGAAAGCCATAACAGGAGAGTCGGCCATAGAGTTTATAAAGAAAATCAGATTTTCCGAAGCATGCCGTCTGCTTAAGGAAGGACGTTACAACATTGCCGAGATAAGTACCATGGTAGGGTTCAGTACTCCGTCCTATTTTGCTACGAGCTTCAAGAAATACATAGGTTGCCTCCCGACAGAATATATAAAGCAACAGAAGTAATATACGGAAATTCCCGTATTCATAAACCGTGACACGTTCGTGTTCCGCCCGCGTCACGTTCGTGTTCCGCGCGTTACACGTTCGTGTTCCACCCGTTACACGTACGTGTTCCGCTTTCTACGTCGAAGAATTTTTCTATAAACGTACGGAAACATAACAAAAGATTAAGAGCCATATCCCAATTGTCGGAATATGGCTCTTTGCAATTTATCTGTTTACCTTACTATACTTCGCTTTATTTAAGCTCCAGCGTTACTATTGATTTTGCAGGAAGTTTCACCTTAAGTGTGTTCTTGCTGATTTTTGCACCTTTGAATTCTTTAGGGCAAACTACGTCCGGATTCTCGAAAGAGTTGTAATCGTCAATCTTGTCTGAAGTAAGGATTCTTCCCGAAACACTCTTGATGTTCATGCCGTCAAGCTTGATTGTGATTTCCTGTTCTTCGTTCAAATCTACATTTGACAGCGAGATGTGTGTCAGTCCGTCCTTGCGTGATGCTGTGGCACTCACCATCGGCACTTCTCTGTTGTCCCTTACCACCTTGTAGTTACATTCGAGGTTCAATGGCAGGTATGTAGCATCCTGATGTACGTTGTACATTTCGAACACGTGGTATGTAGGAGTCAGTACCATTTTGTCGTCTTTTGTCAGAATCATTGACTGAAGAACGTTTGCTATCTGTGCGATGTTTGTCATCTTTACGCGGTCAGTATATTTGTGGAACACATCGAGAGTGAGTGAAGCTACGAAAGCATCGCGAAGTGTGTTCTGCTGGTAAAGATGTCCTGGGATGGTTCCCGGTTCTTCGTCCCACCATGTACCCCATTCGTCCACCATCAGGGCAATTTGTTTCTTAGGGTCATACTTGTCCATGATGGCGATGTGGCGTTTCAGTACATCTTCTATTTCAAGACACTTGCCCATTGTCCAGTAATAATCCTCGTTTGTGAACTTGGTAGCCGAGCCTTTGCTGCCGCTCCATCCTGTCACTGTATAATAGTGGAGTGACACTCCGTCCATTCTGTGGCCTACGTTCTGCATAAGCACCTCAGTCCAGTTGTAATCATAGTCGCTCGCACCGCTTGCAATCTTGAACAGTCTGTTTCCGTTATAGTTTCTGCAGTAAGTGGAATAACGACGATACAGGTCGGCATAATATTCCGGACGCATGTTTCCACCGCATCCCCAACTTTCGTTACCTACTCCGAAGTATTTCACTTTCCAAGGTTTTTCACGTCCGTTTTCCTTACGGAGCTTTGCCATAGGGCTTCCCTGTTCGGATGTCATGTATTCCACCCATTTTGCCATTTCCTCTACCGAACCGCTACCTACGTTTCCGCTGATATAAGGCTCGCATCCGAGCATTTCGCAGAGGTTGAGGAACTCATGAGTACCGAAGCTGTTGTCTTCTACCGTACCACCCCAGTTGTTGTTCACCATGCGAGGGCGGTTTTCCTTAGGACCGATACCGTCCATCCAGTGATATTCATCGGCAAAACATCCGCCCGGCCATCTCAGTACAGGCACTTTCAGTTTCTTCAGTGCCTCGAAAACGTCTGTTCTATAACCTTTTATGTTAGGAATCTTCGAGTCTTCGCCTACCCAAAGTCCGCCGTATATACATGTACCAAGATGTTCGGCAAACTGTCCGTATATTTCTTTCGGTATAATCTGGTTCCCTTTTTCAGGGTATATTTCTATCGTAGCCTTCTGCTGTGCAAAAGCCGATACGCTTGCCATCATGGCAATAGATAAAACGATGTTCTTCATAAGTTACTTTTTAGATATTTCAAATTTATAGATTGCGAATGTCATTTCTCCGATTTCGGTGTTCAGGATGTTCTTTTCGATGTTGATATCCTTTTCCACCGGAACAATCTTGTTTGGTTCGTCAAGAGTGTTTTCTGCGTCGGAATTGTCAGAATGAAGAGTGATGCACTTGCCGTTGACGAGTGATACTGATTTCTTCAGGCCTTTGAATTCGATGTTCAGCTTCTGGCTCTTGTCCGAAGTATTGACAACTTTCAGAATGTAAGTATTGTTCTCCTTGTCCAATACCGCACTTGCAAAGAGTCCGTTCTGTCCCTCCTGGCCGCTTACAGCCTTCTTGTCCATAGTCAGAGGAATAACGTTTGTTCCCTTGTTGTGTCCGTACAGGTTCTGAACATACCAGCTGCATGTGCGTACAGAGCGTAGATTGTCGAACCATATCAGGTCCGGACGCCACTGCCATCCTTCAACGTGTGCAAGCAGCGGAGCGTATGTAGCCATATGTACGATGTCGGCATTACGTTCTACGCCTGTAAGGAAAGCAGCTTCAAGAAGTGATGCATGGAAATGATTCCATTTCTTGCCCTTGCCGTGGCATGCATATTCGCCTGCAAACACTTTCGGACCTTTACGGTCGTAGTTGTCATATCTGCTGCCTGAGTTAAGGAACCAGTCTTCAGGACGGTAGAAATGTTCGTCCACCAAATCTACTTTCAGTTTCTTCATTTCCGGCCACAAGTATTCAAAGTCTTTACCCTCAGAGTTAGGACCTGACGAACCTATAATCTTCATATCCGGATATGCCTTGCGGATAGCTTCTACGAATGGTTTCAGACGTTCCGGATATTCAGGCCCCCACTGTTCGTTACCTATTCCGATGAATTTCAAGTTGAAAGGTTCCGGATGCCCCATCTCGGCACGAAGGCCTCCCCATTTGGTGTCTGTACCTCCGTTTGCAAACTCGATAAGGTCGAGAGCATCCTGTATGTAAGGCTGAAGGTCGCAAACCTTCACATGTGCCTCTTCATTCTCATTCTGGAACTGGCATGCAAGACCGCAGCTAAGTACCGGCAGTGGTTCTGCACCCATATCCTCAGCCAACAGGAACAGTTCATAGAATCCCATTCCGTATGTCTGGAAATAGTCAGGGAAGAAGCGGTGAGGGAAAGTATAGTGCCAGCGGTTTTCGTTCAGAGGACGGTTCTCGACAGGACCTACAGAGTTTTTCCAGTTATAGCGCGAAGCAAGGTCTGTTCCTTCTACTATACATCCTCCCGGGAAGCGGAACACTCCCGGTTTTGTATCGGCAAGAGCCTGTACAAGGTCTTTGCGCAATCCGTTCTCGCGGCCTTTCCATGTGTCGGTAGGGAATAATGAAACATGTTCCAGGTCAACAGTACCGGCAGATGCAAGGAAGATACGCAAGTGAGCCTTTGCGAATGTCTGTTCCGGAGTAAGCTTTATCTCATATTTCTTCCAGTCCTTGGAGTTGATATCCAATGTCTTCGAAGTTATAACCTGTGTTTCTCCCATAGAAGCATTGTCGATGAGTTCCACAGTGATTTTCTGGTTTTCACCCCTTGCCCATACGCTGAAACGGTAGCTTTCGCCGGCTTTGATACCTATTCCGAAGAAACCTTCGTTCTCGATACCTGTACGCTTGTGCGCATGTCCCGGGTCACCTAATCTTACATAGTGTGGGTTCTTGTCGAACGGACCGTCATTTAGTAAAGTTACATTGCCGAATACGTTCCATCCCATAAAGTTCTGTGGAAACTCGAACGAACGGTTCTTTATAAGTTCTGCATACAGTCCTCCGTCGGCACCATAGTTGATGTCCTCGAAGAAATGTCCGTACATAGTAGGCTGTATTTCAGCACCGATTTTGTTGGTCTGGACAACCATGTTGTTTACCTCTTGTGCGTTGATGCCCATACATGTCATGAGGGCAAAGGCACTTAATAATGTAGAGTGTTTTTTCATGGAAAAAGTATTAATTATGTTTTTATGATACAAAAATAGTTTTTTTATCTGAATTATTTCTCTAAATCAACGTTTCTTGTTGCATCAGAGTGAATGTTTGCTGAACAGCAAATGAACGCAATTTGAACGGAGAATGAACGGAACGTTTACTGAGCGTTCAGTAGCTGTTCACTGCATGTTCATCGTACGTTAGCTCCTTCGCTCGTCATCTGTATCCTTTTTATCGTACCGTCTTCATTATAATATAGACGGTCAATGCAGATGGAGCGTCGGAAACTGCCGCCGTGAGTATTTATTCCGCCGTTATGGTAAATGAAATACGATTTGCCGTTGAAGTCTATTATTGACTGATGGTTAGTGTTTGAGTTTCCGGCCAGTTCGTTCAGTATTCCTTTATATTCCCATGGTCCGTTGATGCTTTTGCTCATGGCATAGCAAATCTTCTCCGGAAATTCCGATGCGAACGACAGATAGTACCAATCGCCATGTCTGTGTATCCATGGAGCTTCAGTGAAGCGTGGAAGATTTATCGGGATGATAGGGCCGTCAAGCTCTGTCATATTCTCTTTCAGTTTTGCATAATAGCACTGAGTGTTGCCCCAGAAGAGATACGCCTGTCCGTCGTCATCTATTATTACTGTCGGGTCAATGTCGTCCCAGCCTATGGAGGTATATTGTGTAGTCATATCATTGGTGATTAATGCACTGCCCCTTGCATCCTTGAAAGGACCTGTCGGAGAATCAGCCACTGCCACACCGATTGATTTTCCCGGTATAGTAGCATGCTCCACTGTTACATACCAGTAGAATTTACCGTTTCTTTCTATTACCTGGCTTGCCCATGCATCACCCTTTGCCCATTTGAAATCCTTCGCTTTAAGAGTGTAAGAATGTTCGGTGAATGTTTTCATGTCCTTGGTAGAGAAAATGCACCATTCGTTCATCAGATAGTATTGATGCGGCTCCGGACATTCGTCGTGTCCGGCATAGATATATACCGTACCATTGTGTACCAAAGCAGCCGGGTCGCCTAAGTATTTGTGTGTAATTACAGGATTGCCTTTGGCTACGAAAGTAGTGTCTTTTTTTGCGGCATGCAATGTGTGGCATACTAAGCTTGCAAGAAATGTAACAATCAATAATCTAATCTTATTTTTCATACTGTAAGAAATTAATTTTTTGCAAATATACCTCCCTGTTCTTGTTAGGCAGGTGGACAAATAAACATGTTAGGTGGATAAACCTGCAAATGCCGGAAAAACTCTGCCTGTAGTAGTATGAAATTAGGAAATAGATTTTAACTTTGTGAATTATAAAAATCTATTCTTTATGGAAATTAAGCACATTTTGTCATATTTGTTGTTCGCAGTTCTTTTATTAATGGGCATTTCCCCGTTAACTGCAAATAATGCGGATGCCAATTATATAAACAGATACACACTGTCAGAAATTACCATGCAAGACGGTTTGCCACACGTGTTTGTTGACGATGTGGTAAAGGACAGTCGTGGCTATTTATGGCTGTCGACTATGGGGGGAGGCGTTTCCCGATACGATGGATATGAGTTTGTCGGTTTTAATACTAACACTAACGAACATAAGCTTAAATCTAATTTTGTAAGCTATTTGTGCGAGGACAAATTTGGCAGGATGTGGGTTGCTGGCGATTCCGGTATAGATGTAATATCCATAAACAGTCTTGAAGTGATGACTTCAGGAATTTCATACTCGGAATTGCCTGTCATGGAATTCCCTGTTTCCGCTATGCTTGTATCACATTCAGGCAACATATGGTTGTGCAGCGGGAGAGTCCTGTATAAATTGGTATTGAACGACGACGGCAATATTCGTGACGTAATAAAAGTGTCCTATGTGAATACGAATGAGCGTGGAACGGCTTTGTGCGAGATAGACGGGTATATATGGTTTCAAAAAGATAATATGTTATGCCGTGTGGCAGATACGGTGACAGGATGGCAAGAACCTAATGCTGTATCATCTTCGCTGGCATCGTTGTATGGTCAATCTGTTTTTTGCATATACGCGCATAATAATGAAGTATGGATAGGAACAAGTTATGGCTTAATCAGATATAGTATTCTGACAGACACTATACGTCATTACATGTATAATCGGGACGATGCGCGTTCGTTGACCCAGAATTACATAACCGATATTGTTTCCACTAAAGATGGGGTTTTGGTTATTGGTACTTTGATGGGATTGAATATATATAACCCTGCTTACGACAATTTCCAACATATAGTTTATGATGATGAGAAATTGACAGAAAGTATGTCCCGGCTTAACTCTAACTTTGTCAATGTCCTGTTTTATGACAGCGGCAACGACATGGTATGGATAGGAACGGAGACAGGAGGCCTTACGAAGATGTACGCCTCAAGACTTTATGTGACAAACTATTTGCATCAGCGTAACCAGACCGTTAGCCTGTCGAGAAACCTGGTGAACTCCATTGTAGAGGATGAAGATGGTAACTTATGGGTAGGAGTGGTTGAAGGAGGACTGAACTGTAGGCTCAAGGGGAAAGACGGTTTTGTACATCTGTCTATTGATGCCCCGTCATTTCTTAGCCATAATACAGTCAGTTCGTTGGCTTTAGATGATAAAGACAGGCTATATGTAGGTACTTGGGGAGGCGGTTTGGGATGGATTAACCGCAAAAACGGCATCTCCAAGCGTTTCAACAGGATAGAAGGCATAGACGATATATTCATTTCTACATTATGCTATGATTCGATAAATGGTTTGTTGTGGATTGGCTCCCAACATGGGGTTTATGTGTACAATCCTGATGGCGGTAGGGTGGAGAAACTGTTTAGTGATAAGGAAAAGGAAATAAACATTAACGCATTGGGAGCATGTGTTACAAAATCCGGCGATTTGTGGCTTTCGTCTGTTTACGGATTGTTGAGAATAGACCTCAAGGCTTATTCAGAAGGAAAATTGAAATACAGGAAATATACCGATGGCGTGAATATGCCGGAGGGTGAACGTATAACATGTGTGCTTGAGGCAGAAAATGGCGATTTGTGGATAGGAAGCAATGGAGCCGGAATATATCGGGCTGTACACGATGAAGGGGAATATGTGTTTTCTTCTTATACCGTTAGCGACGGATTGATAAGCAATAATGTACGAGGAATGCAGGAAGACTGGTACGGAAATATATGGATTACTACTGTGAACGGACTGTCGAGATATTACCCGAAGGATGGAATGTTCGTGGGTTATACCTCTAAAGACGGATTGCCTTCTGACAATTTTTATTGGAACGCTACGGCCGTATCCGGTAATGGCGAGAAAATCTATCTGGGAAGCCTGGGTGGACTATCTGAAATTCATCCTGTGATGGAGAAGGAAAACCGAATGAAATTCCCTTTGGTAATAAACAGGGTAAATGTGTTCGGGAAAAATTGCTATCCTGAGGGCGGGCTGTTGAAACTGCATGAAAGGGACAAGTCGCTGACTGTGGAATTTGCGGCTCTCGATTATAACCCTTCTTCGTTGGCCGCATATTCTTATCGCTTGGTGGGCTTTGATGATAAGTGGATAGACGCGAGGAGGGACAGACGTACTGTGACATATACAAATCTTAAACCAGGGAAATACAGCTTTCAGTTGAAATATACCCCTGATGGCAAAAACTGGATAAGTTCGGGAGACGGTCTTGACATAGAAGTTACACCTTATTTTTATAAGACCCCGTGGTTTGTTATTTCTGTATTCTTGTTTATTGTTTTTGTGGGTTACAGGATTGTAATATGGAGGTTCAATGAGATGAAACGACAGCAGATTATACTGCATGATAAGGTAGAAGAACGTACCCGTGAACTCAAGGAACAGCAGAAGCTGCTTTCCGTCCAGACCGAAGAACTGTCAAAACAAAATGGCCTGCTTAAGGAACAGAACATCCAGATAACGGAACAGAAAAACAAGATTCTTGAAATGTCCCGTAAGGTAGAAGAACTTACTATCGACAAACTGACTTTCTTTACCAACATCACACATGAATTCAGAACACCGCTTACGCTTATAGTAGGACCTATAGAAAGAGCATTGAAGTTGAGTTATAATCCGCAGGTTATCGAACAGCTCAATTTGGTCGAGAAAAACAGTAAGTATCTTCTTTCGTTGATAAACCAGTTGCTGGATTTCAGAAAGGTAGAAGATGGAAGGATGAAGATTATATGCCATCATGGAAATATTAATACGTTCCTCGATGACTTGCTTACCCCCTTTGGGGCATTTGCGGCTGATCATGGCATTGCACTGAAAGTTTACAGACGTATAGGCAATCCTTATATGATGTTCGACGAGGATATCATGCGTAAGGTGATAACGAACCTCATAAGCAATGCGATAAAATTTACGGAGAAAGGCGGACTGGTATCTGTTTTTGTTGCTGTTGTTAAAGATAATGGTATGGAGAAACTGTATATGTGCGTGAGGGATACGGGCAGAGGAATACCGGAAGGTGATATAGAAAGAATATTCAACAGATTCTACCAGGCTGATAATCAAGGATTCGAATCCGTTAGCGGACAGAGCGGTACAGGCATTGGATTATATCTGTGCAAGAAACTCATAACATTGTTAGGAGGTGACGTGACTGCGATGAACAATCCGGTGCAAGGCTCTTCTTTCAGGATATTGTTACCTGTGGAAAGAGGTGAAAATACAGAAACGGTTGATGAAGTGTACGAAGACGAACACGACGAGGTATCTCTATCGCCTGAAAAGAACGGTAAACTGAATATTCTTATCGTAGAGGACAATAAGGATATGAGAGATTATATAAGGTCCATTTTAGCGGAATATTATAATGTATTGGAAGCATCGAATGGCGAGGAAGCCCTGCATGTCCTGAGTTCTTCGAATGTAGACTTCGTAATCAGCGACCTTATGATGCCTGTGATGGATGGAATGGAACTCTCGCACAGGATAAGGAGTGATTTTTCTATATCGCACATACCTATTCTTATGCTTACGGCAAAGACTTCGGACGAAGCAAGACTGGAAGGTTATAAAGCCGGTGTAGACTCTTATCTGTTGAAACCTTTCGATGAGAATTTATTGTTGGCACGAATTTCAGGTATATTGGAAAACAGAAAGCGTTTCCAGCAGAAGTTCTATCTTACAATGGATGTAGATTCTTTGGAAATAGATGAAGAGTCTGGCGACAAAAAGTTTCTTGACAAGGCAATGAAGGTGGTAAAAGAAAATTACATGAATCCGGATTTCGATGTTACCGATTTTATTAATGCCATGGGCATGAGCAAGAGCCTTCTGAACAAGAAGATGCAGAGCCTGACCGGACAGTCTACAAATCAGTTCATGAGAAACTACAGACTGAATCTTGCACGCGAACTTTTGTTGAAAAACAAAGTGACACGCAACATGAATATATCAGAGATTGCATATCAGGTCGGGTTCAACGACCCTAAATACTTTACACGCTGCTTTACAAAGCATTTCAATGTTACGCCGAGCAGTATAATGGAGGATAAGCAGGTGGATTGACAGGAAATGTGTATTATATAGGCTTTTGTCCACTCATAAGTGCTTTTTGTCCACTCGTTATGTATGTTTAGTAGCTATTTTTGCATTGTGAAAATTGTATGATAAACATAAAAACCAAAAAAAATCAGTATTATGAGGGCTAAAAGAATTTATGTCTTGCCAATCCTTTTATTGTATGTTATAGGTTTGGTGTCTTGTAAAGACTGGGGCGAGGTTGATCCGCCGGCAGGAAATCAGCAGATAGGCGAAGCTAAGGAAACTGTGGCAGAGTTTACATTTGAAACTTTGGACATGTTTGCTATGGAGCTTGGAACGTATGAGGGAGGTGCAAAGCCGGAACTTGTGCGCGACGAGAAGTTCCAGAGCAATGTGTTACACCTTAACGGAGGCTACATTGGAATGGACAATCCGTTGATAGGCAAAACTATTGAAAACGGTGTTTCTGTTTCTTTATGGACTAAGATGTCTGCCGGAACAATTACAAGAAATGGAGGACAGGAGGAACAAAATGAGACATCAGAAGTTCCTGCGGATTCAAATGGGGCTTTATTGTCGTTTACAAATGATTCTGAATCATTCGTTATTATGCAGGACGGTTCTGTATTTTTCAGAAATGAAAGTATTATGACAGGCGTTCAAGGTTTGAGCGACGGTGAATGGCATTATTGGACATTGTCCATAGGTGGTGGATATATTAGTCTGTATGCCGACGGAAGCAAGAAGGCTGAAAGCGAGCTTTCGGCAGATGCTTATGGCAGTCTGTCTGTATTCCTTACAGCAGGAGCTTCTAATATGTATATCGGCTATGGCTCTACAACCCGTCCGTCCGAAATGTGGGTAGAAGATTTGAAGTTCGTAAATGGCGTGATTTCTGAAGACGAAGTGGAAGTGCCGGTTACGGGAATTATCGTGGTAGGTGCAACGGATTTTTCTACAGGTTTTGGATGCGCATATTCACAGGTATGGACTGTGGAAAACAACACAGTATTTAAATGTAGATTTAAGAATTACTCCAATATGGAGCAAAACTGGTTTAATTACATATTGGGAATATCCAACGGACTTAAACCTGGAGAGGAAGGCTATAAGAATTATGCATATATCCGTGCTGACAATTATGGATGGATTGACGACAAAAACGATAACACCCATCTTGCAGCATCCTCATGTACATATAACTGGGAAACATTGCGTGACGATTTGAATGGTGCTACAGTGGATTTGAAGTTTACACGTAGAGGTAACTCCGGATTGGTTGAAACAGTGATTATAACAGCGGATGGGAGAAAACTTACAATGAATTCAGCAGTGCGCAATTTATCAGCCGATGCAAATGTTGGCGTATTCTTTACTGTAGATCATTCTTATCTGGAGATAGAAGGAGCTTCTATATCAAGAGAACCGCTGAAATGGCAGGAAGGTCAGGTCGGAAATAGTGATAATTCTTCTTTGAAGAACTCACATATTACAGATGTACTTACTCTTGTGCCGGAATCTGAGGCTGTAATCAAATTCAAGAACTATACATCAGGCCTGGCGGCAGCTGATAACTGGATGTTGGCTTTGAGTAATGGAAAGGCTCCTGGTCAGGCTGAATACTCTGAATATGCTTTATTGAGGGCAGATAATTGGGGATGGCTTAATGGTAATGACCAAGAAACTTTACAAAAGAATGTATGTGAACCTTCAAATAACTATCTGTTAGGTGAAGGATGGTCTGAATTCATAAAATACATGGATGGGGCCGATGTTACTCTGACAGTAAGAAGAATAAATAATAAAGTTTCTGTAAAAGCTGATATAATAACTGAAGCAGGGGTAGAGTATAACTATTTCTGGAAATATTCAGGATTGCCACAAAGTGGTAATGTGGGATTATTCCTTACTGTTAATAATTCATATTTGCAGGTTAGTAAGAATGAAGCAAAAGAGAAGTCAGAAGGAACAGTTGACAATCGCTTGGGTGATACCGGATTTATGACAGGATGGTGGCAAGCGTTTACTCCTGTGCAAAAACTTGATGGAAACGGAACTGTGACATATAAATTCGTAAACCATAGCAATAGAATAGCGACATGGAACAACTGGGCATTAGGAGTTTCCAATGGTAATGCTGTTGGAGAAACCGGATATAGTGAGTATGTAGTTCTTCGTGCTGACAATTATGGATGGAAACAAGGAGTTGAAATGTGGCCTGAATTTACAACTCCAGAAAGCACTGTACCGTTATATCACCTTATAGATGGAGCAGATGTTACACTTACGGTAAAACGTAACGGAGCTAATCTTGAAATCAATGCTGAATACAAAGCTACAGATGGACAAACCTATACATATGGTGGAACTCTTGAAAATGTTGTTCCGGCAGATGGTGAAATAGGAACATTCCTTACTGTGGATGGAGCATATTTGACAGATATAACTTCTCAAGTTGATGTTGAAGAACCAGAGGAACCTGTCGGACCAGAGTTACCTGAAACTGTTTATTTTAACGATTTTGAAAACACCACAAATAATGGATGCACTATAAGTGGTGGTGGCTCATATCAAAATCAAGGTGATATTTGGGGACAGGTTTACCAGAATGGTGGAGGTGCTCAGCGTACGCATTATCTTCAGTTGCCAGCGGATGTACTTTCTCACTCAGCAGAAACTAAGGAAATGACTGTTGCATTTTGGGTAAATGCGAAGAATGCTATAGGGTATGAATGGTCACCTATATTTGCGGCTTATGCAGCAGCTCCTAATAATAATGTAAACACTTTCCCAATGTTTGCGTGCCAGTCACGTGGAATAATTCAGATAAATTGTGCCGGATGGTCTAATTTCCCGGATTATTTGAATGTGAAAGGTTTCAACACTCTATATCATTTTGAGAATGATTGGTTTGCTGATGATGAATGGCACTACTATACCGTAGTCTTGACTGAAACTAATGCAAAGGTTTATTTGGACGGTGAAGTGAAGAATGAGTGGAGTATGGAACTCCCATTTCCAGATGATATAGAAGAAAAAGATAAAGATGGCAAGACTATTGCTGGACTGTTCACCAATGGAGCAGATTTGAAATATATTTGCTTAGGTGGAAATCAAGCCTGGGATTGGGGTGATAATGATGCCGCATTCATGTTCGATGATTTTGCAGTGTATAATAAAGCTTTGACTCAGGAGCAGATTGAACAGTTAATCTCTAATAAGCAAACTCAAAACTAATATCCATAATGAAATCCGATTTTAATGTTTCATTATTGATTTCGGATTTCATTTCTCAACAAAGAAAAACATCAATCTTTTATGAAAATAAACATTCAAAATCCGAAATCGAGGTTTAAGGACCTTGGATTGTGGCTTGCAGTTGTGCTATTGCTTGTGGGGCAAACTGCTTATGCCCAGACAAAAACAATAAAGGGAGTGGTGAAAGACCCTGCCGGTGAAACTGTCATAGGGGCAAGTGTACTTGAAAAAGGTACCACAAACGGAACTATTACAGATTTCGACGGTAACTTCATGCTTGAAGTGTCAGAAAATGCCGTATTGCAAATCAGTTACATCGGCTTCCAGACTATAGAAGTGCCTGTAAAAGGCAAGTCAAGCCTTAATGTAATACTTAAGGAAGACACAGAGGTGCTGGAAGAGGTAGTCGTAGTAGGTTATGGTGCACAGAAAAAGGAAAGTGTGGTAGGTGCTATCTCGCAGGTATCATCCAAAGAACTGCTGAAATCGCCTGCTGCAAACGTGTCACAGGCTCTTGCCGGAAAAATCACTGGTGTAGTTACAAATCAGACATCAGGTGCTCCGGGAGCAGACGATGCATAGATATTCATTCGCGGACGTGCTACATTCGCAGGTGATGCGCAGCCTCTTATCCTGGTGGACGGTGTGGAACGTTCGTTCTCACAGATTGCGCCGGACGATATTGAAACAATATCTGTATTGAAGGATGCCTCAGCAACAGCCGTTTATGGTGTACGAGGTGCAAATGGTGTAATGCTTATCACTACCAAGCGCGGTAAAGAGCAGAAACCGAAGGTAAGCCTGTCTGCCAACTGGCAGATTCAGAGCCCTACACGCAGAGATACTTATCTGAATTCTTACGATTCTGTAGTATTGCTTGAGGAGGCTTTGGCAAATGACGGACTGCCTTCACAATATTCGGCATACGATCTCAGTATGTATAAAAAGTCTGTAGAAGGTACACTTACAGGACGCGATGCCGCAATATATCCTAATGTTGACTGGTATGACACTGTCTTGCGCAAGAGTGCTCCGGCTCAGAGATATAATGTGAATATACAGGGCGGTACGAAAAGAGTACGCTATTATGCTTCGGCGGAATATTATGGTCAGGAAGGCTTGTTCAAAAATTTCAGTACCGACCAGTATGGCAACTCTTCGAATTCATCTTATCGCCGTTATGCGTTCCGTGGTAATCTGGATTTTAAGGTTATAGACGATCTGACTCTTTCTGTAAACTTCGGTACACGTTTCGAGGAAAGACGTACTCCTAACTCAAACGAGGCTCTGAATGGTTCTTACAGTGAAGTGTTCTATGAGATTAACCATACTCCGGGATGGCTCTTCCCTGTCAAATACGAGGGAGTGGAAGATGCTGACGGACGTACGTTGTATGGAGGTAACTCCCAGAATCAGAATAATATCGTAGGACGCCTGGCTGAAGCAGGCTTCTCACGTGCTACCAATACCATAAACGAAACAAACTTTATTGTAGATTATGACCTTCATAAGATAACCGAGGGGCTGAAATTCCGAGGAATGGCTTCGTTCGACTATGATGCATATTACAACAGAAAGTTTACAGCTGCTTTCTCTACATACGAACTGACAGATAGAGACCAATATAACACAATGGCAGGATATACACAGTTCAATAATGACACTGAACTTACTTATGCAGGTAATGACCAGACTACTACTTACAAGCTTTATCTTGAGGCACAGTTGAATTATGCGCGTAAGTTTGGCAAGCACGATGTTACGGCAATGTTGTTGTACAATCAGAACGATTATCGTTTCCAAGCAGACCTGGCCCAGAGATATCAGGGACTTGTGGGACGCGCAACTTATGGTTATGACGACCGTTATCTTGCTGAAGTCAATTTCGGTTTCAACGGTTCTGAGAACTTCCGCAAAGGCAAGCGTTTTGGTTTCTTCCCTTCTTTCTCTTTGGGTTGGAGAATCTCGAATGAAAAGTTCATGGAAGGTACAAAGGGCTGGCTGGACAATCTTAAGTTGAGAGGTTCGTACGGTGAGGTAGGTAATGATGTGTATATGGTGAACGGAGTGAAACAGCGTTTCCTTTACGAACCAGTGTGGACACAGTTAGCAAATGCATATATGTTCGGTAGTAACCGTTGGGAAACCGGTATCTACGAGAGCCAGTATCCTAACTACAATGTCACTTGGGAACGTGCAAGAAAGTATAATGCCGGACTTGAGTTCAGCTTTGCAGGAGGACTGTTGAGCGGTACTTTTGATTATTTCTATGAGAAACGTACAGATATTCTTACTACTTACCAGTCCCGTCCTCAGTGGGTAGGAGTTAATATGGCTGCTGGTAACCTTGGAAGCACAAAGAACTCAGGTTATGAATTCGAATTGAAACACAATAATAGAATTGGGAATGATTTCTATTACAATATAGGATTTACATTCTCGCATGCGCATAATGAGATTCTTGGAATGGACGAACCGGATGCAAAGACCGAATATCGTAAGAGAGAGGGGCATCCTATCAACCAATATTTCGGACTGGTGTGCGAGGGATTTGTCACTCAGGCGGACTTGGATAATCCTGATTTCCCTAAGTCAACATACGGAAATGTTTCTGTAGGCGACCTTAAATATAAGGATATGAACCATGACGGATTTATTGACGACAGAGATGAGACATTCATAGGATTCAGCGATATCCCTGAGAATACTTATTCATTGACACTCGGAGCACAGTGGAAAGGTTTCGGTATCAGCGTTATGCTATATGGGGTGGATAAAGTATCAAGATTCTATGATGCAGAAGCTATGTATGCATTTGTTGATGGTGGTAAGGTAAGGGAACATCATATCGGAAGATGGAACCCTGCCATGAGTGAGGAATGGAATCTGGCAAATGCCACATATCCTTTGCTTCACTATGATGATGGCGGAAACCATAACCAGCGTCAGAACTCATTCTTCCTGAAAAACGGTGCATTCCTCAGACTCAAGAACGTGGAACTGAGCTACTCGCTTCCTCAAAAATGGATTAAGAAGGCGTTGATGTCGGAATGCAGGGTATTTGTCAATGGCAATAACCTTGTGACATGGGATCATCTTGACGGACTGACAGACCCTGAAAGCAACGGCTCTAACCGTTATCCTATAATGAAAACAGTAAACTTCGGTGTGAACATCCAGTTCTGATTCCGGTAGAGGTAAGATTTATTAATAAAAAAATAGAATATGAGAAAGATAAACATTAGATATATTGCCTTGATAGCCGCCATGGCAGCATTTACTTCGTGCGAGGATATGTTTGGCGGTTATCTTGACAAACAGCCGAGCAACGAACTGACGGAAGAAGAAACTTTCGGTTCATGGACAAACACCGAGCAGTTCCATTTCGATACTTATAACTTCCTTCGTGCCGGTGCATGCCGTATAAACAGTTCATGGATGGATTCGGCTACAGACCTTGGTCATACCAGTTATTCATATGCCGGTACGAGAGTAAGTTTCAATATCGGAAACTATTATGCTTCTGGAGCGGCAAACGAACTGACAGATACATGGGAACATTACTACAGAGGTATCAGAAAATGTAATATGCTGTTGGAACATATCGATGCAGTTCCAAAATCGGCAGATGACACAAAAGAAGCATACGAAAGACTCTTGAAGATATACAAGGCTGAAGCACGTTTCTTCAGAGCGTATTTTCATTGGGAACTGTTCTTGAGATATGGTCCGGTGCCTATCATCAAAGAGACACTTGACCCGGACGGTGATCTTATAAGTATTGGTAAGGAACGTCCTACGGTGAAGGAATTTGTACAGGATTTCGTTCTTGAGGAACTTATAGGTAATGCCGGATGTATGTCAGATCTTCTGACTCTCGACGAGGTAAGGGCCGACCTTGAAAACCTTGGTGGAAGAATCACGCAGCCGGTAGCATTGGCTTTGGCCAACAGAATTCAGCTTTATATGGCCAGCCCTATGTATAACTACCAGACCGGAATAACATGGAATGACGTGATTGACAGTGCAGAGAAGTTTATAAAGACTTATGGACCGAATGGAACTTCCTCTTATTCTTTATACAATGTTTCTCCAGATGTACCTTCTCTCAATTATCAGAATGCTATACTTACTACAGCTACAGAGCAGGGCAAGAATCCGGAGATTATCTTCTGGAGAAACTCTGTTCCGGCAGGATGGAATGATATTGTGAATGATACTCCTGTGGGAGAGGGTGGAAACGGAGGTTTGTGCCCTTCACAAAATCTTGTTGATATGTACGATATGATTGACGGCACATCGCCTTTTGCTGAATACGACGAAACCGGTGCTCCTGTTTATGAAGATAATGGAAGCGGCGTACCTTCGCCAAAGGTAGCAACAGGAAGCAGATACAATGAAGCTAATCCGTGCAGCAGCCGCGATCCACGACTGAGCGCCTCTGTGCTTTACAACGGTAGCACGTGGGGTGATGGAGTGATTGATGTGATAAAAGGACATAGAGACAATCCGCTCGGTAATGCTAACTCTACACCTACCGGTTATTACCTCCGCAAGTACATGCCTGAAAGTATTCTTACAAATAATCATTCCGGAACCGGATACCGTAACTGGATTTTCATCCGTTATGCAGAAATATTGCTGAACTATGCCGAGGCTTTGTGTGAAACCGGAAGACTCGATGAGGCACTTGAAACTATTCAGCCTATAAGAAACAGAGTAGGGCTTACTCTTGATTTGAAAACAAGAACGGATTTGAAAACACAGGATCAGGTAAGAAACTTTATCCGCAAGGAAAGAACAGTGGAACTTGCTTTTGAGGATCATAGAGCATGGGATGTAAGAAGATGGAATGTTGCCGAAAAGTCTTTGGGACGCGACATCTATGGTATGGAGGTTACTCAGGAAAATGGAAAACTGAAATACACCAGAAAGGTGGTAGCAAACCGCGTGTTTGAAACAAAGATGTATTTCTATCCAATACCTGAAGCAGAAGTCTGGAAGTCAGGAATAAAGAACAATCCAGGATGGTAATCAGAATATTATCGACAATCAAGGATTCATAAATGATAATGACAATGAAAAAATATATAAAACAAATAACAGGCAGAATAATGATGACTGCCTTTATGGCAATGTCTTCCGCAGGGTTGTTGGCACAAGACGGTATCCTAAAGGGAAGAGTAATTGACAAGGAGGGAAATCCGGTTGCGGGTGCTGTGGTAAATGTGATGGAAGGAAGTCGCATTGCACTGAGTGATGCCGACGGATATTTCAGCCTGAAGAAAGTGGGAAACAATGACGAAATATATGCTTCGTGTGTGGGATATCTTCCTACAACCAAAGCGGTGGAGTTTGATGGAAACTTCGTGATTGTTCTCGAAGAAGATACAGATATATATCAGCATGAGTCGCCGGTTCCTTTCGGAAAGAAACCTATGAAGTATATGACTGAGGCTGTGTCGGTAGTATCAGGCGAAGAACTCCAGAAACATCCGGTGACTGTATTGCAGAATGCTTTCACTTCTACATTGACGGGAGTTGAAACGTATGAAAACAACTCCGAACCGGGATGGAGCGAAACGCTGTTCTATATTCGTGGATTGAGAACTATGAACAACAATCTGGCAAACAATGGACAGATAGCCGACAAACCCCTTGTAATAGTTGACAATGTGGAACGTGACCTTTCTTTCCTCGATGCATATCCTATCGAAAGTATAACAGTGCTTAAGGATGCTGCAGCGTCTGCCATTTATGGTATGAAAGGCGCCAACGGTGCTATAATAGTTACTACCAAGCGAGGCGAAGCAGGAAAGACAAAGATAAACTTCACACAGGAAGTAGGTTTCCAGACATTGTCAGGCCTGCCGGAAAGCCAAAATGCATATAACTATGCACTTACAAAGAATCAGGCAAACTATCTTGACGGACTGGCACCGGAATTCTCTGATTACGACATAGAAATGTATCGTCGTGTTTGTGAGGGTGAACAACTGAGAGGTATGGACAGATATAAATATTTCAATACCAACTGGTATGACACTATGCTTCGCGATGCAGCTCCGCAGTACAGAACAAACTTTCAGGTAAGCGGTGGTAATGCCAGAGCAAGATATTTTGTATCGTTCTCTTACTTGCGCCAGGAAGGTATGTACGATACTGAATGGACTGACTACAATGAAGGCTACAGCACACAGCATGTCTTGAATAGATATAACTTGCGCTCTAATATAGACATTGATGTTACAAAGTTTCTCAATGTATCTCTTGACCTTGGCGGACGTATAGACAATATCTCGCAGCCGGGAATTGATACATACGCATTGTTTACATGGGGAGGTGGCGAAAATTTGCCTATTTATCCTATTTATACTCCAAAGGGTGATTTCTTCTTCCCTACAGACAGCGATGCCAAGAACGGTGCGGCTCAGATTGCCGGTAGAGGTATTGAAAAGAACAGACGCCGTAACCTTTACACCACTATTACTGCAAATGGTGACCTCGGTGCTCTGGTCAAAGGTTTGAAAGCAGATATCACGTTGAGTTTCGACTCGTACGAAACATTCCAGCAGGTACAGAGAGCCGATATCGACGGTTTTTACTATAACTTCAAGGATGATGTGGCTACTGTAGACGATTATACATATAAGCGTATGCGTACATCACTTTCACTGCCTAATCCTACTACTTCTCCGAGAGACTACTACTACAATATAAATATAAATGGCGGACTGTCGTATAATAATGTCTTCAATAACAAACATTGGTTGTCGGCAAAAGCATTCGTAAGAACATACCAGAATGTAGTGCGAGGCCAGTATTCTTCCAATAGGTATTTGTCATATAACGGTCAGGCCACTTATGCATACGACAGCCGCTATATCCTTTCAGGTAATATCTCATACATGGGATGCGACAATTTTGCTCCGGGAGAGCGCTTTGGGGTGTTCCCTGGTGTTTCTGCAGGATGGGTAATGTCTGAAGAACAATGGCTCAAGGACAGTGCAGTGAAACTCCTCAAGCTCCGACTCTCTTACGGACGTGCAGGTATGTCGAATATATATACCACTTCGGACGGTGGAGTGCCTGCTATAAGATATCCTTATCAGGGAGCATATTCAATGGGCTCGGGATATAACTTCGGTACTGCTCAGGCTTATGACGAGGGTGTGTACGAATCGCTCGTGGGTAATGACAATATCAAATGGGAAATATCAGATATGATCAACTTCGGTATCGACTTCGATTTCTGGGGTAAGAAACTCTACGGTTCGGTGGATGTATTCAAGGAATGGCGTTCTAACATTCTTGTCACACGTTCTACTACTCCTGTGGGTATGTTCGGAGTAAGTGTGCCGCAGGACTCTTATGGTAAGGCTGAAACAAAAGGTGTAGAAGTGACTTTGGGACATTCTAACAGTATCGGTAAGTTCAATTATCACATATTGGGTATGCTGACATGGAATACAAACAAGATAACTGATATGGACGAAGTAGCTCCTGATTATGCTTATCAGGCAAAGACAGGTAATAGAATAGGACAGAGTCAGCTCCTTCAGTGGCAGCAATGGGCAAGCGACCCTGATCTTATCCCTACTTCACATCAAGACGCTATAGATCATCCTGAGAAATATCCGTATCATTCGGCAGGTATATATCAGTTGGGTAATGCGATATTCAAGGATGTAAACGGAGACAGGATAATCGACTCTTATGACAAGGTTCCTATGGGATACACTAAGATACCAGAACTGATACCGACACTTAATATAGGATTTGAATGGATGGGATTTGATGCACGTGCCGTGTTCACGGCATATCTGAACAGAACAATAGGATGCCGTGAAAATATGGACTATGGATTCGGATGGGGTGGTACTGCCACACATGCTGTAACTCAGACTTGGGGATATTACACAGACGACCCTACAGATCCGCGCAACATCAACGCGAAATATCCGCGTCTGTCAAACTCTTTCAGTAATATCGACAGAAACTATCCTTACAATGAATCGGATATATGGGTGGTAAATGGTGACTTCCTTTCACTCAGAAACGTTGAAGTTGGCTATTCATTGCCTAAGAAATGGCTTGCAAAGGCAAACATTACCAACCTCAGAATTTACTTCAGCGGATATAACTTGTGCAACTGGAGCCATCTTCCAAAAGGCTTTGACCCGGAAAACCCAACCAACTACATTTGGGCGTATCCGAAAACCAAATCCTTTACTTTCGGTATAAATCTTGGATTCTAAACAAAACATTTATTGTATGAAACGAATAAAATACTCTATACTTGCTGTAGCTGCAGCTCTATTGTCTGCAGGATGCGGTGATTTCCTCGACAAGGAATATGATGCCACGCTTTCTTCGGACAAGGTGTTCGAGAATCCTACGCTCACACGCCAGTTCCTTAGCAATATATATACTAACCTTCCGGATGGATTGGCGCCTTTCAATGATGCACAGTTTACTGATGCTTCACGTGACTGTATGACTGACAATGCTACTTCATACTGGGGACTACATTACTATACTAAGATTGCTACAGACTCGTACACAGCAAAAGATCATCCACTATTGGGACAGTGGAATGTCAACTTTGCGGGTATACGCAAGTGCAACACGTTCCTTAAGAATGTAAAAGAAAGTGTGGTTGGCAATGCAGACCTTGATGGTGATGATAACCATCTGTACGAACGATATCGTAACGAAGCTATCTTACTTCGTGCAATATTCCATTTCGACCTTGTATGCTGGTTCGGTGATATGCTGATTGTTGCAGAAGATGAAAACGGAGAGCCGATAATTTTTGATAAGGATAACTATGAAGAAATGAATCAGCCAAGAAAACCTGCAGCTGATGTCCTGAAATGGATTGCCGACCAATGCGACTTGGTTAAGGACGAACTTCCTTTCAGATATAGCGACGAGTCTGTAAACTGGGGACGTGTAAACGGTGCTACAGCCTATGCTCTTAAATCGAGAGCATTGCTCTACAGAGCTTCGGCACTTAATAATCCTGATAATGACCCTTCACGCTGGACACAGGCTGCTGAGGCTGCAGTGGATTTTATGAATGTGAATGCGCAACAGTCAATACCATATGCTTTGTACACAGGTGATGCTGCAAATAATGTATGCTATGCTTCATCGGTGACAAATCCGGTATACAACAATGAAATTATACTCTCACGTTCTATATGGTGGACTAACAGAATTGAACAGGTGTTCCTACCTGTAGGTTTCACAGGAAGCTTCTCTGCTGCCGGACGTACAAATCCTACACAGAACTTTGTGGATTGTTTCGAAATGTCAAACGGAAAGAGGATAGACGAGAACGGTTCAGGTTATGATGAGGCTAATCCGTATGCCGACAGAGACCCTCGTCTTGACCAGCTTATTTTCCATCAGGGCTCTGTATGGGGAAATACCAACGACAATGAAAGCCGCAGCATTGACGTAAGAACTGTAGGCGGACCTGACTATGCAGCTTCGCTCGGTGGTACATGTACAGGATATTATGTAAAGAAATTTGCCAATAATATTTCTTGTAAGAATCCTATCAATTATCCTCATTCGTGGACTATATTCAGATATTCGGAGATTTTGCTTAATGCGGCTGAGGCTTATTGTGAGGCTGGAGAACTTGAAAAGGCAGAGAGTTATGTCAATGAAATACGTCGCCGTGTAGGGATGCCTGATTACGATGGGTATGATAAGGATGAACTGCTCAAACGAATCCGTAACGAACGCCGTATAGAACTGTGCTTTGAAGACCACCGTATGTGGGACTTGCGTCGTTGGCGTGCATACGACGGTGTTACAGCAGAGAATGAACTCGTAAAACCGCGTTATGAACAGCTGCTCAATCTATATGGAGTAGAGGTAAGTGGAACAGCTTCAAGACCTGTTTATACTTTTGGACCTGCACGTGCTGCACAGAACGGTGGACAGATAGAAACACGTGTGTTCAACATTCCTAAGAACTATTATTTCCCTATACCTGACGATGATTTGAAGAAAGCTCCGAAACTTGGACAGAACCCAGGATGGGAGGTAAGTGAAAACTAACAATAAATCTGTAAACTCATGAAGAATATAATTTTTGTAATCATAGCTCTCCTTATGTTTTCATGTAAGGATGACACTCTTTCTTTGAACGGAGATACCGGAAGTCTGGCTTTTAATGCCATATCAGTTCCGGATATAACTTATAAATCGGCAACAGTAAAGGCTGAGGTGTCCAATTCGCCTGCAAATCTTTTGAAAACAGGATTCTGCTATGGTACGGAGGCTTCTCCTGAAATAAACTCGTCACTTGTAGAAACTAATATCAGCGAAGGTGTGATGCAGGCCGAACTATCTTCTTTATCTGAATCTACAAAATACTATGTACGTGCTTTTGCGATGGCATACGATGGAAAGGTGGTATATTCGGATGAAGCATCTTTTACTACCGGAAGTCCGGATGCAGAGCAAAGACTTGCCGATTACGTGGCTCCTACTTATGACGATGACTACACTAATATCTCCTCATGGAATCAACGCTCAAGATGGAATCTGGCAAACGTACACGACCCATCGGTAGTTAAAGCCGACGATGGCTATTATTACATGTATCAGACTGACGCTTCGTATGGTAATGCACATGCTGCACATGGACATTTTCACTGCCGTCGCTCGAAAGACCTTGTAAACTGGGAATATATGGGTGCTACCATGCCATCTACTCCGGACTGGGTACTTGAAGAAGTTAATAAGACTCGTGCAGAGATGGGACTTGAACCGATAACTTCACCACAGTATGGATATTGGGCTCCTGTTGTCAGAAAGGTTAGAGAAGGCCTTTATCGTATGTACTATAGTATTGTTATAGATAATTACATAAAAACAGGAAAACCTGCAGTTACGATAAACAATGTTGCTGTTAATTTTGATAACTCATGGACTGAACGTGCTTATATCGGACTGATGGAAACATCCGATCCTGCTTCTAATATTTGGGAAGATAAGGGTATGGTTGTATGTTCCTCAACGGACAAGAATATGGATGCTTGGGGACGTGTAAACCCGAATGGTTTTGGTGATGTTTATTTCTATTTCAATGCCATTGACCCTACATACGTTATAACACCGACTGGTGAACACTGGATGATTTATGGTTCATGGCACAGCGGTTTCGCTGCTCTTCAGATTAACCCTGAAACAGGTAAGGCTTTAAATGAGTTAGGTGATCCATGGAATATTGGTTTTCCGGAAACTAGATACGGCAGGTTTATAGCTACAAGAACATTCGGATCACGCTGGCAAGGTTCGGAAGGACCGGAGGTGGTTTATAATCCTGATACCGGATATTATTATATGTTCATGGCATACGGCCAGCTTTCTGTCAGTTACAATACCCGTGTGGTCCGCTCCAAATATCCGGCTTTTGAGTATAGGGATATGCGTGGCACTTTAGTTACAGATGGTAAACAGGCATGGCCGATAGTAACACATCCGTATCAGTTCAACGGCAGTTATGGATGGGTAGGTATCTCACATTGTGGTATATTCTCTGACGATGCCGGCAACTGGTTCTATACCTCCCAGGCTCGTTTCCCGGCCGATATCCCGGGTATCAACCAATCCAATGCGGTAATGATGGGTCATGTGCGCAGCATACGATGGACAGAAGGAGAAACAAACCCTGATATGAACGGATGGCCTATAGTAATGCCGGAAAGATACGGTGCTGTTCCACAGGATTTGCCTATTTCAAAGGATGAACTTACAGGTAACTGGGAACTTATTATCTTCTCAGGAAAACCTACCGGTAGTGATGCGACTACAGAGATAAAGAAGTCGCAGATACTTACACTTAATCAAGACGGTACTGTGGAAACTGGTGTATCTGAATGGACAGGAAAGCAGTGGACATATGATGCTGCAAAGAAAGTAATAACAATAAATGAAACCCGTATATACCTCCAAAGAGAAGTAGATTGGGAAGCAACTCCGCGCGTACACACCGTGGTTGGCGGTGGATACGGAACTTCATCTGAAGGTATAGCTACATATTGGTTGAAGAAACTTAAGTAATATTTAGTTGACAAGTACTACTATTCAATATTGTTATATAAAAACAAAAATGAAATTCAGCACACGTATATTAATGACATTTATTGTTGGTTCATCATTCGCTATCCTGCCCGTATCAGCGCGGGCAGCGGCGGATGATATTATCACCGTCGATAAGGTAATGACCCACGACCCGGTGATGATAAAAGAAAAAGATACATATTATCTCTTTGCCACGGGACAGGGGATAAGCGTGATGTCCTCGCGCGACATGAAGAACTGGAAGTTCGAACCGTCTGTCTTTTCAGAAGCGCCCCAATGGGCTGTAGAGCTGATTGACGGATATAACGGGCATACTTGGGCACCGGACGTGATTTATCACGGAGGCCAGTACCACTTGTTTTATTCATGTTCGGCTTTCGGAAAGAACACTTCGGCTATAGGCCATGCCACAACTCCTACTCTCGACCGTAAAGACCCGCGTTTCAAATGGACTGACCACGGAATGGTGATTCAGTCTGTTCCGAACCGTGATTCGTGGAACGCTATAGACCCTAACATAATAATTGACGAGAAGGGTACGCCATGGATGACTTTCGGCTCTTTCTGGGACGGAATTAAGTTAGTCCGTCTTACCGACGACCTTAACGCTGTGGCCGAGCCACAGGAGTGGTATTCCATTTCGCGCCGTCAGCGCTCTGTCAGTGTGAAAAGCGAGGATGCTGGTGATGGTGCAGTTGAGGCCCCTTTCATCATGAAGCACGGTGAATATTATTATCTGTTTGTTTCGTTTGATTATTGTTGCCGTGGATTGAAGAGTGATTATAAAGTTGCTGTGGGACGTTCCAAAGATGTTCGTGGTCCTTACCTTGACCGTGATGGTAAATCTATGGAAGTAGGAGGTGGCTCCATAATGGTGAAAGGCAACAAGGATTGGGCAGGAATCGGTCATTGTGCTGCATATGAGTTTGGCGGTAAATCATATTTCATAGCTCATGCCTATTCTACGAAAGAAGACGGGACCCCGAAACTTATCATCCGCGAGATAAAATGGACTTCGGACGGATGGCCTGAAGTAGAATTCTGATTAGAAATTTTCTGGTGCCGACTATAGTGGGTAGCATTGCTGACTATAGTCGGCACCATTGCTGACTGTAGTGGGCTGCACTGCTGACTATAGTCGGCACCAAGAAATACCTGTGAATTTTTAGTAATTAATCACAAATACTTATGAACAAACATCTTTTATTGTGTGCATTTGCACTATCATTTTCTATCGTATCGGCTCAGCAAGCCACTGTGACAGGTCCCGACGGGAATCTGAAGGTTGATATCTCTCTGAAAGGAGGAAAACCGCTTTACACCGTAACTTATAAGGGCAAGACTATTCTTGAAGATTCGCCTTTGGGTTTTGTTACCAATATCGGCGATTTCAGCACCAATGTTTCTTATGTGGGACAAACTACGTCTACAGTAAGCAAGACTTATGTTCAGGACAGGATAAAGCAGTCTGTGGTGAACTATAATGCCAATGAACTGAAGATTACTTTTGCCAATGCCGACAAGAATCCTTTCGATGTGGTTTTCAGAGTGAGCAACAATGATATTGCTTTCCGCTATGAGATGCCTCAGTATGGCGAAAAGGCTTCCATCGTGATGAGGTCGGAGGCTACGGGTTTCGATTTTCCGGAGAATACAACGACTTTTATATGTCCTCAGAGTGACCCTATGATAGGCTGGAAGAGAACAAAACCAAGCTATGAGGAAGAGTATAAAGCAGATGCTCCTGTCACTACAGAATCGCAGTATGGCGAGGGATATACGTTCCCGTGTCTGTTCCATGTGGGCGACAACTGGGCTTTGGTGTCCGAAACGGGTGTCCGAAGCAAATACTGTGCCTCGCATCTGAGTGACGCTACCGAAGGAGGACTTTATACTATAGCTTTCCCTAATGAGGGCGAACTGAATGGTCTTGGCGCTTCGACTCCGGGATTGGCTCTTCCGGGAGAAACTCCGTGGCGTACTATCACAGTGGGGGATAATCTGAAACCTATCGTGGAAACTACAGTGCCTTTCGATGTGGTGGAACCTCTGTACGAGCCGTCGCAGGATTATAAGTTCGGACGTTCTACATGGAGTTGGATTGTATGGCAGGACCCGAGTATAAACTATGAAGACCAGATTAAGTTTATCGACCTTGCTGCACAGATGGGTTACGAATATACTCTGATTGATGGAGGATGGGAAACAAACATCGGACGTGAACGCATGGAGGAACTGTTCAAGTATGCGCAGGGCAAGGGAGTAGGCGTATTCGTATGGTATAACTCAAACGGCTACTGGAATGATGCTCCTCAATGTGCGAAACAGTGCATGAGCAACTCGATAGACCGTAAGCGTGAGATGAAATGGCTTCAGGAATGTGGCGTGAAGGGTTTGAAAGTGGACTTCTTCGGTAGCGACAAACAGCAGATGATGGGGCTTTATGAAGATATCCTTAGCGATGCGAACGACCACGGACTTATGATAATATTCCACGGATGTACCATTCCTCGCGGATGGGAACGCATGTATCCTAACTATGTGGGCAGTGAGGCGGTACTTGCATCTGAGAACCTTATATTCAACCAGCATTTTGATGATAATGAGGCATTTAACGCTACTCTCCATCCGTTCATCCGCAATACGATAGGAAGCATGGAGTTTGGCGGTACTATCCTTAACAAGAGGCTGAACAAGACTAACGACGGTGGAACTTATCGCCGTACGACGGATGTCTTCCAGATTGCCACTGCCGTATTGTTCCAGAATCCGATACAGAATTTTGCCATAACTCCTAACAATCTGTATGATGCTCCTTCGTCAATGATTGAGTTTATGAAAGAAGTGCCTACCACATGGGACGAAACAAGGTTTATCGACGGTTATCCAGGCAAGTATTGTGTCCTCGCGCGTCGTCATAACGGCAGGTGGTACATAGCCGGTGTAAGTGCGCTGAAAGAACCTTTGAAGCTTGAACTTGACCTTTCGATGCTTTCTGACGGTGACGAATGTACATATTATTATGACAACAAAAAGCGTGAGCCACAGAAGGAAACTCTGAAGATTAGGAAATCATCGTCCGTTCCGGTTGTTATACAGCCTGAAGGAGGAGTGGTTATTGTGAAATAAAACAGACGATACCGCCCGGAAAGGATAGAGAAATTTGTATTTATCATTTCGGGCGGTATCGTTTTATTATTTATTCATATCCATCATCCATTTTCCGTCTACTTTTATCATCTTGGATTCTTCTTTTTTATCGCTTCCGTCACCGAAATAAGTAATATATTCTACAGTAGCAGAATTGCCGTCTTCTGAAATGGTTTCTGATATAATTTCGAACTTCTTTATCCCGTTTTGCTTTTCAAATTCTTTACCTACTTTCTCTTTAATAAGAGATGTAAGCATTTCACGACTTTCTTCAAGTTTTGCCGGGTCAGTTTCTGAAAAGTTTACTCCGTCTACAAATCCTTCATAATCACCGGATTTAAGAGATGAAAGATATTTTTCCATAGCGCCGGATGGTGTACTTGGAGTACATGAAATCATTCCTACTGCAATAATAAACATCAATAACAGATGTGTCAAAAGTTTTTTCATAACTGTTCTCATTTAAGTGTTAATAATAATCTATATAATTTCTCTATCTTGTAAAATGATAAATCTGTTTTATGTCCTTGTAGGCTGCCAGATCTTCCGGCATAAGATACTTTCCTTGCATTACCGGTAGGTTGATATCCCTTATTCGCCCCTCGGATATGTCTATTCCGTATTTTTTATAGACAAAGTTTACAAGTTCTGTACAATACATTTTTGTGGTGTCATCAAGATTATATTCGTGGTCGAACAGAGTTCCTCTCGATGAGATTGCCAATGCATAATCTGCAGCACCTGAAGCGACTTCTCTATCCTCAGTAACTCTCATAACAGCTCCTCTTACAGCTTTTTCCGTAGAGAAATAAATGTTTACAGGTTCAACTTTGACACGGTCTATGTCACCTTTGTATTCCGGTTCTCCCGGCACTGCATGTATTACATAATATTTTTTGTCTATAATCTTAATTATACCTACATGTGAGTATATTCCATCAGTGCTTGCTGCCAATACTACATGGCTCATTATTCCACTCCCTCTACGAAAAGCCAAGTCTCCGTCCATGAAAAGATATTCCGGAAGTTCCACTTCCTTTGGCGAAGATGTTCCTTTTATGCATGATGGCGATATGCATAAAGTAAATGATAATATGTATGCGTAAATTATTTTTTTCATTTTGTTTTATGACGACATCTCGGGTTCTCGTCGTAGTAGAATCGGTTTTATACTTTTTTATATCTAAGCCATTCAAAAATATAACAATTTATATATAAAAGCAAATTTTAATTTATTAATTGTTTGTCATTTCGTATAAATTTATGACTTTATGTTCGCTAAAAAAATGATTATTGTATTTAATAATCTATATTATATTGGTAGTTTCTGAAGTCGATTTGTTTTAAATTCTTGATTTAGTGAAAGAAATGGTATGTACATTATGTCTGTCAAAGAATTTATTTTTAACTTTGCGGTCTAACATAATTTTTATGCATTATGGAAAATAAACTCTTAATCTACAATACACTGAGCCGTACGAAGGAACTTTTCAAGCCGGCTCATGCACCGCATGTGGGCATGTATGTGTGCGGACCTACCGTGTATGGTGATGCCCATCTTGGACATGCACGTCCGGCAATTACTTTCGACATTCTTTTCCGTTATCTTACACATCTTGGATATAAAGTACGTTATGTTCGCAATATCACTGATGTGGGCCATCTGGAACATGATGCCGACGACGGTGAGGACAAGATAGCAAAGAAGGCACGCCTTGAACAGCTTGAACCTATGGAAGTGGTGCAGTATTATCTGAACCGCTATCACAAGGCTATGGAGGCTCTTAACGTGCTTCCTCCAAGCATCGAGCCTCATGCTTCGGGACATATCATCGAACAGATACAGTTAGTAGAGGAAATCCTTAAGAACGGATATGCCTACGAAAGCCAGGGTTCTGTTTATTTCGATGTCGCGAAATATAACAAGGACCATCATTATGGAAAACTCTCAGGAAGAAATCTTGACGATGTAATCAATACTACCCGCGAGCTTGACGGACAGCAGGAGAAACGTAATCCTGCGGATTTCGCCCTCTGGAAATGCGCTCAGCCGGAACATATCATGCGCTGGCCATCGCCATGGAGCAACGGTTTCCCGGGATGGCACTGTGAGTGTACAGCCATGGGTAAGAAATATCTTGGTGAAACATTCGATATCCACGGTGGAGGTATGGACCTTGTGTTCCCTCACCATGAATGCGAGATTGCGCAGAGTGTGGCTTCACAAGGACACGATATGGTGCGCTACTGGATGCACAACAACATGATTACCATCAACGGACAGAAGATGGGTAAGTCATTGGGTAACTTCATCACTCTTGATGAATTCTTCACCGGTAGCAACAAACTGCTTGCACAGGCTTATTCGCCTATGACAATCCGTTTCTTCATCCTTCAGGCGCATTATCGCAGCACTGTAGACTTCAGCAACGAAGCTCTTCAGGCAGCCGAAAAAGGTCTTGAGCGCTTGATGGAAGGTGTGAAGAACCTTGAACGCATCACTCCTTCGAAGGCTACAAGCGGTATTGAACCTGCCGGACTTCGTGAGAAATGTTACGATGCGATGAACGACGACCTCAATACTCCTATCGTTATATCTCATCTTTTCGATGCTACACGTATGATTAATACTGTAATCGACAAGAAGGCTACTATCAGCGAAGACGATTTGAAGGAACTGAAGGAAGTCTTTAATATGTTTGTGTTTGATATTTTAGGCTTGAAGGCTGATGCTGAGAACAATGCTGCACGCGAGGAAGCTTACGGCAAGGTAGTAGATATGTTGCTGGAACAGCGTATGGTGGCTAAGGCCAACAAGGACTGGGCTACAAGCGACAAGATACGTGACAACCTTGCAGCTCTTGGATTCGAGGTGAAAGATACAAAAGATGGATTTACCTGGAAGCTGAATAAGTAAGAAAACATATTACTGAACGCTCTCTGAACACTGTTTGAACGCTATTTAAATACTGTTTAAATACCATTCGAATGCTGTTCGGAGAGCGTTTTTTTGTTGTTCATCAGCCGTTCATTCATCGTTCGGCACGTGTATTTGGTTGCATATGAAACCATAAAATCTTAAGAAAAAGCTTGTATTTCAATATAAATCTATTATTTTTGCCATTGTAAATTTTAAAAATAGAACAATTATGAGAAAATTATTTTCAACTATTGTGGTTATGGCCTGCTTGCTGTTGGCAGTTCCTGCCCAGGCTCAGGTTAAGTTTGGTTTGAAAGGTGGTCTGGATATTTCCAAGTTAGATAATAATGTAGGAGATAATACTACCGGTTTCTTCGTAGGTCCTATGCTTGATGTCACTTTGCCTATTGTGGGTCTTGGCATTGATGTAGCAGCTCTTTATTCCCAGTCTGGTATGGATGTGAACAATAAAAGTTCTGAGAAACTTAAATCTATAGAAATACCTGTAAATCTTAAATGGACTTTAGGTTTGGGAAGTACTTTTGGAGTTTTTATAGCTGCCGGTCCTCAGTTCGGATTTAGTTTGAATGACGGCTGGAAGGAGCTGATGGAAGAAACAAATAAAAACTTTGTCAGTGTAAACGTTGGTGCCGGTTTGAAGTTACTTCAACACTTGCAGGTTGGAGTAAACTATAATATAGGTGCAAGTAAGCTCGGAGATATAATTGTTGATCAATCTAAAAATCTTCGTTCCGCCGTGAGAAAGAACTCATGGCAGGTATCTCTGGCCTATATGTTCTGATTTGATTCTTTTATAATATACCAATCCCCCGTATGTTCATATTTATGAGTATGCGGGGGATTGTTGTGTTAATATGTAACTAAAATATTTGTATAATTTATCTGATGTGAAGTTTTTGCTGTCATTTTTTATTGATTTAAATCAAAAAAGCTCGAAAAAGTAAAATCCTAATCATAAATGCTGAACAAACCGACTGTTTCTTTTGTCTTGTAATCAGTACAACATTCAATAAATAGATAATTTGTAATTTAATAGGTATTAGTTTATGAAACAAGATTTTGAAAAGGCTGAAGTAAAAGAATTTTATGTTCCTCCTACATGTGAATGCGTTGAGGTTTATTCTGAAGGAATTCTATGTTCAAGTGGCTCAGCAGATGCCGGCTATGGAGTATTTAACTCTGTAGGGGATGGTTTTGTTGGAGAATGGTAATTAAACAGATAGCACAATGGGTAATATAAAAATTGTTTCTATTTCGATGGCATTTGTCTTTGCCTTTTCATCTTGCGGTAAAACAGAATTGCCGGATAAGGATACGGTTGAAATACCGTCAGATGGAAATACGGGAGTTGAATCTCCGGACGAAGTTGCTGATTTCAGAATGTCGATGATGGTAACAGAGGCGAATAAACTCGGCAAGGTTTCGGTAGATGAAAATCTGCCGGCAAACGGAGGACAGCTCCAGGTCAGGTGGGACAGTGGCGACAAGGTCCGTATGATGGTAGGAAGCAGTGCTGATGATGTAAAGGCTTGCGATTTCTCGCTCGTTGGAGGCCCCTCTATGGGTTCGGGAAATTTTGAATATGTAGGCGAAGAGGTGCAGACTAATTATTATTACGGTATATATCCACCGATGGAAACAGACAGTAATGGAGAAGTCCGGTTGAATGTACCGGTAGACGGAACGATACGTCAGGCAGCAGAGGATGACTCACGCCATCTCGGAAAGTTCAGACCGATGTATGCGGCTCCTGTTCAGAATGCGGCTGGCGGTAATGTACTGACAGGCGTAGTGTTCAGGCATTTGACCTCGCTCATAATATTCAAGGTGACAAACAATACGGATGAAGCATTCAATCTGAGTTCAATAGAACTGTCAACGTCCGATGGCAAAACAGTATTTTATTCGTCTGCAACATTCAATCCGCAGAATCAGACAGAGGCAGTTACAGATGGCAATCCTTCTGCATCGGTGGCATTCAGCTTCGATGGCAATGGAATGCAAGTCACTCCTCAGGAGATGAAGAAAGCCTACCTTCCGGTACTTCCTACGGGTGATTTCTCATCATCGCAGTTGAGGGTAAGAGCAGTCACTGACAGGGGTGGATTTATTACAGACCTTCCTGTTACAGCAAGTCAGACTCTGAAAAAATTCCAGGCCGGCAGCTACTGTATTTTCAATTTGAAGAAAACAGCTACAGGCATTACTGTTGGAATGGAAGTAAAGGGATGGGAAGACGCTGAGACGGTGGATGTACCTGTCTTATGAAAAATAACAAATGTATCTAAATGCTGGAAGATAAATTCTTCATATTCATAAAAGATAAAATTTAAGGATTCAAAATGAAAAAAATTACAATATTTACACTTTTAGGCCTTCTGCTGATGGCATCATGTACGAACGACGACTCCTTCGACGGTAGCAATACGGGAGTAGGGCGTACCGGCATACGTTTCCGTCTGAAAGAATCAGGATATGCGGGCGACCATGGAGCGCGTGTCGGCTCTGTAAGTACAGGCGATTATGACAAGGTCTTCTTCCACATAGCCGATGCAGAAGGCGATATCGTCACCGCTGTACGTGCTGCATACGATGCATCTACTTCTGAAATCTATGCAGAAGGTCTTCATGAGGGAGATTACACACTTGTGGTATTAGCGATAAAAGGTGATGAAACCGGCGACAGGATTACTGTTAACGACATTTCTAACATCAGGGAGGAATGGCTTGCGTTTCCGCCAAATCTCCATAAGCCTCTTGAGGCTGAGTATTTCTATTCCCTTACACCGTTTGAGGTCCGGAGGACTACTTCGGGTGATGGCGAGTACATAAGTATAGACCAGGATATAGTTCAGGACAGGATTGTGGGGCGTATGGATTTTAACTTCGTATATTCAAACAGATATGTTGAGAATGCAGTTACTGAAAGAAGGATAAGACTGTCAGAGCCGCGTTTCCGCACTTCGCTCAATGGCGACGGGACTTTAGGCGGCATCAGCGATGGAATGATGGACGACATACTGGCAGGAGAGAACCATTCATACTTTTTCATGCCCATAGTGGAAGGAACGCAGGTGGAAGGGACCATAGTTCATACTACGATCGATTATCTTTCTGAAAAAAATGTGCTGGATTTCGATTTCCGTCAGACGGAGGTCATGCCGAATCATATACATACCGTGGAGGTTCCGGTGAAGCATCCGGACGATATGTCTCCGCTGATGTATATCACAAGGGCTGCATACGACAAAGGAGAACATTCCATAATATTGAGCGATTCGGAAAGGAAAGAAGTCTATACAGACAAGACTCAGCGTTCTTTCACCACGTCGGAGCCTCTCCAGCTTTCTGTGGGTGACGACGGACGCTTTCACGCACGCTTTTATTCGCCGATACCATTGCGCGACGTAACGGTGAGGGCGAAGATTCCGGCCGTTGGCAACGAATATTTCGATTTTGCGTATTTCGATTCGATACCGGCGTTTGCCGATTTCTTCGAACATACTCCTTTGATAGAAAGGTCATCGATATGCCGCACTGAAAGTGGAAGGATTATAAGCGTTCCGGCACTTACAGCGGCAGATATCCAGGAGGCCGACTTCAAGTTGGTTTCCAGCGACCCGTATTTCGAGAAACTGACAGGCATCAAGCACGGATGGACTATTTACTGGGGGCTTTTCAACGGAGATCCTGACCAGGAAAACGGTGGACCGGTTGGCAACTGGATGGGAATACGGCCTGTGCACATACGTGAGTCGGTGGCTTTCTTCCTTAACTTCACTTATCTGATAGATATGGATGACCACGAACGCATACTGCACGAGAATCTTGACAAGCTCTATGACGACGATGGAAAGCCGGTGACAGTGGAAAGGGTACTTGCGCAGATGCGGCAGGCAAGAACGATTCAGGTGGGACTGGTATGGCCCGGAAACGGTGTGGCCGGATTGGGCAGCCCTATGGTTTTCGGTGCATGGCAGCATGCGTGGTTCAGTCACTACACGGACAGGACGCAGTGTAGCTATATGTTCCATGAGTTAGGTCACGTCATGGGTTACGGACATAGCAGCTCGTTCACCTACGGGCCGTGGGCGGAACAGCTTATGAATAATTTCTATGTAGACAACCTGTTCCGTATGCCTGTCGATTCGCCTGACTATCTGGATAGCAAGTCGAACCCGAACATATATAAATGATTTTGTCGGACGGTAAACTTCTTAAACTCGAATTACTCACAAGCTAAAACAAAGACTCTAAATGAAACTTTTAAATATCATAGCTATGGTATCGTTAATGCTTTTTGCCGGATGCGATGCCGAACATATGGAACTCGGAGATAATGCAAAGGGAACTGTTTCCGCAAGACTTTCCGCGTCAAGGGGAACGTCAGGCGAAGGCGAGGCGATGAACGAGGTTTCGGCCTATCGCTTCTACGATGGAATCCTTCAGGAGGTTTTTCCGTCCATGGAAACAGACGCTGAAGGTACGATACATTTTAGGCCATCGTTAATGCGCGGTAACGTGTATTTCGTGGTAAATGCGGATAATATCCTCTCGCAACAGGGATTCCAGGCCGGGGTTACATCCGAAGAACAGTTCCTGTCGGTGAAAGCCGAAACTGCTGAGATGATGGAAAATGGGATGTTCATGTCGGGTTCGACGGTCATAACACAACAGACTTCCGTTGCAGAGATAGCCCTGAAACGTGCGTTGGCGCGAATAGACATAAGTTCGCCCATGCAGGGGGTAATGGTGAACAGTGTCAAACTGAAAGGAGTGTCCACGACGGGATATCCCATGGAGGGGGCGGCAGTTAACGACCTGCACGAAGCGACCACTGATTTGGTGAAAGACTATGCTTCGAATCCGCTGTCCATGGACGTAGATACACTATTCTATCTGCCACAGCAAGAGGGCGGCGGGTATGAGGTGGAAATAATGGTGACATCGTCCGGAGCATGGCACAGACTGAAAACCACCTTACCGCAGATTTTGAGAAACAAGATATATACTCTGAAAGTATATGCCGAAGGGGTGGGCTTCAGGGTGGAAGTGATGGAAGGAAACTGGCTCGAAGGGAACGGCTCGGTTGCCGGAGGAATACAAAGAGTCTCGGTCGACATGGATAAATCGGAATTGACCGACGGAGTGGTGGTTGGCGAAGGACGCGACACGGTTTTTATCCCATCATGGGAAACGGACTGCAAAATAACTCTTTCAGCCGAGCCTGGCTCAGTGGCAAGCATGAATGGAAATGTATCGGGAGCGAATGTGGCGTTTTCTTCGTCAGTTCCGGAAGGAAACTTGTGCAGCATAGAGGTGGAGAGCTTTCACAGGATGCCTGGAACGAAGGATGAATACCTGTATGTGGATGTCCACAACGGCGATATGCTGAGAGGAAGGATAGTGCTTGTGTTCAAAGCCAATCCGGTGTATATATCCGGAAGGGTGGTGATAGACGAAAGCGGAACTTGCGACTTCGGAGATTATGCCGACGGAGAGCTTGCCGAAATCCGCATTCCGGATGGCAAGACCATAGGCCTGGAGTTTGCAGATGGAAATCCGCAATGGATGAAACTCAAGCCTGCCGGTAACACAACCTACCGACTGCTCGGAGGATGGAGGCCGAACGATTCGGAGGCAGACGGGCGTGTTCAGGAAGGCAGGATAGTAATAGCCGACAATGATGGCTCTCACATGGAGGTGTACACTATAAGAAGAAGGAACTGGGGACTTCCGGTAGAGAATGTGGGCGGAACATGGTGGTGCAAGTATAATCTCAGGGGCAACGTAAAATCATTCGCCGACCAGATACTCGTTGGAACGGATCCCGCAAAGGGAGGAAGCGTGGCCGACTATATGCAGGGATGCACTGACGAAGAATTTCTCCATGTATTGGGCGGACAGTATCAGGCCGGTAATCAAGATGAGCTTGAACTTATACATACGGACAGTGGATTCATGTATGACGGTTTTGCTACGAAAGCCGAAAATTTTGGAACGCTTGATCCAAAGTATATGGCTCCGGAAGGGTATGAAGTGCCGGGATTCGATGATTTCAGATTCTTCAACTGGGGAGGCAACAGCAACCTTGGATACTACAATCCCGGAGTCTTCAACAACGGCCTGGGGCAGAGGCTGAATTTCATTGTGGTGGAAAGAAATGCCACCTTCCTCGGCCGGGAGTATGGGCCTGTCACTTTCTATGATTTTGAATATCAGGGGCAGCATCTTACGTTGTGCGGATTGGGTCATCAGTGGGATGCAAATAAAAGTATAGCAAGCATGAATATAATATTCGCCACTTACGGCAACAGTGGCAGTACCTGGTATATTGAAGGCTTTTCAAAGACCGACGGCAGAGGCAACTGGTTCAGGTATGGAGCTAACAACAACACGAAAACCAGGACAATAAGATGTATAAAAACCCCGGTGGAATATATTTATTAAATTGATTATAGCATCTAACATCTGATAAAATGAATACTACAATATATCGTAAATATTTGTTGTACGCGATTGTGGCGTTTCTGTCCATGACAGCCGTGTCATGCTCCGACGAGCCTACTGCACTTTACTCTGAAAGCGGAACGAAGGCGGTTCTTCCGGAGGTGGCATCGTATAGTGGAGGCGGAAACATTGCCGACGACAATGAAAACAAAGACATAAACGTGCTTCATGCTTGCCTTTTCGAGGATGGAGTGATGACACAGGTTTTTGAGGATATTGACCCTTCACAGGGCCTGAAGCTCAATGTAAATAAAGGTCGTCTCTATATGGTGGCTAACCTTGACGCGCCTGCTGCCATGCTGCGTTCCGTTGGAATGTCCGAAGAAGAATGGCTGTCGATGAGAATTCTCCATAAAGGCGGTAAGAATCTGGACTACATGAGTGGAGTAGTCAATCTTTCCGATGCGTCCAACGGTACATTGCTACTGAACCGTGGAGTGGCGCGAATTGATATCTGCGTTGGACAGGGCATAGCGATAAAAGATTTGTACTTCAAAAACATCGCCCAGCAGTCGTTCCTAAACAAACAGCCTTCTGTGGTATCGCCGGAAGGAACAGGTATAAACGATGTCCATGTAGCCTTGGATTCTCCCATCACCGAGAGCCGTCCTGGTATCGCATATCTGTGCGAACAGGCGTCAGACGATATTTCGTCGGTTCTTACCGTCGAAGTGGGAGGAGAGACCGTAGTGAAAGAGGTGGCTATGCCTTCGGCACTGAAAAGGAATGCAGTATATACCATAAATGTTTTTAAAGCTTCTGTAGAGGCAGATGTCATACTCAGCGTGACCGATTGGGAGAACGGGGGCGGATTCGATGTCGCTCCGAACCAGGGAGGACTGACGGTGGATGCCGAAAATACCGACTTCCCTTACGGAACTAAGGTTGACGCCACCCGCAAGAGTATAGTGCTCCCTCACAGGGAAGCTGATTTCGTACTCTCCATAGACTGCGACGACGAGTTGGAATTCATACCGGACCCCCTGCTGCCCATGAGCGTAGAACGCATAAACGATGCAGGTGCTGTAGGCAAGAACATGTTCAGGATAACAAAAGGTATATGGCGTCCGGGCATGGAGGAAGTGAAGAGAAAACTGATGTTTCACCGTAAGGGCCTTGGCGAGAACTATCCGGACGACGGTATAGAAGTGCTGATGTCGGCCAATCCGGTAAAAGTACAGGGAATGTTCCATTTCGTGGATGGCACTGAATATGATTTCGGAAAATACATCGACAACGAATTGGGACGGCTTACGGTTCCGGCACACAAGTCGGTGGCAATGGAATACGAAGAGGGAGAAGGCGAGTGGGTGAAACTCGAAGAAACGGAAAACGGAGTACTCAGGGTGCTTGCCGGATGGCGTCCAAATGATGTCACAGCTAACGGAAGAGTGCAGAAAGCCAGGATAGTAATCACCAACAAGGCCGACGGTTCGGAGAGGGAAGAATACACGATAGCCCGTCGCAACTGGGGACTGCCTGTGACGAAGCTCAACGGAGTCTGGTGGTGCAAATACAATGCGAAAGGCAACTCCAAGGATTTTTCTGATCAGATTCTTTCGTCGGACGACCCGGCTGCAAAGGCTGGGAAGACTGTTTACGACTATCTGCGCGACTGTTCCGCCGAAGAATATTTCGACCTCTGGAAATGGCAGTATCAGGGACATACCAGTCAGGGTATGCAAGTGATTGACGACAATGGCGTGGCAAAGCTTGAAGGGTACGGCCCGAGCGATGTCCATATCAACAAGAACGACCCGAAGGCCTTGGCACCGGACGGTTATGAACTTCCGACACTTGAGAATTTCAACCGTATCTTCGAAGCTCCGGACTATGTCTGGATAATGTGGGACGGCTCGCATACCTCACCATGGAACGGAGGGACCAATATCCAGCGCAGGCAGCGCAGAAGGAATGATGTAAGCGTGGGAACAGTAGCACTCCCCGACCTTATATACATATCCATGTACAGTCCATCGCAACCGGAATACGAGTCCATAGTATGGTATGGTTCCAGTGCGCAATGGAACAGCGACGGTATCAAGCACGGACATTACAACAATATGCTTTGGGCCATGCACAGCGAAGCGGGAACCGGATGGTATTTCAACGGCAGTATGGCAGGCCTCTATCTCACCAAGAACGGTGCCGGCAATAACGACTCTCGCCTGGTGAGATTCAAGAAATCTGATGTGGAATACATATATTGATTTTTATGCGAATTGCATTTTTTAACACTCGTGCGAGGCCGTAAAAATGAAAATAGGTTCAAGGTTCATATATTATAACCTTTGAACCTATTATCGTTATTTATGTTGTTGTGTAATGTGTTGGTATTTAAGTAATTACAAAAATGGCATTTTTGAGGAATATAGCCTTGTACCCCGGAAATTATGTGTTAGGGTTCAAAATAGGTGACTTGATGAACCCAAATTGAACCTTAATTCAGAACCGGATTTTATTGCTGTAATTTAAATGATTTAAACCTGATTTAACTTATTGGCATTCCACCCTATTCTTGATATCAATACGGAAGTGGAATCATGGCTCTACGTCCATAATTAAGTTTCAAACCTTTCTTATACGCTTCTTCTCCGTGCAGAAGTTCTATGTCCAGTTCTCCGAGATTTACAAGTATGCCCCTTGCCATCAAACCGGCATCTTCATTCTGAATACGTGGAAGAGTTTCAGCATCATTTCTTATTTCGTTTAAATAAAGACGGATATATTTGTGCTTTGAGGAGTCCAGAGAAATACATTCCAATGAGGAATAACCTATTTTCTTGTCTTCTTCGTTAACCGGATTCAGCAATCGTTTTATGCCTTCCTCCGGATATCCTAAGTATGATATTGCATATGCGGCTTCGCAAGCCACATAAGGGTCTGAATCATTTATAAGTGATTTAAGCTCTTCCGGACATTCGGATATCAATCCTAAGCGTGCCAACTGTGCATATCCTACAGCAGCCCAGAACTTCATTTCCGGATATCCGCTTGTCATGGCTTTCCTGAACATAGCTTCATCCGGGGCCTTTGCAGTACCGGCCAACTCTACAAGATTGTAAAGTTCATTCATCGGGAATTTCTCGTTTCTGACTGTATTATAAATAATATTTCCTCTTCTTGTGGTTGGCAGGAAGAAACCAAGGTCCACTGTACTTCTGATATGTTCTGAGAGTGCTTCACGCATATCCTTCAGAATGTCCTGATATTGTGGCAATGAGGATAAATCATGTATCTCTCCCGGGTCATTTGAGAGGTCGAACAACATCTCAGCCGGATGTGCGCTGAAAGTCTGTGCCCACGCTTCGTTAGTGTTATGTCCTCCAAGCACTAATTTATCCCACGCTTTATTAGAAGGCATTCCCCATTGATAGTAGTTCCTTAAAGCGAACTGACGATAAGGCATATAACTGCGGATATACTTGTATCTGCCGTCGGATACAGCTCTTACAGGCATAAAATGGTGCAATTGGTTTGTTGCAAACGCAAAATTAAGTTTTCTCTCTTCTTTTGCTGCATATTTGCCGAAGACAGCTTCTCCCTGCATATTCTTATCCGGTTTTATACCGGCCAGACTCAATACCGTAGGTCCGAGGTCTGTGAAATTCACCGGACGGTTAGTCTTCCCTATGATACCATTGGCCAAATGTTTATACTTTTCCGGAAAGTACACTACAAGAGGAACCTGTAGTCCACTCTCGTAAAGATATCCTTTACCGCGGGGAATACATCCTCCATGGTCGCTGAAGAAGAATATGATAGTATTGTCGTCGAGGCCTTTTTCTTTTAAATCATCAAGATAAATCTTAACCCATTTGTCTACATCCTGCACCGCCTCAAGATGTCCGGCATAGTCTGAACGCACTTCAGGCAGGTCCGGCACATACGATGGAAGAGATAGCTCGTGCGGATAAATTCCCTCCTTGGTATAGTCACGCCTTCCGTCTGTATGGAAAGTCCTTATGCGCCCCATATGTGAGGTCACTGTATTGAAGACGGCAAAAAATGGTTGTTCCGGTTTCCTTTTCGGGCTGTTGTATGATGCTTTCTTGTCGCATTCGTCCCAGCATGCCTTGTTGTCGGATGTAGAGTTATAATGCGTCTTGTTATTGTTGGTACAATAATATCCGGCATCTCTCAGCCTTTGAGGAAAGAATATGTCCTCAGGAGTGTCAAAAGGAACAGGATGAAAATCCATGCCATAGGTTGTAGCATAACATCCAGTGATAAGTGATGAACGTGCCGGTGAACTTTGAGGTCCTACCGACCAGGCATTCATAAACTGAATCCCTTCGGAAGCTAACTTGTCTACATTCGGTGTATTTACATCCTTATTGCCATAACAGCCAAATTCCTTGGCACTGGTATCCTCGAATGTCAACCATAAGATATTAGGGCGGGTATCTTCTTTTGCAGAAACTTTATCAGCAAAAGGCAACCCACTTAAAAGAGCGGTACAGAATAATAAAGATTCTTTTTTCATGATAAAATCATTTTGCGGTTAATTCATTTTAAACAAAAGTAGATAAAAACATTATTAAGTTGATATGAATTTGTCTAAATTTAAACCTGATGTGTGCAAAGGACAATATTTAAACTCTATTCAACAATATTAAAAGTTTTCCTGTCTTGATTTAAGGTTCACTTAGGGTTCACTTTGGGTTCATTTAGGGTCATTAATGTAGGTTTTTTATGGCTTTTGGCGGAAAATTGCATATTTCAGTTTTATGGCGATTTTTATAATATATTGATTAATAGAGTATTATGTTTTTCTCCAAAAACTGCTTACGGTAGAAATATTATAAGGGGAAATGAACCTGAACCCTGAACCTTAAATTGCCTTATGGAAATGTAAAATAATGTTGTGAAAACCCTGAAAATAAACGCTTCGTCGTTTGAACTAAAACGCTTCGTCGTTCGTGTTGAAACGCTTCGTCGTTTTTTTTGTTGCCGGTGGTACAATTTCGGATAAATCAGTAGACTTCTTTTGGTATTTAAGGCGAAATTCGATATTTTTGTGAAAATAAGATGAAACATCTATAAAACATATCATTATGGCATTGCAGGCATATCCGGTAGGAATACAGACGTTCGAAGAAATCAGAACAAAGAATTATCTTTATATTGACAAGACAATGTACATCAGCAGACTGTTGTCGGACGAACTGAAGTATGTATTCCTGTCGCGTCCACGACGTTTTGGCAAATCTCTGTTTACGAGTACCCTGAAATCATATTTCGAGGGACGTAAAGATTTGTTTGAAGGATTGGCTATAAATGAAACAGAAACAAAGTGGACAAAATATCCTGTACTGCACTTTGATTTGAGTACAGCTAAACACCGGACAGAAGGCGAGTTTAAACATTTTATCCATGATATGTTAAGCGAGAATGAAAGATGTCTGGGTCTGTCATTGCCGTATTCAGACAATATATCAACAAGGCTTATGATGATGATACGGACTGCTTACGAACAAACCGGACAACAAGTAGTAGTCCTGATAGACGAATACGATGCTCCTTTGCTTGATGTGGCCCACGATGATAGTAATCTTGATAAGATGCGTCAGATTATGCGTAATTTCTACAGCCCGTTGAAAGCGTGTGACCCTTATCTCCGCTTTGTGTATATCACCGGAATAACCAAGTTTTCCCAGCTGAGTATCTTCAGTGAACTCAATAATATTACAAACATAAGTCTTGATGTACGGTTTTCAGGCATTTGTGGCATTACTCAGTCGGAAATCGAAACAGCGATGAAAGAACATGTCGATAATTTTGCCGAATGTACCGGTGACACAAGCGAAAATGTACTGAAGAAATTAAAGCAGAACTATGATGGTTATCATTTTACATGGCCGTCCGAAGACATATACAATCCTTTCAGCCTGATGAACTCTTTCCGCGAAAAATTTTATGGAGCCTATTGGTTTGGAAGTGGTACACCTACCTATCTCATAAATGTGTTGCGCGGGTATAATGTACAGCCTTCCGAGATAGGCAATAAGAAAGTGGGGCTCAGAATGTTCGATGTGCCATTGGAAACCGCCACAAGCTATCTGCCTTTGCTTTATCAGTCGGGGTATCTTACTATAAAGCGAGGAAACCGTATGTATGACAAATATATACTTGATATTCCGAACAAGGAAGTCCGTATCGGCTTGATGGACGCTTTGCTGCCGAACTATCTTAATCAGTCAAATAATACTACAGATATTGCCCTTGAGATTTCCGACCACCTGATAGAGGAGGATATTGACGGAGCGTTGAGGGAGCTTCAGCGCTTTCTGAAGTCCGTTCCGTACGTGAATGGGACTAATTCTGAAGGGCATTGGCAACAGGTTATTTATATTATATTCACTCTTCTTGGCGCGCGCCTTGATGTAGAAACGCATACGGCAAAAGGTCGTGTGGATATGGTTCTTTATGGCGAGAAGAAAATATGGCTTTTTGAATTGAAACTTGACAAAGATGCCGATGCAGCCATCAGTCAGATAGACAAAATGGAATATTCCGACCGCTTTACATATTCAGAAAAGCCTGTTGTAAAGGTGGGTATCAGTTTCGACAGTAATGAGCGTACACTCGGGGAATGGATAATTGAAGAATAATAACTGATTGCGATATGATTTCGTGAATCGATTTTATAATGTGGAACATACTCTTCCATTTGAATGCAACCAGATTGTATGCTTAGAGTATGGCCTATGTGTATGAATATCTGGAAAATGAATTCCTTGTTGGAAAAATGGTATGATAAAAATACATTGTGGCAATAATTCTTTAGCTTTTTATGCAGATTTACAAAGGTTTTTGTTATCTTTGTTTTAAAGGGACTTAAAACTATCACAATGGAATATGATATAAAGGAAAAACTGGAATGGACGGTCATTTTCATTCTTGAGTTCGGGCAAAAGTACGGGTTGACGATGAAACAGGCATTCAACTATCTGAGCCGATACAAGGGAATAGATTTTATTGACCGTAACTATGGATATGTGCATACACAATCGTTTGCCTCAATGGTGGACGATATTGCAGAATACTGTCATCGTCATGGAGGGGCATTGGTATGAAACTTTATCATGGGACAAATAAGGATTTCGACAGGATAGACTTGCTGCAATCGAAACCAAACAAAGATTTTGGACGTGGTTTTTATCTTTCTGCAGACTATGAGCAGGCTTTGAATATGGCACAAGTGAAAGTTGAACAGTTGGAAACCGGCAGTCCCGTTGTACAAAGTTACCTTGTAGAGGACGATGACTTGGATATGCTGAGTGTACTCCGTTTCGATGGTTATTCTGAAGAATGGGCGAAATTCACTCTGTTAAACCGTAACAATCCCACAAGCAAACCTGTACATGAGTACGATGTGGTAATTGGTCCTATAGCTAATGATCGGGTAGGTGTGCAGTTGTGGCGATATGAGAACCGTTCGATCGACCTTCCCACGCTTGTGCGTAACCTTCAATACATGAAAGGTGTGACTTTCCAATATTTCTTCGGTACGGAACGTGCCATAAAACTGCTGAAAAGGATATGAGCGAGAAAACGGAAATGATGGCGGATATGGTAAAGAACCTTGCCGCCTTGCTGACTGAACAGGACAGCGGAATTACAATGGAAGAGGCTCTTGCCACAGTATTCAATTCGGAAACTTACCGGAAAGTAATGGATGAACGTACACATTTCTATTACCAAAGTCCCCATTATGTGTTCGCATTCTTAGAAGAGGAACTTACGAAAGGCAAGTTCGATTGACGGCATACTGTGCAACACGGATACAGTAATTCAACATACAATATAAAAGTAATATATAACTTAAGTTTAGCTTCACTGACCAGTAGTTTGGTAAGACTGAAACTTGAGTAAGTATGATACTGTATCATTGCTCAGAACATAAAAACAAGCTACCTCTTTCTCTTGTTTGCACAAAATTAAAACTATTTGGCGCAAAGTTGAAATATTAAGTCTGTTTTGATAATGAACTTAAACAATCCGGGAATTGTTTAATAATAAAAAGAGCGACCTTTGTAACAAAACAGACTTTATTATGAAAAAAAGCTATCTGCTTATATTATTCCTTATTATAGCATGTTCCCGTCAGGGTGAAACTGTTATGCCCGGTGATAATGAAAATAATACTCCTTCCGAAACACCGGATGGGTCAGGGGAAGATAGTACTCCCGATGATGGAACGGATGATGAAAATGCTGAATATAAGGACGTTCTCTCACTCTTGAATTTAGAGCATCCTGGGCTTGGAAATGTAAAAGCGGCTTTTGAACAGGGCGATTACCAGACAGCTGCCGAGAATCTTCTTTCATATTATCGTAATAGAACCGGAATAAAACAGCCGGAACTGAACCTGGAAAACATGAAAGTAACTGCCGACGACCGGAAAAAGGCAGATGATGCGCTCAGACATATATTTCAGGCACATGATGGCTATCCTCCATATTTTTATGGCGATGATATAGACTGGACTTACTGGCCGGTGAAAGACAATGAACTGCGTTATCAGCTTCACCGCCATTATTGGTTTGTACCTATGGGTAAAGTATATTATCAGACCAAAGATGAAAAGTATGCCCGAGAATGGATTTCGCAATACCTCGACTGGATTAAGAAAAACCCGATGAGCCAGAAAAACGGAACTGCCGCTAAACGTGAAAGCTATCGCTTTGCATGGCGACAGTTGGAAACCAGTCATCGTATTCAAGACCAGATATTGCAATTCCTTCTCTTTAATTCCTCGCCGAATTTTACTCCGGATTTCCTTATGACTTTTCTGTGGAATTATTCCTGTCATTGTGAACGGCTTATATATGATTATTCTGAAAAGGGTAACCATCTTCTTTTTGAAGCCCAAAGAATGGTGTATGCCGGAGTGTTTTTCCCTGAGTTCAAGAGGGCTAAAGTATGGTCCGACAGTGGAGTAGAGATATTGAACAGGGAAATAAAGAAACAGGTATATGATGATGGTGGACAGTTTGAACTTGATCCAGGTTATCATCTTGGAGCAATAAATACCTTTTGCAGGGCATTGAGAATGACATCTGTAAATAATGCAAATGACGTGTTTCCTTCGGAATATCTGGCTGCTGTCAGGAATATGATAGAATTTTATACCAATATCTGTTTCCCGGATATGATGCATCCGTGTTTTGGTGATACAAAGTTAGGCTCCGCTTCGGCCATAAAACGCAATTATAGGGAATGGCTTGATATTTTTCCTGATTGTCAGTGGATAAAGTATTATGCTACGGAAGGTAGGGAAGGCGAGCTGCTGCCATATGAATCGCATGCCTCAAAAACTTCAGGGTTTATGACTTTCCGTAGCGGTTGGGGACAAAATGATGTGGTTATGGTCTTGAAGGCCGGTCCTCCCGCATTCTTCCATTGTCAGCCTGATAACGGCACTTTTGAATTATGGTTTAACGGAAAAAGACTTTTTACCGATAGCGGTTGCTATATATATGCCGGAGATGCAACGGTGAATGCAAAAAGAGAATGGTTCAGACAGACACAGGTGCATAACACATTGACTATGGACGGTAAGAATATAGAAACTACAGATTCCAAACTGTTGTTGTGGAAGCCGGAAGGTGACATTCAGGTGATGACAACTGAAAACCGGCATTACTCAAATCTCAAACACAGACGTACAGTGTTCTTCGTTGATAAGAAATATTTTGTACTCGTTGACGAGGCCATAGGAAATGCAAAGGGTACGATTAACCTTAACTATCATATGTGTGAGACTCCATCGGATGTCAGGCTTGTAAAAGGAGAAAATGCAATATATACAAACTATAGAGGTAATAGCAATGTAAAGTTGCAATGCTTTTCGGACCATGTAATCACTATGAATGAGAAAGAGGGATGGCAGTCCGTGAAATATAATGAAAAGACGCGGCGTACATCCGTATCGTACGATGTGAAGAAGACAGATACCACTCCGGTGAGATACATCACTGTGATATATCCTGTAACTTCTGTAAATGAATATCCTGAAATAGATGCAAGATTTACAGATGGTGGATATTCCAAAGGAAAAATAGGTGTCGAGATAAGTATCGGAAGCGTGAAGAAAAGTTTGGAATGTGATATAACAGGATTGACAGATTAGATTGACAAAGGGAAACTTACAGCTATTTTAATCTCCAGAAATAAACCAGATTTTATGACTATTTGTATGCTTGAAATGGGTCGTTACACAAAAATATAATGATTTTGTACAATATTGAAATGTATTGGACAGACTTGTAATTAACTGAAACAAGCTTTATTAATATAATGCATTAGATTTTGGAACTTTGCAAAAAGAGAAAATAAATTGTTCAATTATAAATCTTAATTTTTAAGTATTATGAAAAAGCTATTTTTCTGTTTACTTGGCGGAGCGATGATGCTCAATTCATGTACTGATGACTCCGGCATTTTCGTGCCGGACGGAATCAAGGAACCTACATTACCTGTAGAAACAAAACCAAACGAAGTGGTTAAAGGCGATGTCTTCTCGAAACTTAATCTGGATTATCCCGGACTTGAAAAGGTTAAACAACACTATGAGGCTGGCGAACATTATCTGGCGGCTAAGGAGTTGTTGAAGTATTACAGGTGGAGGAGTAATGTGGTGAATCCGGCTGTTCCAATTGTCGCAAATGCAACGGCTGATGATATAAATAAAGCAGACCAGGCTTTGGAATACAGGTTTTATGTAAGAGGATTTTATGAATCAAAGGACAATAATGTAGAAAAGTATTATTGCTTTCTGAAAGATGGTAAAATCAATTGGGATTTGACTGTGGAAGGTGTAACTGACCAAGAATTCAGATATCAAAGACACCGTCATCAATGGATGGAACCACAGGCAAAAGCATATGCCACTACCAAAAACGAGAATTATATAAAGAATTGGATTGAGGTTTATACGGATTGGATGAATACGTATCCATGTCCTGTAGGTGTTACTTTTCCTGAAGGTGAAAGCAATGATATCAATTATCAATGGAAAGGATTACAGCCTGCGGAAAGAGTCTTATCACAGATTAATATTTTACAATACTATCTGAGTTCACCTAATTTTTCACCTGAATGGTTGTGTGCTGTATTGAATGCATTTGCAGAGGCAGTCGAATGTATTAGGCTTAATTATTATGCAGACTCTAATATCTTGATAACTCAGGCACAGGCAGTTGCTTTTGCTGGAATTTTGATGCCAGAGTTTGCTAAATCAGAAGAGTGGGTAAATGAAGGAGCAAGAAAATTAAATGAGGAACTTGATAAGCAGTTCTTACCAGATGGAACTCATTATGAACTGGATCCAAGTTATCATATAGCAGCAATAGAGGATTTCAGAAGTACATACGAGGTATTTAAAGTAAATAATAACAATGCTCTTCCTGCTGATTTTATTTCAAGACTTGAGAAAGCTTCTGAATTTGTTGCAGACTTGATATATCCTAATTATTCTATAGATAATTTCAATGATACAAGAAATTCTTCTTATTCCAAGAGTGTGATAATCAAGAATTTAAATAGCTACAAGTCTATGTTTCCTGAGAATAACTTGATAAAATGGATGGCATCCGAAGGAAAAGAAGGAACAATTCCAAGCTATACAACCAAAGCTTATCCTGAATCTGGCTATTATATGTTGAGGGATGGATGGAAATCAGATGGAATGATGATGGTTTTGAAAAATAATGATAATGGTGGTAATAAATGGCATTGTCAGCCGGATAACGGAACTTTCGGAATTGTTTATAAAGGTAGAAACTTCTTCCCTGATGCGGGAGTATATGCTTATAGTGGTGGTGATAGAACTACTTATAGGGCATCAAAGAATCATAATACTTTGACTGCATTAAGTAAAGATTATGAGTCAGCTTTCCAAAAAGGAAAACTCGTCAAGATGGAAACAGTAGGAAATGTTGACCTCTTGATTACGGAACATGAAATGAAAGCCGGACTTACCCATAGAAGAACTGTATTCTTTGTAGATAAGAAATTCTTTGTTATACTTGATGAGGCTTATGGAAATACTAATGGTGATAAAATTAATTACAATTTGCACATGTTGAGTGTTGATGAAAACGAAAAGGCAGGAAATACTATAGCAGAAGCTGAAGGAAAATTGGCAACATCACAAACTGTTAATATGTATTCTAAATTTGAAGATGGAAACAATATGATTGCCAAAGTATATAGTCAGTCAAATACAGATTTACAATTTTCAAATTCAGATACTAACTATTCAAGTGCAATTGGAATTGTAAGTGGAAAAAGAAAAAGTATACAGTTTACTGCAAGAAAGCCTAAAAATGATGTTTCAAGGTTTATTACTGTTATATCCCCTACAGAAGATGGTAATTCGTTCAAAGATAAAATTAGCATAAGCTTTGTATCTTCTCAATTAGATGAAAATAAAGTCCCATTGTCAACAGAAATAAAAGTAAAGGTTGATAATAAAGACTACGAACTAAAATACCCATTACAATAATTTATTAACTAATTCTATATACAATGAAAATGAAAGATAGATTTTACAGTAAGACAATCGGTTGCATTATAGCTATGTTGGCTATAGTGTTAGGGGTTTCGTCTTGTAAAGATGATTTCACAACTGATAATGGCAGTTTTGCTTTGTATTATACAAGTATGACTGATATCGGTCCTTCTATGGTCGGAACTATTGCAAGTCCTACTTATAAGGGTGCTGCGCCGTATGATTTTAAAATCACAGGTATAACTTATTCTTGTAAGAACGAAAAAGGCGAGGAAGTAACAGAATCGTATAGTGGTGAGTGCTTTGTAATTAATACAGAAAATGGTGAAATAGATATCAACAGCACAAGAGATATGAAGACTGGCAAATATCTAATATCAGTATCATGTTATTCTGCCGGAAAAATGTACACGTTCAACAATGCTGTAGAAGTTAACTTCCTTAAGGCTGTTCCTGAAGGGATAATAGTAGAACCTAACTTTATTGAAGTAAAATGGGCAGATGTAAAAAATAAGGAAAGTGAAACAGTATTCCCTACTGCAAAAGTTACTACTGAAAATTCAACTGAGCATATTACTATTACAGGATACAAGATTTCTAACGTTGTAAGATTAGAATCTGACGGCTCAGAAACAATAATCAGTAATAATAAGATAGAACTGTTTACTATTTCTGATAAAGGAATTATTTCTATTAATAAGAATAGTGAAGATGAGTATGAAGATGTTAAGGCAGGTTTGTATAGAATTGATTTGAAACTTACAACAATGGCTTCTTCTAATCTTAGTGAGGAAGAAGGTTTGTTCGTTGATGCTATGAGAATAAATCTGTCAGGTGCTCCAACTTCTATTTCATATGATGAAGGAGCTATCGAAACAGGAGTTGAAGGTAATCCTGATAAGCCAAGAGGAAATTTTAAAAGTTCGAAGCCTTTGATTGAGGGCTCTTCTATTAATGCGGTTTATGAAATTACTGCAATAAAGAAAGTACAAAGTCCAGGAGGAACTTTGATTGATGCATCCGATGAAGAAAAAGCGTTTTTCTCTATTGACGGAGCTACAGGAGAAGTATCTGTTCCTAATACTCATACTTTTATTAAAGGAAATGTATATAAAGTGTATGTGAAAGTCACTAATCCGGAAGGTGATTGCACCAGTACAGACGAAAATGCTTTGACTTTAAATGTGGTTGAATGGGTTGATCCTCTTGTAGATTTTACATACACAATGGGTAATATGAAGCAAGGAATGTCGTTTGAATCTGCCGCTGCTAATTATGGAACAGATTCATATGTTAAATATTCTTTCAAATCCTTACCACAAGGATATGAGGACTTTTTCTCTATAAATGAAGAAACTGGCGTTGTTAAAATAGAAAAATATAATACTTTGCCTCGCACTGACAAAGAAGGCAAACCATTTGTTGTAGAAGTAAAAGCAAAGAATTTCAAGGATGAGGTTACCGGAAAACTGGAAATAAATGTGAACGAGAATCCTAATTTCTTTGAGTCTGTAAGTTATGGTAACAATATAAGTGAAGATAAGACTCCTGCTGGAATTTATGATAATCAGTTCCGTTATCGTGAAGAAACTGAAATGAAAGGTATAGAGTTAACTCCTTCATTGATAGGTGCGAGTGATAGTGAAAATCTTACATGGAAGATAGAAAAAAGAGAACAAGTATCAGGAGTACAATTAGATGGGGTTACTGGAAAATTGACTTTGCCAGAGAAGATGTTAAAGTTGAACCAGACCGGATACTTATTGATAAAGGTTTCTAAAGGGCAAGAGGGTGGAGAGAAATTTGAAAGAGTGATTCCTGTATTTTTCCAATTATCTGTGCCTAAAAATAATGTTACAGTGGAATATACTCCATTTGTATTACACGTAAATCCTAAAAAAGGTGGAAGAAGTGTTACGCCGAAAATAAGTAATGGAAATAGTTTTTTAATGGATTACAGAAGAAATCCTACATATAATAATATTAATGGTCTTAGAAATGATGGTAGTAAACTGGAAAGTGGTATAATAGAAAAGAAAGAAAAAGATCCAGATGACCCAGATAAAGATATAATAGTTGCGGAAAATATGTTTTTAAAACATTTATGGGAAAATGTTGCAGATTTTAAAAATTATGGAGCCAAATTACCTATTTCCTACTACACGGAAAAAAATCAATCTAAGTCCTTTTTAGATTTAAAAGAGAAAACATTGGCTTATGTTGATAATGCAAATGGTGAGAATCAGTATTCAGTGGTGGTTAATCCAAATTGGTATGATGATGGTTGGGCTGATGGCGTATTTACGGCGCAGATGACTTTTGTTACTGATGGTAATCCTGCTAATTTGGGAAACTCAAATAATCAAATTTTCCCTATAGCCATTTGGTTTGATAAAACCTACACCCAAAAATAATACACAATAATATTGTACAATTAAAAATTCAGAACAATATGTATCTAAAAAATATATATAAAAGTATAGGTCATAGAAGTTTAATTACACTTCTTACAATGATATTGTCAGTGAGCCTATATGCACAAAAAACATTGAACGGTACGGTGGTAGACGAGGCAGATATGCCTCTTATCGGTGCTACTGTCGCAGTAGAAGGAACATCAGGAGGTACAATTACGGATATTGACGGTAACTTCTCGATAAAAGTAAAAAAAGGTGCTATAGTAAAGTTCTCTTATGTTGGTTACAAAGAACGTAAATTGACATATCAGGGACAGAATAACGTTACAGTAAAACTTGAACCAGATGCAAAGGTTATAGACGAAGTTGTAGTAGTGGGTTATAGCTCAATGAAGAAGACCGACCTTACCGGTTCAATTGCTTCAGTGGCTGCTGAGGATTTAAAAGGTTTCAAGAGTAGCTCAATAGCCGGTGCTTTGGGAGGACAAGTTGCCGGTGTTCAGGTAGTACAGGCTGATGGCGCTCCAGGATCAGGTTTTAGTATCAACATTCGTGGCGTTGGTACACTTACAGGTGATAACTCACCTCTTTATATAGTTGATGGCTTTCAGGTAGATGATATTTCTTATCTTTCTGATGCGGATATCGAATCAATGCAGATTTTAAAGGACGCCTCTTCATCTGCAATTTATGGTTCACGTGCAGCAAACGGTGTTGTATTGATTACAACTCGTCAGGGAAAGGAAAGCAAACCTGTAATCAATTATAACGGTTCTGCCAGTCATCGTAATATTTCGAAGAAATTGCCGGTATTGAGCCCGTATGAATTTGTTAAGTTGCAGGTGGAATTGAAACCTGAATTTGCAAATACATATTATAAAGAAGGAAATGATGACAACGGAGTGCCATATCGTTATCAGTCACTTGATGATTATATAGGAGTGGGTGGTGTAGATTGGCAGGATGAAACATTTAATCCAACATGGTCACAAGATCATAATATTACTATAACTGGTGGTAATGACAAAAGTAAATATGCCGGAACATTCTCGCGTTACGATGAAGAGGGTATCTTCAATAATAGTGGTTTCGACCGTACAACAATGAAGTTCCGTTTTGACCAAAAGGTATCAAAGAATGTTTCATTCAATGCTACAATAAATTATGCACAGACTAACAGACGTGGACAGGGTACATCTGCCGATAACGGACGTTTCAATATGTTGGCACAGATTATCAGTGCACGTCCAACTGCTGGTTTAAGAATGACTGATGAGGAACTTCTTACAACTGCCATTGACCCTGAAATGTTGGAAACCGGTGAAAGCCTTGCACAGGTGAATCCTGTGATGCAGACACAGAGTGTGACAAATAAGAAAAGGGCTGAAATGTGGTCGGCAAATGCATCTCTGAGTTGGGAAATAATCAAGGGACTGACATTCAAGACTGCCGGAACTTATAACACAACAAATACACGTAATGACGTATTCTATAAAGATGGTTCGAAAGAGGCATACCGTAACGGACAGAAACCGTACGGATCAAGCCAAATGATACGTGACATGCGTTGGGTGAACAGTAATACTCTTACATGGAGACAGAAAATTAAGAAACATAACTATACCGTTATGTTAGGACACGAAGTATCTTCAAAGAGTCAGGAATGGTTGAAAGGCTTGGCTATGGACTTCCCTATATATAATAACGAAAATAATAATTTAGGAATGGGAGCTACACCAAGTGAGGTTTCTTCAAATTATTATAATAACAGTCTGCTTTCATTCTTTGCACAGACTACTTATAATTATGACAACAGATACCTGCTTACTGCTACTATACGTGCCGACGGTTCAACTGTGTTCTCTCCAAAGAATAAGTGGGGATACTTCCCTTCTTTCTCTACTGCATGGAGATTAAGTGAAGAGGATTTCATGAAAGATATTGAGTGGATTTCCAATGCTAAAGTGCGTTTTGGTTGGGGACTTGTTGGTAATGACCGTATATCCAACTATTTGTCAATGGACCTTTATACAAATGGTAAATACGGTATAGGTAATTCGCAGGTAACTACTTTGACACCGAAGCAACTTCAAAACTCGAATTTGAAATGGGAAGCTTCTTCTACAGTAAACCTTGGTCTTGATCTTGGATTCTTTGATAACCGTCTGAATATTACAGCAGATTTCTTTATAAAGAATACAAAAGACCTGCTCCTATCGCAGTCTCTTGCACACTTTACAGGATTTGACTCGCAGATGCAGAACATAGGTAAAATTCAGAATAGAGGTATAGAGCTTAGCCTCACAAGTACAAATATACAGAAGAGAAACTTTACTTGGGATACTAATTTTAATATTTCGTTCATTAGAAATGAATTGAAATCATTGGCAAGTGGAGTAGACGCAATGTATGCACGTTCAGGTTTTGACAGTAATTTTACACAGTATGATTACATCGCTAAAGTAGGTGAATCGCTCGGTCTGATTTATGGTTATGAATTTGACGGTATATACCAGGCTTCGGATTTTTATGTTACACCGACAGGGCAGTATATTCTTAAAGAAGGTATAACTAATAATGTACGTCAGGATAACGGTGCATTGGAACCGGGAGATGTGAAGTACAAAGATCAGGATGGTGACGGAATAATAACAACTAATGACCGTACAGTGATAGGACATGCGCTGCCAAAATGGTATGGAGGTATCACAAACAGTTTTAATTTTTATGGTGTTGATTTCAGTTTTATGTTCCAATTTAACTATGGCAACGATGTTTACAATGCAACACGTTTATTTGCAACACAGTCACGTAGTGAACGTAAGAACTTCCTTGGTGAGGTAGCAGAAAGATGGAGTCCTACGAATGCTTCAAACAAAGTTCCTAAATATGACGGTTATATAGTTAATGATGTTTATTCACGATTTGTTGAAGATGGTTCTTTCCTTCGTCTGAAAAATGTTACATTGGGATATACAGTTCCACAGAAATGGACGAAGAAATTCCATGTTTCTAAACTAAGGGTTTATGCAAGTGGACAGAATCTGTTGTGCTTTGACAATTATAGTGGTTACGATCCTGAAGTCAATTCCAAGAATAGTCCTATGACACCGGGATTAGACTGGGGTGCTTATCCAAAGAGTCGTATATATACCGTTGGTCTTGATATACAGTTCTAAGATACTAAGTGACAATATTATATTGACTTGTCCAAAAAACTTATATAACTTATAAACTTATAATAATATGAAAAAAGGAATATTATATATGTTGCTGTTTGCAGCTACCCACGTTGTAACCGGATGTTCAGATTTCCTGACAGAAGAGAACAAGGTGGATATAGAAAAGGAGGGTTTCCTTACTACTACAGAACAGGCGGAAACAGTTTTGTTTGGTATTTATCAAACAACTACGGCTGATGCCATGTATGGTTATTATTTGTCTTTCTACTTCAGTATGGGAACAGACTGTGAACAGGCTGAAGGAAATACTACTAACAACTGGCGTATGCTACCTGCAAATGCTTATCCGACAACACAATCTGAAGTACAGCAGGCATGGCAGTATCTATATATCGGTATCTATCGTGCAAATGATTTTCTTGAAAGAATTTCAGCTGTGTATGATTCATATGATGAAAAGGATAAACAATTGATAACTGTTTATATGGCTGAAGCAAGAGCCTTGAGAGGATTGTTCTATTTTGAGCTTGTTCGTCGTTTCGGTAATATCCCTCTCATTACTACTACAGCAATGTCTTATATGGACCCAAGAGAGGCTACACAAGAAGATCCTGCTAAGGTTTATGAATATATTGAAGCCGATTTGAAGTATGCGATGGAGAACCTTCCTTGGGCTACAGAGGATCCTTATCGCACAGATAACAGTTTCCGATTCTCAAAAGGTGCAGCTATGGGATTGCTCTCAAAAGTATATGCTACATGGGCAGGATGGCCTGTAAAAGATACAAGCAAGTGGGAATTAGCTGCAAAAACAGCCGGAGAACTTATTATGTCAGGAAAACATGATTTGCTTCCCGAATTCGAACAGTTATGGGCTAACACATGTAACGGAACTTGGGACCCGACAGAAAGTCTTATTGAGATTAGTTTCTATTCGCCTACATATAAGAATTCAAGTGACCCAAGTGGTCGTATAGGTAAATGGAACGGCGTGAAAACAACTGCAATAGCAGGTAAAAGAGGTAGTTGTGCCGGAAATGAAAAAGTTGTACATTCCTTTGTGCTTGACTGGAGAGCTGAAGATGGAGTAGGTGTAGGTGTTCCTAATGGAACAAATCCTGACGGATTGGTGGATAAAAGACGTGATTTGTCAATAGCAAACTACAGGTATGATGATAGTCTTGGTGATGGTCCGATATTTTGGGCAGCTGAAAAAACTAACAATGTATATGATCCGGTAAAGAGTGAAGCCAGCGATTTAGATCCTGAAAAACGCCAGAAAGAAAAACAAAACTATACTCCTGCAAAATGGGATATAGAAAAATATGTAGAAACTGGATATTTGCTAAACAATGACCAGTCAAACGTGAATTGGTATGTTTTGCGTTATGCTGATGTCCTGTTGATATATGCAGAGGCACTGAATGAATGGAAAAACGGTCCAACTAATGAGGCTTATTCTGCTGTGAATAAAGTACGTCGTCGTGCTTATGGAGTAGCTGATACTTCGCATGACCTTAAAACTGGTATGGGTGTTGAAGAATTCCGTCAGGCAGTTCGTAAGGAACGTAAATATGAACTTGCTTTTGAAGGACATAGACGTCTTGATTTGGTACGTTGGGATGTGTATTACGAAACAGTTATGCAGACGAGAAAGGATCAGGATGAATGGTGGGGTGCAAGTGCTAATTATGTAGTTGCTGAATATACAAGAAAAGGACAGCATGAACTCATGCCAATCCCACAGCGTGAGATGGACCTTTGTACAAAATTTGAGCAAAATCCAGGTTGGAAATAAGTTGAAAATATCAGGTACATTGGGGAGTTTGGTCCCCAATGTACAATAATGATATTTTTTTACACAGAATTATCGCTTGTAAATGCTTTGGCGACAGCATAATACACAATATTGCAATAATATCTTGTGTGTAAACAATACCTTTGTAATGCTTCGAAAATTATAAGTGATAATTCTTTTTTTATAATATGATAAACCCAATTTTACCTATGAAGAGAAATTACTTTATTGCTGCTATCGCTGCATTGGTTATGGCATCGTGTGGCAATACACAACAAAAAGAAGATTATAGTTGGATTAAAACATCGTTGGACAGGTCGGCTTCACAGCTTCTGCTGACTGCACATGAAATAGACGGTACAGGCAAGTTGCCTCGTTCAATCCATGTTGGTTATGATATGGATTTTCTGGTAAGACAGTTGGAAAGAGATACTGCTACTTTTGTAGATTCATTGCGTAAGAAGCCTACTCCGGAGATGGAGGGCAAACGCAGATTGTGTAGCGTTTATGATTGGACAAGTGGTTTCTATCCAGGCTCATTATGGTATGCTTACGAACTTACCGGCAATAAAGAGTTGGAAACTGAGGCTGCAAAATACACCAATCTGTTAAATCCGGTACGTTATTATAAAGGTACACACGACTTGGGATTTATGGTTAATTGCAGTTACGGCAATGCACGCCGTCTGGCATATGCTGATACTATCGATGCTGTAATGGTTGAGACTGCAGATAATCTTATAGGACGTTTCGACGAAGGTACTTCATGTATCCGCTCATGGGATTTCGGTACTTGGAATTTCCCTGTTATCATAGATAATATGATGAATCTTGACTTGCTGTTCACTGTAAGCAAAATGACTGGTGATGCCAAGTATAAGGAAATAGCATTGAAGCATGCCGACAAGACTATGGCTAATCATTTCCGTCCGGACTATACTTGCTGGCACGTGGTAAGCTATAATAATGATGGCTCAGTGGAACGTAAGCAGACTCATCAGGGAAAGAATGATGATTCATCATGGGCCCGCGGTCAGGCTTGGGCAGTTTACGGATATACATCATGCTATCGCGAAACAGGTGACAAGAAGTATTTGGACTTTGCTGTTAATGTGGCAGATATGATAATGGACAGAGTGAAAACAGATGATGCTATTCCTTATTGGGATTACGATGCTCCTGTTGCTGAAGAAACTCCTCGCGATGCTTCGGCTGCTGCTGTTACAGCTTCTGCGCTGATTGAGATGAGTACTATGGTGGAAGACGGACAGAAATATTTCGATTATGCGGAGAAAATACTAAAGAGTTTGTCGTCTGATGCATATCTTGCAAAGGAAGGAGATAATCAGGGATTTATATTGATGCATTCTACAGGTTCTCTTCCTAACGGTTCGGAAATAGATGTTCCTCTTAACTATGCGGACTATTATTATCTTGAGGCTTTGCAGAGATATATGAAACTGAAAGGTATTGAATATAAGAAATTATAAATAGTTGACAAGACTGCTTTTCAGGCGACAAGTTGACGAGTTGACAAGGCTCTCCATCCGGATGGGAACCTTGTTCACTTGTAACTGAAGCCTTGTTACCTGAAAGAAAACCTTGTCAACTTGTTAACTCGTTAACTAATTTACAATTATGAAAATATTTGCTTTTAAAAATCTGGCTGTTTCAGTAGCGTTGGCTTGTTCCGTATGTACGGCTGCTGCGCAGGAGTTAAAAACAGAAGTGTTTGATTTTCTTAATCTCGATTATCCGGGATTGGAAAAAGTGAAGGAACTGCATTCTCAAGGTAAAGATGCCGATGCGGCAAGCGCGTTGCTGGAATATTATAGGGCACGTAAGAATGTCAAGGCACCTGAAGTAAATGTTGATAAGATTACGATAAGTAAGGATGAACAGAAGTGGGCGGATGAGGCTTTGGAGCATACTTTCTTCTCGCATAAGGGTTATCAGCCTTCGTTCAACTACGGTCAGGATATCGACTGGCAGTATTGGCCTGTAAAGGATAATGAATTACGCTGGCAGCTGCACCGTCACAAATGGTTTACTCCGATGGGTAAGGCCTATAGATTGAGTGGTGACGAGAAATATGCGAAAGAGTGGGTGTTCCAGTATATGGACTGGATAAAGAAGAATCCATTGTTGAAAATAGACAAAAAAGAATATGAACTGGTAAACGATGGAAAACTGAAGGGTGATTATGAGAATATGCGATTCGCATGGCGTCCTCTGGAGGTTAGTAACCGTTTGCAGGACCAGACATCGCAGTTTGTATTGTTCTTGCCGTCACCTTCGTTTACTCCGGAGTTCTTAACCGAGTTCCTCCTGAACTATCATAAGCACGCTTTGCATATCATGGCAAACTACTCTGATCAGGGTAATCACCTGTTGTTTGAGGCTCAGCGTATGTTGTGTGCAGGTTCTTTCTTCCCTGAATTTAAAGAGGCTGCCGAGTGGAGACGTAGCGGTATAGACATTCTGAACAAGGAGATTGGTGTACAGGTTTATAAGGATGGAGGACAATTTGAGTTGGATCCTCACTATCATCTGGCTGCTATCAATATTTTCTGGAAGGCATTGGAGCTGGCCGATATGAACGGTTACAAGAAAGAGTTCCCACAGTCTTATATTGATACAGTGGAGAATATGATAATGTTCTATATGAATATTTCTTTCCCTGATTATACAAATCCTTGCTTCAGCGATGCTAAGCTGACAAGTAAGAAAGAAATGCTCAAAAACTACAAGCGTTGGCTTAAGACTTTCCCTGAAAACGAAGCTATCAGATATATGGCTACACAGGGTAAGGAAGGTAAACTGCCTGCAAATCTTTCTATCGCTTTCAAGGAGTCAGGCTTCTTCGTGTTCCGTAACTCATGGGATATGGATGCTACACAGATGGTGGTAAAAGCTGGTCCTAAGGCTTTCTGGCATTGCCAGCCTGATAACGGAACTTTCGAACTTTGGTTTAATGGCAAGAAACTGTTTGCCGATTCAGGTTCATATGTATATGCTGGCAATGGAGAGGTTATGGAATGGCGTAACTGGTTCCGTCAGACTCGTGTGCATAATACATTGACTCTTGGTGGTAAAGATTTGGAAACTACTGATTCAAAGACACTTCTTTGGCAGCCTGAAGGTAATGTACAGATTTTGGTTACAGAAAACCAGAGCTACAAGAAACTGAAACACCGTCGTTCTGTATTCTTTGTTGATGGCAAGTATTTCGTTATAGTAGACGAGGCTGTGGGAGATGCAAAAGGTTTTGTCAATCTGAATTATCAGATGCCTCGTGGAAAGGTAAACAACAGTCGTGAAGATATGACTTTCGTGACAGCTTTTGAACCGGGCAGCAATATGAAACTGCAGTGCTTCGGTCCTGACGGCATGACAATGAAGAAAGAAGAAGGATGGTTGTCTACTGAATACAGAAAGAAACAGAAACGAATGAATGTTTCATTCAATGTGAAGAAAGACAGTAGCGAGCCTGTAAGATATATCACTGTTATCTGCCCGCTTAAGGACAGTGCTGATGCATCGAAGATTTCTGCCAAGTTCAAATCAAAGAAATATGATGAGAAAGGACTTGAGGTGGAAGTTAAGGTTGACGGTAAGAAACAGGTGTTGAAATATAATCTTTAAAGTTACAAGGTTACAAGTTTACGAGTTGACAAGGTTGCCTCTCGGAAGGAAAGCCTTGTCAACTTGTAACTGAAGCCTTGTAATCTTAAAATTTCACAGATTAATGGAAAAACTGATATATAATGCGCTGTTCCTGTCAGTGGCCGGAATGTCTTTGGCAGGCTGCGCCTCAAAAAAGAATACACGTGAGGATAAAAGGCCAAACATAATATTCATTATGACGGACGACCATACCACTCAGGCTATTTCATGTTATGGCGGCAATCTGGTTCAGACTCCAAATCTTGACCGCCTGGCACATGAGGGAATACGCATGGACAGATGTTATGCCACTAACGCATTGTCCGGTCCGAGCCGTGCCTGTATCCTTACCGGAAAGATGAGCCATATAAATGGTTTTACTGACAATGCGAGCAGGTTCAATTCGGACCAGCCTACATTTATCAGTCTTCTTCATAAGGCCGGTTATCAGACAGGCATTGTTGGTAAATGGCATCTTATTTCCGAGCCTAAGGGCTTTGATTACTGGAGTATCCTTACAGGGCAGGAGGAACAGGGTGATTACTATGACCCGGATTTCAATGAGAACGGAAAGCATATTGTCGAGAAAGGATATGTTACGGATATCATAACTGATAAGGCCATAAAATATATTGATGGTGTTGATAAGAACAAGCCTTTCTGTCTGATGTTCCATCATAAAGCGCCTCACCGCAATTGGATGCCGGCTCCGCGTCATTTGGGACTGTTCAATAATACGGTATTTCCTGAACCTGCCACTCTCTTTGATGATTACAAAGGACGTGGTCGTGCATCGAAGGAGCAGGATATGAGCATAGAACATACCTTTACTGATGATTGGGATTTGAAGCTTCTTACACGTGATGAAATGTTGCGCGATACTACCAACCGCCTGTACAAGGTGTATAAACGTATGCCTGAGGAAGTGCAGGATAAATGGGACGAAGTATATGCGCCGCGTATAGAGGAGTATCGTAGTGGTAAACTCACTGGCAGCAATCTGGTAAGTTGGAAATATCAGCAATATATGCGTGACTATCTTGCTACGGCTATGTCGGTGGATGAGAGTGTAGGGCGACTGATGAAACACTTGGAAAGTATGGGTGAACTTGATAATACTATAATAGTATATACCTCCGACCAGGGATTTTTCCTTGGAGAACACGGATGGTTCGACAAGCGTTTCATGTATGAAGAAACACGCATGCCGTTGCTTATACGTTATCCACGCTCCATTACTGCAGGAAGTGAGAGTAAAGCTTTGTGTATGAACATAGACTTTGCACCTACTTTCCTCGATTATGCCGGTGTGAAGATACCAGAAGATATGCAGGGACGTTCGCTTCGTTCCATTCTGGATAATGGAGGTAAGCTTCCGGACGACTGGAGAGAATGTACCTATTATCATTATTATGAATATCCGGCAGAGCATTCTGTGAAACGTCAGTATGGAATTCGTACAGACCGTTATAAACTTATTCATTTCTATAATGATATAGACGAATGGGAACTTTACGACCTTGCTGAAGACCCGGAAGAAATGAATAATGTATATGACGATGCTTCTTACACAGAAGTGAGAAATATGATGCATGGATTGCTTGATAAGGCTCAAAAAGAATATGCAGATACAGATCCGGATGAAAAAGTAAATGTGCTGTTCAAAGGTGACAGAAGAGTAATGGATAGAACTAACAAGAAATAGTTTACAAGGTTACAGTTGACAAGTTAACAAGGCTTTCTATACGAGTGGGAATCTTGTTAACTCGTCAACTTGTTAACTGGTAACTTATAAACTTAAAAACTTAATACTAATGGATAGAAGAGATTTTCTAAAAGTTTCAGGCTGGTCGTTTCTTGGCATGGCAGCTTCCGGCAGTTTGCTCGGCTCATGTGTGCCTGGTTCAAAGGAAGCAAAGAAGATAATGCCATCTGCTTCAAAGTATAAGATGTATTGGGGCGACCTTCATAATCATTGTAATCTTACTTACGGTCATGGAGATATGCGTGACGCCTTCGAAGCTGCAAAAACTCAGCTTGATTTCGTAAGCGTCACTCCTCATGCTATGTGGCCTGACATTCCGGGTGAGAATGACCCTCGCCTGAAATGGGTTATTGATTATCATACGGGTGCATTCAAGCGTTTAAGACAAGGTGGCTACGAGAAGTATGTGGCAATGACCAATGAATATAATAAAGAAGGAGAATTCCTTGCATTCATAGGTTATGAGGCTCACAGTATGGAACATGGCGACCATGTAGCGTTGAATTATGACCTTGACGCTCCTTTGGTGGACTGTACTTCCATTGAAGACTGGAAACAGAAGGCACGTGGACATAAAGTGTTTATCACTCCACACCACATGGGATATCAGACTGGCTACAGAGGATATAACTGGGACTTCTTTACTGAAGGCAAGCAGACACCTTTTGTGGAAATGTATTCACGTCATGGACTTGCTGAATCAGATCAGGGGGATTTCCCGTATCTTCATGATATGGGACCCCGTCAGTGGGAAGGTACAATCCTGTGCGTTCTGGAACGCGGTTATAAGTTCGGACTTATGGGCTCTACAGACCAGCATTCCGGCTATCCAGGTAGCTACGGTGACGGACGTATAGGTGTGCTTGCACCTTCTCTTACCCGTGATGCTTTGTGGAATGCAATGGAGAACCGTCACGTATGCTGCTCGACAGGTGATAAGATATTGATTGATTTCCGCCTGAACGATGCGTTTATGGGTGACGTTGTGAGAGGAAACCAGCGTCGCATATACCTGAATGTCGAAGGACAAAGCTGTATTGACTATATTGATATAATCAAGAATGGTAAGTTGCTTGCACGAATGAACGGACCTATGAATCCGCTTGCTCCGGCCGGTGATACGGTGCGTTGTAAGGTGAAGGTAGAGTTCGGATGGAACCGTGAGGAAAGATATGTTACATGGGACGGTGCTTTGAGCATAAACAAGGGACGCATATTAAGTGTGACACCATGTTTCCGCGGTGCTGCATTTACTTCTCCTCAGGAAGGTGAGACAGAATTCCATACTCATGTGAACCGTATCCTTTCAACAACAGAGAAATCAGTAGAACTGAAGCTGTTCACGACCAAGAATCCTAACACAGTAACTCCTGCTACTCAGGCTGTTATTCTTGAACTGGAAATGCCGAAAGATGGAATCCTTTCTGCCGATTTCAACGGAAAACATTTTGAACACTCTTTGGGAGAATTGCTTGCCGGTTCACGCAGTCACTTCATGATAGGATGGCTTAGCGAGGCTATACTCTTCAACAGGGCTATGCCTGAAGATTGCTATGCCATAGAACATTATATGGAGGACAACGAACCTGAGAGAGATACAGACTATTATTATGTCAGAGTGCGTCAGAAAGACCAGCAGTGGGCTTTCAGTACTCCTATATGGGTGGAGAGAGTTTAATATGAAAAGGTACGCTGTAGGAATAGACCTTGGCGGTACGTCTGTGAAATACGCCTTGATTGATAATGAAGGCGTATTTCATTTTCAGGGACGTATCCCGTCGAAGGCTGATGTATCGGCTGATGCAGTCGTAGGTCAGATTTTGTATGCAATAAATGAAGTGAAAGCATATGCCGCTTCCGAAGGTCTTGTTATAGACGGCATAGGTATAGGAACTCCCGGAATAGTAGATTCTACATCGCGTATTGTCATGGGTGGTGCAGAGAATATCCAGGGATGGGAGAATGTACATCTTGCGGACATCATAGAGAAAGAAACAGGCCTTTCTGTACTGGTTGGCAATGATGCCAATATGATGGGGCTTGGTGAAACACGTTTCGGTGCCGGCAGGGGGATGACGGATGTGGTGTTTGTTACTGTAGGTACAGGAATAGGTGGTGCCGTGGTTATTGGTGGAAAACTGTTTGGCGGATATGCCAACCGTGGAACAGAACTTGGTCATGTTCCATTGATAGCAAATGGCGAGAAGTGTGCATGTGGGGCTACAGGATGTCTTGAACATTACGCTTCAGCCTCTGCCTTGGTCAGAATGTTTGTATCAGAAGCTCCTGCATATGGCTATACTGTTCCGTCCGGTGGTGCTGACGGAGAACTCATAGTCCGCCTTTATAAAGAAGGTCACCCGTTGGCTGTGGATTGTTTGCACAGGCATTGCCGATATCTGGGGCAGGGGATAGCCGGTTTTATAAATATCTTCAGCCCTCAATTGGTGGTAATAGGTGGAGGTATTTCCGATGCCGGACAGTTCTATATAGATATGGTGAAGGAAGAAGCATTCAAGAATGCAATGGCTGACTGTGCTGTCAATACTGATATTGTTGCTGCCGCACTCGGCAATAAAGCCGGTAGTCTGGGAGCCGCATCAATGGTGTTCGATGCCGGATAGTATATATATTGGTGATATGTTCCTTGTCCTGAATCTGTAATTTATACATGTTTAGGACAAGGAATTTTTATTTGTTTATTATTCCTCCTCCAAGAACGATATCTTCTCTGTAGAATGCTGCCGCCTGTCCCTGGGCTATGGCTGCTAAAGGCTCGTGAAGCTTGACATGCAACAGTCCGCTATCTGTCATGGTCACAGTACATCTGTTTGCCTGCTTGCGATATCTTATTTTTACTATTACGTCATCCTTACCCAACAGAGATTCCGGATTTATTATATTCCAGTCTGTGAGCCACATTTCGTCTTGCTCGAGCGAAGACAGTTTGTCGCTTATTACAACTTTGTTCTCTTCAGGGAGAATTTCTTTTACGAACAATGCCTTGTTCATATAAATACCCAATCCTCTTCGTTGTCCTATTGTATAAAAGGGATATCCTTCATGCTTTCCTATGTTATTCCCGGCTTCGTCACAGAATATGCCGGGCTTGATGGAGTCAGGACTGACATTCTTGCGTAAGAAACTTCTGTAGTCCATAGGACAGAAACATACTCCGAGGCTGTCTTTCTTTGTTGCGGCTTTCATGAAACCTCTTTCTGCCGCAATTTCTCTCACCCTTGCTTTGGTTATATTTCCCAATGGAAGCAGCATACGTTCCATAATGTCCTGCGGAAGCCCCCACAGAAAGAACGACTGGTCTTTATCGGAATCAGAACCGTTCCTGATATGCCAGTATCCGTCGCGGAATGTTTTCTGGACATAATGTCCTGTGGCGATATGGTATATTCCTTCCTTGTCTGCTATTTCTTTCAGTACTGGCCATTTCAGGTAGTTGTTGCAAAGTGTGCATGGTACTGGAGTCCTTCCGGCCATATACTCCTTTATGAAATAGTCTATTATGTATTCCTTGAATTTATCTCTCAGGTCGTATGCGATGTGACGTATGCCAAGTCTTTGGCATAGATTATAAGCGTCGTCAAGATATTCTGTATTGTTGTCTTTTTCGTAGAATCTGAATGTGACACCGGTCACTTCGTAACCTGCATCCATAAGTAACATGGCAGCTACAGAACTGTCCGTTCCGCCACTCATTCCTAAAAGCACTTTGTTGTTTGTCTGCATAATAAATATATGTATAAGCTGCCGTTTTAACGTAAGGGCATAAAAAAAGGAGTACCGCTGTACTCCAACCTTTGTTAACCTTAAAATCTAATACTATGAAAAACACATTACAAAGGTACGGACTTTTTCTGAACTTGCAAGTTCTGTGTGCGAAAACTTGTGTTTTATAACACTATTTAATATAGAGATTGTGAGTTATACACTTATTAAGGTTTTGCTCTATATTCAAGTGGTGTCATTTCCGTATGTTTTTTGAAATATCTTGCGAAGAATGACTGGTCAGGGATATTCAATTCATATGAAATGTCCTGAATAGACATATTCGAGTATTTAAGCATTATCTTTATTCTTTGTATGGCATGTTTGTCTATTATATATTTGGCAGATTTGTCAGCTACGTTTTGTGTAATAGATGACAGATAGCGCGATGTGATGTGTAATTTATCTGCATAAAAGCCCACTTCTCTTTCTTTGGGGCAGAAATTATGTATCAGATGAATGAATCTGATGAATAGTTCTTCTTTTCTCCCTACTTCCTCCGATTTGTCTATTTTGAAAAGAGTTCTTGTTTTGTCGTACTATTGTTTTTGAAGATTTTTACTCTGAAACAGTTTGTCTTTTCATTGTAGAAATCTTCCATAGCTTCCACCAGATAGTTCATCTTGTTTATTCTTTTCTCTCCCAACTGCACGCAAGGGTATTCTTTCAGGAAAAAAGTAAATGAAGGTTCCAGTTGCGCTGTTGCTTCATCATAAACTTCGTGTTTGAATATTATATATGATATTCTGAAGTCGTCACTGTTGCTGATATTGTGAACTATGCTTCCGGCTATTATTATCAGTTGCGTATTGGCCACGATTTCGTACGGAACAAGGTCTATTTCTATGATTGCCGTACCTTTTCTGCAAAAGATAATTGTGTCAACGTCAACTTTCATGGTTTTGCCCGGCGGTAGCCATTCGTCCTTGTCTGCTCCTGCTTTGAAAATCTCGCCATCCGGTAGATGAAGTATATGCATATGGTTTCAATTTTGTTAATAACAATTTACGTCAATAAAAATTGCATAGTAAAATTAGTATCAAATATTTCAAATCAATAATATATTGCATTGTTTTTTTATTATTTATCCTTCGTTAAATAAAAAATATTTAAGCTCTTAATAATGTATAATGCATTCTGACTGTTCCGTTTTTGAACAATTGTGCTGTAAAAAAGAAAATTAACGTTTTCGGCAATTAACTTAATTTTGCCACGGATTTTAAAGTAAAAAGATTTATATGGTAACAGTAAACAAAAAATGTTTGCAACTGATGGGAATAATTGGTTGCGCAATGTGGTTCGCTTCGTGCGGACAAGCCCCAAAAGGAGAAATGCAAACCGGTGGTTATGAAACAATGGTGGTGTCGAAGGCTGATAAGGTGGTGGAAACAGACTATTCTGCAACAATCCGCGGCCGTCAGGATATCAATATCATGCCACAGGTGTCAGGAACAATACAGAAATTATGTGTAACAGAAGGTGAGAAGGTAAGAAAAGACCAGGTTCTTTTCATTATCGACCAGGTACCTTACAAGGCAGCACTTAACACAGCTGTTGCAAATGTAAAGTCTGCACAGGCAGCTTTGGCTACAGCCGAACTTACTTACAACAGCAACAAGGAACTGTTTGCCAAGAAAGTAGTATCTGAATTTACCCTCAGAACTTCCGAAAACCAGTATCTTACTGCAAAGGCACAGCTTGCACAGGCTGAGGCTCAGGAAGTAAATGCAAGAAACAATCTTTCTTATACTGAGGTGAAGAGTCCGAGCAACGGTGTCGTAGGTATGTTGCCATACCGTGTAGGTACTCTTGTAAGCCCTTCTATGGTTGAGCCTCTGACTACAGTTTCTGACAACTCGGAAATGTATGTATATTTCTCTATGACAGAAAACCAGATTCTCGGTATGGTCCGCGAGTATGGTTCTATGGATGAGGCTATATCTAAAATGCCGGAAATATCACTTGAACTTAATGACGGAACAACATATTCTGAAAAAGGAAAGATTGAGTCTATCAGTGGTGTGATTGATACTCAGACAGGTTCGGTAGGTGTACGTGCTGTGTTCCCTAACGAAAAAGGACTTTTGCTGAGCGGTGCATCAGGTAAAGTTTCAATTCCAAGTACTTATAGTGACTATATCATTGTTCCACAGGAAGCTACAGTAAAACAGCAGGACAAGATTTCTGTGTTTAAGGTAGTAGACGGTAAAGCTGTAACAACTCTTATTAAGGTTGCCGCTTACAACGACGGCCGCGAATATATCGTGCTTGAAGGTCTTAATGTAGGCGACGAGATAGTAGCCAAGGGTGCAGGACTTCTTCGTGAAGGTACTCAGGTGAAATAATTCAATATAATGTTGATATAGAGTGACTTTAATAAAGATAGAACAACAATGAAAGGAAATATATTTATAAAACGACCGGTGATGGCAATTTCCATCTCCATCGTAATCCTGTTGGTGGGATTTATCTCACTTATATCGTTGCCGGTAGAACACCATTACAAAACGTCTTGAAGAGATGTCGGAACTTCTTCCTCCGGGTGTGGAATTCGTACAGATGATGAGTTCCAACGACTTCCTTTATGCATCTATATATAATGTGGTAGAAACCCTTATCGTGGCTATCATCCTAGTTATCCTTGTAGTTTACTTCTTCTTGCAGGACTTCAAGAGTACCCTTATCCCTTCTATAGCCATTATCGTATCACTGGTAGGTACATTCGCATGCCTTGTAGCGGCAGGTTTCAGTATAAACATCCTTACTCTGTTTGCCCTCGTGCTTGCCATCGGTACTGTGGTGGATGATGCCATCGTTGTGGTGGAAGCTGTTCAGGAAAAGTTTGACTCCGGTTATACATCACCATATCTTGCTACAAAAGATGCGTTGAGCGACGTAACCATGGCCGTTATCTCATGTACATGCGTGTTCATGGCTGTGTTTATCCCTGTAACATTCATGGGTGGTACTTCAGGTATCTTCTATACCCAGTTCGGTATCACTATGGCTACATCAGTAGGTCTTTCAATGATTTGTGCCCTTGTGCTTTATCCTGCACTTTGTGCCATCATGATGAAACCGTCCGACGGAAACAAGAGTCCGAAAAGCTTCAATGGTCGTGTAAGAGCAGCATACAATGCCTCTTTCAATGCTACCATGAATAAATATAAGAAAGGTGTAATGTTTGCCATACATCACAGATGGATGGTTTGGGCTTCACTTATTATCTCTGTAGTTCTGCTTGTATTCTTCATGAAGACTACAAAGACAGGTCTGGTGCCACAGGAAGACCAGGGTACATTGATGGTGAACATCAGTACTGCTCCGGGTAGCACACTTGTTGAAACTACAAAGGTGATGGAGAAAGTAAAGGAAATCCTTAAGAATACTCCTGAAATAGAAAACTATAGTGCCACTTCCGGTTACGGAATATCTCCGGTCAGGGTACTTCGTATGCATCATGTATCGTCGACATGAAACCGTGGGACGAGCGAAAGGGCGCAGAGCATACAGCCGAAGCTGTCCTCGGACGACTGAACGCACAGTTCGCACAGATAAAGGAAGCACAGATATTCTGTTTCCAGACTGGTATGATTCCTGGTTACGGTATGGGTAACTCTATCGAACTTAACATGCAGGACAAGACCGGTGGCGACATGTCAGTGTTCTTCGGCCATGTAATGAATTTCCTTGGAGCATTGAACCAGCGTCCTGAAGTAGCGATGGCCTATACATCATATGCAATGAACTTCCCTCAGATAGCAGTCGATGTAGATGCAGCCAAATGTAAGCGTGCCGGAATATCTCCGTCGGATGTACTTGCTGCATTGGGAAGCTACTGTGGTGGTTCGTATGTTTCAAACTACAATGAGTTCGGTAAAGTATACCGTGTAATGCTTCAGGCATCGCCTGAATACCGTCTTGACGAACAGTCGCTCAATAATATGTATGTCCGTAACGGTTCGGAAATGGCTCCGTTGGGACAGTTTGTTACATTGAAAAGTGTATTGGGTGCTGAAGTCGCAAAACGATTCAATCTTTACAGTTCAATCAATGTAAACGTAAATGCCCAGATGGGTTATTCATCCGGTGAAGTTCAGAATGCCATCAAGGAAGTAGCTGCACAGACATTACCTGTAGGTTACGGATATGAGTATGGCGGTATCGCCCGTGAGGAATCTCAGAGCGGTGGTTCGCAGACTGTATTTATATATATAATATGTGTAGTGCTTATCTATCTGATTCTTTCATGTCTGTATGAAAGCTTCCTTATCCCGTTGGCGGTTATTCTTTCAGTACCGTTCGGTTTGATGGGTAGCTTCCTGTTTGCTAAACTCTTCGGACTTGAAAACAACATCTATCTTCAGACAGGTGTGATTATGTTGATTGGTTTGCTTGCCAAGACAGCCATCCTGATTACCGAGTTTGCCGTAGAACGCCGTCGTAGAGGTATGGGCATCATTGAATCTGCATATTCTGCAGCCCAGGCACGTCTTCGTCCTATCCTGATGACCGTATTGACAATGATATTCGGTATGCTTCCGCTTATGTTTGCAACAGGTGCCGGAGCAAACGGTAACAGCAAGTTGGGAACTCGACATATTCGGACGTGTGCGCAACTCAAAGAAACAGGCTCAGGCATTGTATGCCCAAAGTGTTGACTATAAACAGGCAGTACGTTCACAGTTGATTGCCAATGTTGCCAATACATATTACACGCTTCTCATGCTGGACGAACAACTGAAATTGTCGGAAGAAACAGCCGAGGCATGGAAAGAAACAGTTGCCGCAGCACGTGCATTGATGGATGCCGGACAGTATAACGAAGCTGCTGTGTCGCAGATGGAAGCTACATATTACAGTGTACAGACATCTGTAATCGACCTTAAGGAACAAATCAACCAGACACAGAACAGTCTGGCACTTCTGCTTGCAGAAACTCCACGCGATTACGAACGCGGAAAACTTGCAGACCAGCAGATGCCTGAGGACTTGTCTGTAGGTATACCTTTGCAGATGTTGTCCAACCGTCCTGACGTACGTTCGGCAGAACGCTCTCTTGAGGCAGCATTCTATGTTACAAACCAGGCGCGTTCGGCATTCTATCCGTCAATCGTTCTTAGCGGAACAGCCGGATGGACTAACCTTGCCGGTTCTATAATAGTAAATCCGGCGAAGTTTGTAGCCAATGCAGTAGGACAGCTCACTCTGCCGTTGTTCAATCGCGGACAGAACATAGCCCAGCTTCGTATAGCCAAGGCTCAGCAGGAAGAGGCAAGTCTGGCTTTCCAGCAGACATTGCTGAATGCAGGAGCCGAAGTAAACGATGCGCTTACAGCATATCAGTCATGCAAGTCGAAAACAGATTTGTATCAGAAGCAGGTTACCGCTCTCGAAAATACAGTAAGAAGTACATCTCTGCTTATGGAGTACGGAACGACCAACTATCTTGAAGTCCTTACCGCTCGCCAGTCATTGCTTAACGCACAACTCACACAAGTGTCAAACCGCTTTATGGAGATACAGAGTGTGATAAGCCTCTATCAGGCTCTCGGTGGCGGAAGAGGGGAATAATCATATAGCTCGTTTGTCCGAAATAAAACGACAAAGCGTTTTGATTAAGGAAACAAAGCGTTTTGTTTCGAATGACGAAGCGTTTTTTTAGGGTGTAAACACACACAATCATTTCATATAAAATTAACTGTTATCATTATCTAGTGTGATAATTAGATGATTGGGGCTGCCTGGGGAGTGATCTTCGGGCAGTCCGTTTTTTATGTGGTGTCAATGTGTAAAATCTGTTTCATAAGGCTCTAAATCAATACTTGTTGGACGAAAGAAGTCAATTTTTCGAACTATTTAGTCAATATTTACCACATTATGAATATTTATAAAGCTAATTTTGCGATACAAAGATTTGTGAATCATAGTATCAAGTTTTTATTAAAATAAATATTTGGTGAAAGACACAATTAAGTATTGAAATAATTAAGAGAAAAACATATACCTAACAATCTTAAAATTATGAGTAGTGAGTTTTATAAAAAGAATGTGTGCCTGTTGATGATGGCAAGTGTATTGTCACTCCCTTCTTTCGCTCAGGAAAGTGTGGTGAATGGATCGGTGAAAGATGCATCTGGCGAACCATTGATAGGAGTAAGTGTACAAGTGAAGAATTCGGGTCTTGGTACTATTACCGATGTAGATGGTAATTTCAGACTTCCAAATGTGAAATCCGGACAAACATTGGTGTTCTCATATGTAGGTTACAAAACAACTGAAGTTACTCTAAAGAAGAATCTCAAGTCTTTGGTTGAAGTAGTAATGAATGAAGACACAGAGGTTCTTGATGAAGTCGTTGTAATTGGATATGGAACAGTGAACAAAAGGGATTTGACAGGTTCTGTAGCTTCTGTTAAAGCAGAAGATATAGCTGCTGTTCCTGTGGCAAATGTGAGTGAGGCATTGTCCGGTAAACTTTCCGGTGTAAGTGTTACTACTACCGACGGTTCACCTGATGCGGAAGTCAATATCCGCGTGCGTGGTGGTGGCTCTCTGTCACAGGATAATTCACCTCTTTATATAGTTGACGGTTTCCCTGTATCAAGCATCAGCGACATTTCTCCTACTGAAATCGAGAGTATCGACGTTTTGAAAGATGCTTCTTCTACAGCTATCTATGGTGCGCGTGGTGCGAATGGTGTAATCATCGTCACTACAAAGAGTGGCCACGAAGGTAAGGCGCAGGTTGATTTCGGTGCATCTTTCGGTATCAGAAAAGTGGCTAAGATGATGAAGGTGATGAGTCCTTACGATTACGTTGCATATCAGTGGGAACTTGATTCTCAGGACTATGGAAACTATAGCGACCTTGATGTATGGAAGTCTGTAGAAGGTCAGGATTATCAGGATGAGATTTTCGGACGTACAGGTAACCAGCAGCAGTATAATGTGAATGTAAGCGGTGGTAATAAGGATGTTACATATAATGTAAATTACGCTCACAATGAAGAAAAGAGTATTATGCTTAATTCAGGTTTTGCCAAGAATAATGTCAATGCTAAAATCAAGGCAAATATAAGCAAATGGGTAACACTTGACTTTAATGCCAGAATGAGCCACGCAGTAGTTGACGGATTGAGTAGTGGTGCTGATACTAATGAGTCGAATGCTTCTAACTCTATTGTGGCAAATTCAGCAAGATTCCGTCCTGTAGAACCACTTTCGTATAATTCTGATGATGATGAAAATAATACTGCAACTCAAAAGAATCCATTGGAGCGATTGCTTGCAACTTATAAGCAGAAGACTACATTGAATCAGAATTACAACGTAGGTCTTAACTGGAAACCGTTCAAGAACTGGACTTTCCGCAGTGAGTTCGGTTATGGATGGAAATATGAGAATACAGACCAGGCTTGGGGCTCGGATGCTACACAGAACACCAATCTTGGTGTGAAAGGTACTCCGGAGGCAGTCTTTACACGTGCGAATACCAGAAACTGGAGAAATGCTAACACATTGACTTACGATAATAAGAAACTCTTCGATGGTCGTGACAAAATTAACGTATTGTTGGGTCATGAAGTCAGCAGCAGCCAGAAGAGTATCCTGGAGGCATCATCAATATCATTCCCTAAATCAATGACAATAGATGAAATATTGGCCAGCTCAGGTATTGGTACACCTTTGGCAAATCAGTCAACTATTGGTGCAGAAGAGAATATGCTTTCTTTCTTCGGTCGTGTCAACTATACTTTGATGGAGCGTTATCTGTTTACTGTAACAGTACGTGGTGACGGCTCAAGCAAATTCGCTGTAGGAAATCAGTGGGGTGTATTCCCGTCTGCTGCATTTGCATGGCGTTTATCGGACGAAAAGTTTATGAAAGGTACAGAAAACTGGTTGTCTAACTTGAAATTACGTCTCAGCTACGGTACTGCAGGTAATAACCGTATCAATTCAGGTTTGATATATACCACATATACATTGGCAGAGAATACTTCCAAGGCTCCGTTCTTTAATGAAATCCGACAGAGTATGTTGGAACTGTCAAGTTATTTGTATAATCCAAGTCTTAAATGGGAAACAACCATTACAAGAAATATCGGTATCGACTATGGATTCCTGAACAATCGCATCTCGGGAACATTGGATTTGTACTGGAATACTACAAAAGACTTGCTTATGAGGTCCGAGATACCTTCAAATACAGGTTATAACTATCAGTACCGTAATTTCGGTAAGACATCAAATAAGGGTGTTGAACTTACATTGAGTGCGGCTATTTTGGACAAGAAAAAATATGCGTTGAATTTCAATATGAACTTCGCATACAACAAGAACCGTATAGACGAACTTGCTACAGATAATCCATGGCAAAGCAGTAACTGGGCAGGTAGCACAATGGCTAAATACGAAGACTATAGAGTGGAACAGGGAGGCTCATTAGGTGAAATATGGGGTTACAAAACAAATGGATTCTTTACAGCTTATGACCCTGTGACAAATCCTGAGGGTGAACTTATAATGAATGGTAATTCCTGGAAGTTGAAAGATGGTGTGAAAGATAATAGTACTACTGTTACCGGTGGACAATATTATCCTGGTGGATTGAAATTAGTATGCGACGAGAACGGAGACCCAATCAAGCAGAAGCTTGGAAATACAGTTTCTCCTATAAATGGTGGTTTTGGAGTAGATGGACGTATAGGCAACTTTGATTTCAATGTATTCTTCAATTATTCTTTGGGCAATCAGATTATAAATGGAGCAAAACTGGCAACTTCTTTCTATACCACTTCGTCAAGAGGATATAATCTGAACAATGATTTTGCTTTGGCTAACCGTTATACATGGATTGACCCTGCTACAGGTTTGAATCTTGGTAGACCTGCAACCAGTACTGTAGAGGCTTATGGGGGCGAGATGGGACTTATTGCACGTCTGAATGAACTGAACGCAAATGCTTCAATATACAATCCGGCTGCCGTAACGCAGATGCAATTGACTGATTATGCGGTTGAAGATGCTTCGTTCCTGCGCTTGAACAATGTAACAGTAGGATATACATTCCCTAAAGCATGGGTAAAGAAATGTTTTATGCAGAAAGTTAGATTGTATGTCACAGGCTATAACTTATTGGTATTCACCAAATATTCAGGTTCAGACCCTGAAGTAGATACCAGCTCTAAACGTAATGCAATGACTCCTGGTGTTGATTATGCATCTTATCCAAAGAGCCGTACAATTGTTGGAGGTATTAATGTAACATTCTAATTAAAAACTAATAGGTATGAGAAATATATTAAAGACAATAAGCCTGGCAGCAGGCCTGGTATTGATAACAAGCTGTTCCGATTTTCTGGATCAGACTTCTCCTTCAGAATATCCTACACAGAATGTGTTTGAGTCTGTGGGTTATACAGAATTTGCCGTTAATAAGTTGTATGGCGACATGGGGCAGGATGAAACATACTCACAGTATATCCCAATTGTTTGGGGACTGAATACAGACTGTGAGTTAGTTGACGGTCTTGGTTCGGATGCGTATAATACTTCTCATCAGAGAGGAGCTATGAATTACAACGTTACTCCAGGATGGGCAAATATTGCGAAGCTTTGGGATGCTATGTATGGTATAATTGAGAATGCCAATGTCATTATCGAAGGTATCAACAATAGTCCTTTGCTCAATGATGAAGGAGAAGATGGAACGAGTATCAGACGATTCAAGGGCGAAGCTCTGACTATCCGTGCCATGATATACTTTGACCTGGTACGTTTCTTCGGTGACATTCCAATGAAAATGGAAAGTTCTGCCCCGGATCTGAGCAATGCTTATTTGGGCAAGACAGACAGAGATGTTATTATGGACAAGCTTATAGAGGACTTGAAGGAAGCAACCGGACTTTTGCCATGGGCAGGAAAGGCTACATCATATACCACTGAACGTGTGACAAAAGGATATGCTCATGCACTTTTGGCTAATATAGCATTGACACGTGCCGGATGGGCTATTCGTGAGGCGGCAAAAGAAGGATATGAAACAGCTGCTTATTCAGACCCAGTTTATCCTACACAGCGTTGTGACGCACAGACTCGTGAGGCTATGTATAAGTTGGCTCTGGAGAATTTATCAATCATAATAAAGGAAGGACCACACTCACTGAATCCTTCGTTCGAGAATGAATGGTATCTACTGAACCAGCTGAAACTTGATGAAACATACCGTGAAAATATATTCGAGATTCCAATGGGTATGGGGATAACAGGAGAGCTTGGCTATACGGCAGGTGTACGTGCAAACGGATTTACATCGAAATATGGAAGAAACAGCTCTGGAGTTCTTAAACTTACAGCTCCTTATTTCTGGTCGTTCAAGGAAAATGATCAGCGCAGAGATATAACTTGCTCTAATGTTCAGTTGGAAGAGGAGAATAATGTAACTAAAGAATTTATGTTGGGAAATGCTCCTTTTGGAATATATGTAGGCAAATGGGATGTGCGTAAGATGAATTCTGACATTACATCTATTGCCTTGAGTGTAGGCAATGACAAATGGAGAACTGGTATTAACTGTGTTCGTATGAGATACTCACAGGTTTTGCTCATGTATTCAGAAGTGATGAACGAACTGGCAGGAGGGCCGGATGCTGATTATGAAGGTTCAGCCAATGGTATGACAGCGCGTGCGGCTCTTAAGACAGTTCATACACGTGCTTACGATGATGCACACAAAGCTGATGCTGAAGCTTATGTTGTTAGCTTGTCAAGCAATAAGGATGAATTCTTCAAAGCTATAGTAGATGAAAATGCTTGGGAACTTGCAGGTGAAGGCTTCCGTAAGTTTGACTTGATACGTTGGAACTTGCTGGCTGAAAAGATTAATCAGTTTAAGAGTGATTATCTTACACAAATGAGAGATGATGTTAATGGATATCCTAAAGAAGTATATTTTAATTATACAGACGAATCTAAGACAACTATAGATATGAGTAGTGTTACTTGGAAAGGATTGCCTGATGGTATGACAAAAGACGATTATGAGGATAAAAGCAGTTTCTGGGGGGCTGAAAGAACAACTTCAAATCCTAAACAAAGTCAGACAAACTTGCCTTCTATTTCAAGTGGATTGATAGGTGATGATGTACCGGTTATTAACCGCTATCTGTTGCCTATAGCTTCGACTACAATCTCAGCATCAAATGGGGTTTTGTCAAACTCTTATGGATATTCTAATTAATTGTTTAAAATTTGGTATTTATGAAAACTACAAAATATATATATGGTTTAGGGCTGTCATTTGTTCTTTCCGGTATGTTTCTTAATTCATGTACTGATGCAAACGACTGGGGTACAAATGAGTCTTTCGACCGTTTGTTTGGAACAAAACAGTCAAGTTTTACAGTGACAGAAGGAGCCGTTTCGGCTGAAGTTGGATGGGACGCTACTGTCGATACAGAATATTATATAATAGAGGCCAGTACGGATTCATTGTACGATGAAATTCCGATGGGGGCCGAAAACAGTATTGTATATGGTGAGGATGGGTCTATAACCCAGTCACCATACACTATTACCGGACTTCTTGGCGAGACTACATACTATCTCCGTATCAAGTCAATGTCGAAAGATAAGCAGTCTAATTGGGTATATCTTCCTGACTATAAATTTACTACAGATAAGGAGCAGATTATCTCGGAAGTTGCAGATACTGATATAACTGACGAGTCAGTTGTTCTTTCATGGGAAGCAGGACTTGAGGTGACACATATCACTTATACTCAGGATGGAGAGTTGGTTACTTATACACTGACTGATGAAGAGAAAGCTTCCGGTAAGGTTACATTCTCAGGATTGTCTGCAATGACAGAGTATGTATTCTATATTTATAATGGAGAAATATTGAGAGGTGAACAGATTGTTACAACAAAAGAGGCTGTAATGGTAGAATCTCAAATCAATGATATTCAGCAGACTTCGGCTGTATTTACATGGGATACATCAGTAGGAAGACTTACAGGTTATTACTTTGCTGAAGGTGAAACATATCCTCAAGAAGCAAATAAATCTCTTACAGATGAACAAATAACAGCGGGCAAGATTGAACTGACAGGTCTTGAACCTAATACAACTTATACAGTTGCGATTATGCGTGACAATACAGTACGTGCTATGCAGACATTTAAGACTGCTATGGGTATCCCAGGTACATATACGAGCGTAGAAGTTTCTGATATTTCCGGATGGAGTACTGCAATGCAGAATACTGGAAAAGTTGCTATTATATTGAAAGGAGATATAGATATAAGTAATAAAGAAACAATACCATCTAATATAGAATCTCTTTTAATATATGGTGGTGATGATAAGAATACAAAGACATACACACTTACTTCTAAAGGCTTTAAATTTAGCGGAAGTATAGAAACTTTTGAGATTTATAATGTAAATCTGAAGACCTATCCAAGTTCAACAGGAGGACATTATGTGATTGATTGTAAAAGTAACGCAGATGTTAATATAAATTCGATATATATAACTTCTTGTGATGTATCAGATGCGAGAGGCGTTTTCAGATTAGGTAGTACTTCAGCAAAAATAAAAAGACTTATTTTTAATGATTGTCGCTTCAAAGGTATAGGTGATTATGGATTATATAGAAATGATGGTAGTGCTGAGAATGTTGAAAATATTGATTTGATTAATAGTACATTCTATCCTCTTGCTTCAGGTAATAGTTTGATGACCGATAAAGGAACAACTGGAGCAAATGTAACTATTGATAATACAACAATTTATGGTTTTAACAGTTCTATTATAACTAATCAGGGTACAACTTTAAGTTTTAGTATCACAAATACATTGTTTGGAGGATTCGGTGGAAAGAGTGTGTACCTATTTAGATATGCAGCATTTGAGATTAAGGAATGTAAAAACGTATTCCTTACTTCTGGAAATAGTTTTGAATCTACTATAGGAGAAACGGTTCTTGAGTATTCTGATACGGATTTATTTAATTCCCCTTCAACTTATGACTTTACAGTCAACATTGATGACTACAAGAACTTCGGTGACCCATACTGGAATAAGTAATAACAATTAAAAATGAATTATATGAAATATATATCTACAATAACAAATTTGTTTGTTTGTCTGGCTGTCGCTTTAATGTTTCAGTCATGCAAAGACAATGAAAATAACAATATAGACAGTAGCGCACTTACGCTACTGTCTTACACACCGGAACAAGGCGGTAATGTAGCAACCGAAGGAGTTATAGAACTGACATTCTCTAAGGCAGTTCGTCAGGCTCCGGATACAGAAATTACAATCAACGGTAAGGCTATAAGAGTAATAATTACTGACAATGTAGTCCGTGCCAACTATTCAGAACCATTGGCGGATCATGTCACGCTTGATATCCCTGAAGGTGCATTGACTGATATGAATTCTGTTCAGAAGTACGAAGGACTTAACCTCAAATATGAAATAAAACTTGAGAAACGTCTTTATGATGCAGTAGTTGATATAAATGGTAATGGAGACTATACTTCAGTACAGAAGGCTATTGATGCTGCTCCAAGCGAATCTGAAAAGCCTTATCTGATTTTTATTGCTAATGGAGAGTATGAGGAATATGTAATGATTCCCAAAAAGAAAAATTTTATTCATCTTATAGGTCAGGACAAGGATAAGACAATTATTAAGTATAAAGTAACTATTTCAAATGAAGGCTCTGAACAAAATCCAATTGCCCCTGATAAATATCTTGAAAACCCTTGGACTTATTCTTATCTTAATCCTGCAAATAATATGTCAAGTGAACAGTGTGCTGTAATGGTGATTTTCGGAAATGATTTTTATGCTGAAAACCTAACATTGGAAAATACATGGGGAACAGGACATAAAACAGGACCTCAGGCAGATGCCTTGTGTACGAGAGTTGACCGTATAGCATTCTATAACTGTAAACTGTTGTCATTCCAGGATACATGGTGGGTGCGTCAGGCTAAAAATGATTTAACAGCCAGAAATTATGCGGATCAATGTTTTATACAAGGAGCTGTTGATTATGTGTATGGAAGTGCAAATCTATTGGTAGAAAACTCTACTCTTTATAATATTCGTACCGGTAGTGTGATTACGGCTTGTTCTCACTATGAAGGAACCCTTTGGGGGCATGTTTTCAAAGATTGTGTGATTGATGGTGATGACACGGCAATGTCGGGTGACAATTTCTTTGGTAGACCATGGCAGAATGCTCCTGTAGAGTTGTTTATAAATGTTGATTGTAAGATCCCTATGGCTTCAGCCGGATGGCAAGATATGGGAACTTCTCCAGGACTGTTTGCTATATATGATGTGACTGACAAAAATGGACAGCCATTGAGTACAGATGGTTGGAAAAGAGATTATAATGTAGGAGCAGAAACAGTGCATTATGACGGCAATTTCAACTTGACAGAAGCTGAAGCTGCAAAATATACATACGAAAATATTATAACATCACCTGACGGATGGAATCCTAAGGCTTTCTATACAACTGAGAAATTACCGGCTGTAGAGAATATCAATCTATATGGAACAACACTTAGCTGGGATGGAATGAATAAGGCTATTTGTTATTTGGTCTTTGATAATGGAAAATTCATAGGTCAGACAACAGAAACTACTATGGAGGTAGATGTTAATGGAGAAAACTATACAGTAAAGGCTGTAAATAAATATGGAAGTTTGAGTGATTGATTCTAAAAAACGTTCGGGGGTGAATAATCCCTCCCGAACGTTTACGCTTTTTTCAACTACTAAATATTGTAATTATGAAAAAAAATATAATGTTCCTTGCTGCGTGTTCTTTGGCATTTTTTATGTTTTCTTCTTGTTCGGAGAATACGCCTGCAGCTGATGAACCGGAAGATAATGGTTCACAGACTCCTGATTCGGGAGATGATACAGATGATAATAGCGGAGAGGAAGGTAATCTTCCAGACTATGGAACACCGGATAGAACAAAAATTAAGGCTTTCCCGGGTGCATATGGAGCTGGTGCGTATACCACAGGTGGCGCAGGAGGTAAGGTGCTGATTGTAAACTCATTAAAGGATGATGGCTCTGAGGGTACATTGCGTTGGGCTATAAACCAAACGGGAAAAAGAACTATTGTTTTCAGTATTGGTGGACTTATACAACTTGAAAGTGAGTTGGATGTAAGAAATGGGGATGTAACAATTGCCGGTCAGACTGCTCCAGGAACTGGTATATGTTTGAAAGGACATCCTGTTTCTGTTAAGGCTGATAATGTTATTATCCGTTTTATAAGATGCCGTATGGGTTCTGAGAATCTTACCGAAACAGAAGCAGATGGTGCTGATGCTATGTGGGGTAAAGAGCATAAGAATATAATAATAGACCATTGCTCGATGAGCTGGAGTACGGATGAATGTTCGTCATTCTATGATAATACCAACTTTACGATGCAGTGGTGTATAATAAGCGAAAGCCTTGCAAAATCATTGCATGACAAAGGTGCACATGGTTATGGAGGTATATGGGGCGGTTCGCCGGCTACATTCCATCATAATCTGATAGCTCATCACAGTAGTCGAACTCCGCGATTATGTGGAAGCCGTTATACCGGTAAACCGGAAAATGAAAAAGTGGATTTGCGTAACAATGTGTTCTATAACTGGGGGCCGACAAACGGCGGATATGCCGGCGAAGGTGGCAGCTATAATTTTGTGAACAATTATTACAAGCCGGGACCTTCTACTGCGACAAAGAAGGACATTGTCAATAGAATTTTTCAACCTAACGGTGATGATGGCTCACAAGCTGCAAAGGGAGGGAATACTAAAGGAACATGGGGCGTTTTTCATTTAAGCGGAAACTATTTTGACGGTTCCTGTTCAAAGATAACTGATGAAGAGAGAACTCTTATTGATAAAGTCAATCAGGATAATTGGGAAGGACTCCATCCTAAAACTACAACCGATGTACCTTTGCCTTCAGGAGATGAGGAGTCTTTAAAATCATATACAGAGTTCCTTATATCTTCCGATGCAAGTGAATTCACACAGTCTGCTGTGGATGCTTATGAAGCAGTTCTTTCCAAGGCTGGGGTATCAACGAGAAGAGATGATGTGGACGAAAGAATAGTCAATAATGTTATTAATGGTGATTATACTGCTGAAGGCAGTAATGGCAGTAAATGGGGTATTATCGACAATGCAAACGATGTAGGTGGTTGGCCTACTTATTCAAAAGGTACTACCCAGTTGGATACAGATAAAGACGGTATTCCTGATTATTGGGAAGAAAAGAATGGACTTGACAAAAACAAGGACGACAGCTCTAAATATAATTTAAGTAAGGAATATACTAATCTTGAGGTGTATTATAATAGTTTGGTAGAGGATTTATATTAAACGGACGACAGATATGAAAAGATTTATATTGAATAGTTTGATAGGAGTGTTCAGTATCGGTTTATTATCGGCAGAAACCGCAGTGGCAAACAATTATCCGATGCCGGACAGAACCAATGTTCCGGCTTTCCCCGGTGCGGACGGAGCAGGCAAATATACTACAGGTGGTGCCGGAGGTGCAGTCTATACAGTAACTTCGCTTAAAGATGATGGTTCTGAAGGAACATTGCGCTGGGCTATCAAGAAGAAAGGACCGCGCACTATAGTTTTTGCTGTGAGTGGCATAATAGAACTGACAAGTCCGCTGAAGATTTCAAACGGTGACGTAACTATAGCGGGACAGACTGCTCCGGGTGACGGTATATGTCTGAAAAACTATACCTTCGGAATTCAGGCAGATAATGTGATAGTGAGGTTCATCCGCTCGCGTATGGGGGCTGATATAGTGCAGAAGGGTGATGATTCGATGAACGGTTATAAGAACCATAAGAACATCATCATAGACCATTGTTCGGCAAGCTGGAGTACCGACGAGTGTGCTACGTTCTATAACAACAGCAACTTTACTATGCAGTGGTGTATAATAAGCGAAAGTCTGGCCAATTCTATTCATGAAAAAGGTGCTCATGGCTATGGAGGTATCTGGGGTGGTCAAGGGGCTTCGTTCCATCATAATCTGCTGGCTCATCATACTAACCGCACTCCACGCCTTTGCGGCAGCCGTTACACAGGTAAGCCTGAGGAGGAAAAAGTGGAGCTGTTCAATAATGTGATTTATAATTATGGTAACGATGGTGCTTATGCCGGTGAGGGCGGTTCGTATAACTTTATAAACAATTATTACAAACCGGGACCTTTCACGGCTACAAAGTCATCGTATAAGCGTCTGTTTACGGCTTATCAGGATGATGGCAAGAATAAGAATGTGAAAGGTACTCACGGGGTGTTCTGCTTCAGCGGAAATTATATAGACCCTACGTGCTCCAAACTGTCGGAGAAACAGCGCAAGGCCATTATGCCTATCAACAAGGATAACTCTTTAGGACTGGTGATAAAGAATGATTTTGCTCCTGCTGATGAACTGTTGGTGAAGAAACCATTCCGGATAGCGGAACATACTTCATTGCAGTCTACATGGGATGCTTTTGAATCTGTACTGAAATATGCCGGTGCATCTCTGCATCGCGACAGGCATGATGAGCGTATAGTGAAAGAGGTGAGAAACGGAGATTATACATACGAAGGTTCGCACGGAAGTACTAACGGAATGATAGACCAGCCTAAGGATGTAGGAGGATGGGGAGAATACAGACAGACTGAAGCTCCTGTCGATACGGACGGCGACGGAATGCCGGATGAATGGGAAAAGAAAAACGGACTGAACCCTAATGACCCGAGTGACGGTGCTGTGTATAGTCTTGATGCTTCTTATACCAACTTGGAGGTTTATATCAATGGTTTGGTAAATCATCTGTATTAAAATTGTTCTAATTGAGAAGTATACCAATAAGTATACTCTATAAAACAAATATTACACTATGTATTTGCCCGGTAGCTATATTTTTGCATCCGGTAATAACACTATAAAACGCAAATCATGAATAAACTATTAAAGAACATTATAGCACTGACGGCGGCAATAGTTCCGCTGTCGTGCGCTCAGAAGCAGGAGACGGCTGTGAGTACCGATAGTATAGATATGTCGGTGTATGAAGGTCTGCCTTTTGAGATGCCGGAGGTGGAACAGCCGTCGTTCCCGGATTATTCCGTAAGCATTACGGATTTCGGGGCTGTAGCAGACGGAAAGACTCTGAACACTGAGGCTATCAACAATGCCATTAAGGATGTGAACGCCAAGGGCGGAGGAAAGGTGGTTATCCCTGCAGGGCTGTGGATGACGGGGCCTATAGAGCTGCTGAGCAACGTAAATCTTTATACGGAACAGAATGCATTGGTATTGTTTACTGACGATTTCAATGCTTATCCTATACTTGAAACTTCGTTCGAGGGATTGCAGACACGCCGATGCCAGTCGCCTATATCTGCATGGAATGCTGAGAATATTGCTATAACAGGATACGGTGTTTTCGATGGCGCCGGTGACAGCTGGAGGCCTGTAAAGAAAGGTAAAATGACTGCATCGCAGTGGAAATCATTGCTTGCGTCGGGTGGGGTGGTAGAGAATGATGTCTGGTATCCTACTGAAGGTTCTTTGAAGGGCGCAAAGGCATGCAAGGAATTTAATAATCCTGATGGTATCGAAACTGATGAAGAATGGAATGAGATACGTCCCTGGCTGCGTCCGGTATTGCTTAATATAGTAAAAAGCAAGAAGGTCCTTCTGGAAGGTGTTACTTTCAAGAATTCTCCAAGCTGGTGTCTGCATCCGCTTTCATGCGAGCATATCACAATAAAGGATGTCAAGGTTTTCAATCCGTGGTATTCGCAGAATGGTGATGCTCTCGACCTGGAATCATGTAACTATGCATTGATTATCGACAATGTTTTTGATGCCGGTGATGATGCTATATGTATAAAATCAGGTAAAGATGAAGATGGACGCAGACGTGGCGAACCATGCCAGAATGTTATTGTGAAGAATAATGTTGTCCTTCACGGTCATGGTGGTTTCGTTGTCGGAAGTGAGATGTCAGGCGGTGTAAAGAATATATATGTGTCCGACTGTACTTTCCTTGGTACAGATGTAGGCTTGCGTTTCAAGAGTACCAGAGGACGCGGCGGTGTGGTGGAGAATATCCATATCCACAATATCAATATGATAGATATACCTCACGAAGCTCTGCTGTTTGACTTGTTCTATGGCGGTAAGGGTGCCGGCGAGGAAACAGATGAAGAACTGGCGGCACGCATGAAGGCTGCTGTTCCTCCTGTTACAGAAGAAACTCCTGCTTTCCGCGATATATATATATCGGATGTAACAGTCAATGGTGCCGGACGTGCGATGTTCTTCAATGGCCTTCCGGAAATGCCTATACGCAATATCGACATAAAGAATGTGCAGATTACTGATGCCAAAGCCGGTATCGTAATCAGTCAGGCAGAGAATGTGACTATCGAGAATGCGAATGTAGAGGCAGAGGGAGATGCGTTGAAGGTGAGATTTGCCAAAAATGTCAAGGTTAATGGTGAAGAGTTCCATAATTGAAAATAAATAAACTGTTGTTTTTGTTTTCGGGATATTTATAATTAATGTGGTTTTATAATTTGCTCTTTGCATTCTTTTCTATAATTTCGGGTGCAAAGAGCAATATTTTTATAGTTCGGTATTTATGAAAGTCAGGTTCTGTATTTGGATTTTTATATTGTGCTGTTTTCCTGTGATAGGGAATGGTAAGACGGTAAAGAATGTATGTCTGGAGCTGAAGAACGTCCTTGATAAGGAGCTTAAGGATGTTCCGGTGTGTGTCAGTTTGAATGATTTGCGTGCCGGTTTTTCTGTTCGTTCAGTCAAAGTGACATACGGCTCTTCTGAGATTCCTTCGCAGCTCGATGATATGGATGCTGACTCACAGCCGGACGAACTGGCTTTCGTAGTCGATATGTCTGCCGGAGAAACAAAGAGGGTAGAGATAACTCTGAGTGATGAGAGAACACAATGTGAATATTCGCAGCGTGTGTATGCCACTATGCTTGCACGCGATACTAAGAAGGGAAAGCATGCCGAGATACGTTCGGTAACGGTGCCGGGCGATGTGAATTTCTATAATATGATTTATGGCCACGGACCGATGTTCGAGTCGGAGCTTGTGGGGTATCGCATCTACTTCAATGCGAAACAGACTGTAGACCCGTACGGGAAATTCACCAAGGGACTGGAACTTGAAGAAAGCCGTTTCTATCCGAATGATGAACAGCTTGCAAAAGGTTTTGGTGATGATGTCCTTATGGTTGGCAACAGCTGTGGAGTAGGGGCACTGAAGGGATGGAACGGTGAAAAGGCCGTACACATTGAGCCTGTAGCCTTCCGTACGGAGAGGATTTTGGCTAAAGGTCCTGTGAGGGTAATAGCTGAAGTAAAAGTAGAAGGATGGGAGTATCAGGGCTCGCTGCTGAATATGACAAACAGATATACGCTGTATGCAGGCCACAGGGATTTGATAGTCGATACTTTCTTCGACAGTCCTCTGAAAAAAGAGAGCTTCTGTACCGGTGTACAAAACATAATGGGCACGGAAACAGTGTCTTATTCCGACCATAAGGGACTTGTAGGCAGTTGGGGACGACACTGGCCTGTGACTGATACGGTGAAATATGCAAAGGAAACAGTGGGTATAGCTACGTTTATCCCGAGGAAATATGTCGGGCGAGAGGTGAGCGACAAGGATAATTTCCTTTATACCATCTCAGCCAGTGGTGAAACCTCTTTCAGGTATTATACTATGTTTACTTCAAGGAAAGAGAAATTCGGATTTGAGGATTCTTCCGCATGGTTCAGTTATATGAACGAATGGGAACGCGAGCTGGAGAATCCTGTGGAAGTGAAGATTATTTATTAACTTTTTTGACATATAGATTTAATATCATGAGTATTTTGAAAACAATTTTCGGATTGGCAGCCTTGTCTGTCATGCCTGTTATTGCACAGGATACCCAATATGTTTCGCAGGTGTGGGTGTCCGATCTTGGGAACGGAAAATATAAGAATCCTGTATTGTATGCTGATTATTCCGACCCTGACGCTTGCCGTGTGGGTGATGATTTTTATATGACCTCTTCAAGTTTCAACTGTTTGCCCGGATTGCAGATTCTTCATTCCAAGGATTTGGTGAACTGGAGTATAATAGGAGCGGCAGTGCCTTATGAACTGGCTCCGGTGCAGACTCCTGAAAGACCGGAACACGGTAACCGTGTGTGGGCTCCGAGCATACGACACCATAATGGAGAGTTTTATATTTTCTGGGGAGACCCTGATCAGGGAGTATTTATGGTGAAAGCAAAGAAGCCTGAAGGACCTTGGTCAGAACCTGTTTTAGTCAAAGCCGGAAAAGGATTTATTGATGCTTGCCCATTATGGGATGAGGACGGCAAGGTATATATGGTACATGCTTATGCCGGAAGCCGTGCAGGACTGAAGAGTGTGATAGCTGTGTGTGAGCTTAATTCTGAGGCTGACAAGGCTATAACTCAGTCGCGTATAATATTCGACGGACATGAAGCACATGAAACTTGTGAGGGTCCTAAGTTCTATAAGAAGGACGGATATTATTATATCTTCCATCCGGCCGGTGGTGTTCCTACAGGATGGCAGGTGGTGCTCCGTTCGAAGAACGTATATGGTCCTTATGAATGGAGAACAGTGCTTGCCCAGGGCAATACGGACGTGAATGGTCCTCATCAGGGGGCATGGGTAGATACTCCTGCCGGAGAGAGCTGGTTCCTGCATTTCCAAGATGTGGGTGCGTACGGCCGTCTTGTACATCTTCAGCCTATGGAATGGAAGGATGGTTGGCCTGTGATAGGTATCGACAAGGATGGTGACGGTTGCGGTGAACCTGTCATCACTCATAAAAAACCGAACGTTGGTAAAACGTATCCTGTGTGTACTCCTCAGGAAAGTGATGATTTCGATGGATTCACTTTGTCTCCACAGTGGCAGTGGCATGCAAATATCAATGAGAAGTGGGCTTATTATGCCGGCGATCAGAGCATAGTACGACTGTATTCTTATCCTGTAGTGGAAGATTACAGGAATCTGTGGGACGTGGCAAACCTTTTGCTGCAGAAAACTCCGGCAAAGAACTTCACTGCTACAATGAAGATGACATTCAAGCCATCTCCTAAGTATAAAGGTGAACGTACAGGTCTTGTAGTGATGGGGCTTGACTACTCCGGCTTGATTATAGAAAACACAGAAAAGGGTCTGGAACTGTCACAGGTAGAATGTAAGAAGGCAGACAAGGGAACTCCTGAAACTAAAAATGCCACGGTAGCGCTTTCGGACAGTACGGTATATCTTCGTGTCAGATTCAGTTGCGATGGAAAGAAGATTGCGAAGAGCGAAGGCGGACACGACCTTATAGTGATGTGCGATTTCAGCTATAGCCTCGACGGCAAGAAGTACAGAAAGCTTGGCAACAGCTTCCAGGCAAGAGAAGGCAAATGGATAGGTGCCAAGGTCGGTATGTTCTGTACTCGTCCGGCTGTTAAGTCGAATGATGGCGGATGGACTGACGTTGACTGGTTCAGAATTACAAAATAGAGTACAGTTTTCATCCTGTCAGATGGAATTCTGATTAAGATTGGTTTATTTTTATTGCAGAGGTGTATTCATATGGATACATCTCTGTTTCTTTTAATAATATTTCTTGTCGGACACGTGTGGGACAATTGTTTGACAGTTGTCAGACGATTGTTTGACACGTGTCAGTTATACGTTTGACAGCTGTCGGATGAAGAAGAAAAAAAGAAACAAAAAATACAACATAAAGAACGATTATTACACATTCCTGTCGCTGCATATCAATACATTTGCAGATATGAATAAACACTATAACAGTACAATTTAATTTCTTTACATTATGAAAGCATTAAATAAAGAGACAGCCGTAAAGGTTGTCCGTCCTGAACGCATCATTCAGTTCGGTGAAGGAAATTTCCTCAGATGTTTTGTAGATTGGATTATCTCCAATATGAATGAAAAGACCGATTTCAACAGCAGCGTGGTAGTTGTCCAGCCTATAGATAAAGGTATGATAGATATGATCAATGCCCAGGATGGTCTCTACCATGTGAACTTACAGGGACTGGAAAAAGGTGAGGTAATCAATTCATACAGACTGATAGACGTAATCAGCCGCTGCCTCAATCCTTATACAGAATACCAGTCATATCTCTCACTGGCAGAACAGCCTGAGATGAGATTTGTAATTTCCAATACTACAGAGGCCGGCATCACTTTCGACCCTTCATGCCGTCTTGAAGATACTCCTCCAAGCTCATATCCTGCAAAACTTACTCAGCTCCTCTATCACCGCTACAAGTTCTTCAACGGAGCCATGGACAAAGGCCTTATTATCTTCCCGTGCGAGCTTATCTTCCTTAACGGACACAAACTGAAGGAAACAATCTATCAGTATATCGAACTCTGGAACCTCGGTGAAGAATTCAAGACATGGTTCGAACAGGCCTGCGGTGTTTACGCCACACTTGTGGACCGTATCGTACCGGGATTCCCGAGAAAGACCATTAACGAAATAAAGGAACACCTTGGCTATGATGATAATCTTGTGGTTCAGGGCGAGGCCTTCCATCTGTGGGTAATCGAGGCACCTGAAAGTGTGGCTGCTGAGTTCCCTGCAAACAAGGCCGGTCTGAATGTATTGTTCGTGCCGTCTGAAAAGCCATATCACGAACGCAAGGTTACATTGCTTAACGGAACACATACCATACTTTCGCCTGTAACATATCTCTCCGGTATCGATATTGTACGCGACGCTTGCAAGGACGAGGTTATAGGCAAGTATATCCGCAAGGCCATGTACGATGAACTCATGCAGACTCTCAACCTTCCGGAAGACGAGCTCAAGGCCTTTGCGGCAAGCGTACTGGAACGCTTCGAGAATCCTTTCGTAGACCACCTGGTGACATCAATCATGCTTAACGCCTTCCCAAAGTTCACAGCGCGCGACCTTCCTTCGGTGAAAGAATATCTCAGCCGCAAGGGTGTGCTTCCATACGGAATAGTTCTCGGCCTTGCAGCACTTATAGTATATTACAAGGGCGGAAAACGTGCCGACGGTGCAGACATTGTTCCGAACGACGCTCCTGAAATTGTAGAATACGTCAAGAATGCATGGACTCTGTCCGACCTTCATGCCGTAGCTGAAAAGGTTCTGGCGGCAGACTTCGTGTGGGAAGAGAACCTCAACAATATCCCTGGTCTGACAGACATGGTGGCAGATATGCTTAAGGGTATCGAAGAGAAGGGTATGTATGAAATGGTAAAGGAATACGTCAAATAATAAATCCCTGATGGAAAATATACTTCATATAAACAGTAAGGACAACGTCGTAGTGGCGTTGTCCGATCTTAAAGCCGGAACAGAAATAGTTGTTGACGGACGCAGCATAACACTGAAGGATGATGTTCCTGCCGGACACAAGATAGCGCTACAGGATTTCCATACGGGAGATGTGGTTGTGAAATACGGTTTCCCTATCGGCTCGCTCAAGGAAGACAGGGCTGAAGGAAGCCTTATCAACGAGAAATATATCCGTACACTCCTTGGGGAGATAAAGGATTATACATATACTCCTGCTGAAGTACACTCATGTAAGTCTGAAGGCATGGTCTGTTTTAAGGGCTATGAAAGAAAGAACGGCGATGTCGGCATCCGTAACGAGATATGGATAGTTCCTACAGTGGGCTGCGTGAACGGCGTGGCAAACGAGCTTGTCAGGCTGTTCAACGAAAAGACTGCGGACGATAAAGCCGACAGTTTCGACGGCATCCATGCCTATACACACAACTGGGGCTGCTCTCAGCTGTCCGAGGACCACGAGAACACTCGTAAGATACTGCGCGATATGGTTCTTCATCCTAATGCCGGAGGCGTGTTGGTATTGGGACTGGGCTGTGAGAACAATCAGGTTTCGGCTTTCAGAACAATGCTCGGCGATTATGACAGCGAGCGCGTGAAGTTCCTCGAATGTCAGAAAGTGGAGGATGAGATTTCTGCCGGTATGGAACTCCTTATGGACCTCTATGAGAACGTGAAGAAGGACGTGAGGACGGAACAGCCTGTGTCGAAACTGAGGATAGGCCTCAAATGCGGCGGCTCCGACGGTTTCTCTGGTATCACGGCCAATCCGCTGCTCGGTCTGTTCTCCGACCGTCTTGTATCGTACGGAGGTACATGTGTGCTTACGGAAGTGCCTGAGATGTTCGGTGCCGAGACAATCCTTATGGACCGCTGCAAGGATGAAGCTACCTTTCAGAAGACAGTCAGCCTGATAAACAACTTCAAGAACTATTTCATAAAGAACGACCAGGTGATATACGAGAATCCTTCGCCGGGCAACAAGGCGGGAGGTATCTCCACTCTGGAAGAGAAATCACTCGGCTGTACGCAGAAATCAGGCTCGAGCGCAGTGATGGACGTTCTTGAATACGGCGACCGCATATCAGCCCACGGGTTAAACCTTTTGAGTGCGCCGGGCAATGACCTCGTGGCAAGTACCGCACTTGCTTCTGCCGGTTGCCATATGGTGCTTTTCACTACAGGACGCGGAACACCGTTCGGAACATTCGTGCCTACAGCCAAGATTTCCACCAACTCAAACCTCTATAACCGCAAGACACGCTGGATGGACTTCAATGCCGGTGTGCTGGTGGAAGGCAAGAGCAAGGAAGAGGTGCTTGACGAGTTCTTCAACTTTGTCATATCAGCCTGCTCGGGTGCGTATGTGAAGAACGAGATAAACAATTACCGTGAGATATCCATTTTCAAGACCGGTGTGATACTTTAAGTTTGAGTTCTTAAGTTCTTGAGTTTTTAAGTTCTTAATACTTCATTTTTAATTCTTAATTCTTAACTCTTAATTGACATAAATGAACAATAATAAAATGACCAACTACCGCTGGTATGTATGTGCGATGCTTTTCTTCGCCACCACGGTAAACTATCTTGACCGTCAGGTTCTCTCGCTGACTTGGAAAGACTTCATCTCTCCTGAGTTCGGCTGGACCGACGTTCACTACGGAACCATCACCGGATGTTTCTCCTTCGTATATTCCATCGCCATGTTCTTTGCAGGAAGGACAGTCGATTATCTTGGAATCAAGAAAGGCTACTCATGGGCCATCGCCCTCTGGTCGCTCGGAGCCTGCCTTCATGCCTTCTGCGGTATCGCTACGGCCGGAATAGTTCTCGACAGCTGGTCGATGACCTTTGCCGGAGCACGCGAGCATATAGAACTGGCCCGCAGTGCCGGTACAGCCATGATGGGTATATCTACAGTGAGCATGTGGCTTTTCCTTATCGCAAGATGTATCCTTGCGGCCGGTGAGGCAGGAAACTTCCCTTGTGCCAACAAGACTATCTCAGCCTATTTCCCTCAGAAGGACCGTGCCTTTGCGACGAGTCTTTTCAATTCCGGCTCACAGATAGGAGCCATGCTCGCTCCGTTCACAATCCCTGTGATAGCACGTTTCTGGGGATGGGAGATGTCATTCCTTATCATCGGTCTTCTCGGTTTCGTATGGCTGGGAATATGGCTCAAGACATACGAGGCACCGGAAAACAACAAGCGTATGAACAAGCTTGAGCTTGACTATATACGTCAGGATGAAAACAAGGCGGAGAATGAAACCAAACCTGCAGAAGAGCCTAAGGAAAAGGTTAATATCTTCAGGTATTTCACCTACCGCCACACATGGGCAATCTTCGCCTCACGATTCCTTCCTGAAGGAGTATGGTGGTTCTTCCTCTTCTGGGCCCCTGCATACGTGAAGGATATCTACGGCTACAGCTCTGACTCCTTCATGGGCATGATGCTTATCTTCACTCTGTATCTCATCACCATGCTCTCAATCATCGGAGGATACCTTCCTACGTTCCTTGTGAACAAGAAAGGACTTACCCCGTTCGGCGGACGTATATCATCAATGTTCGTCTATTCGCTCTTCCCCCTGTTGGGTATAGTTGCACCATTCCTCGGAGTACACTCATGCTGGTATCCTATAATCATCATCGGTATCATCGGCGCCGCACACCAGAGCTGGAGCGCGAACGCATATTCCCTGGTAAGCGACCTCTTCCCTAAATCGGTAGTGGCCACACTTACGGGTCTTGCCGGCATGGTAGGCGGATTGGGAAGCTTCCTTTTCAACCAGGGCTCAGGTATCCTGTTCACATACTCACGCGAGAGCAATATGTCCTTCCTCGGCTTTGAGGGAATCCAGGCCGGATACATGATAGTGTTTCTCGTAGCCTCGGTAGCTTACATATTGAGCTGGTTGGCCGTGAAGAGTCTGACATCAGACGTAAAGAAATAATTAATCACATAATAAAAACAGAATAGTTATGAGAAATTTCATGGATGACGACTTCCTGCTGTATTCGGACACAGCGAAGTATCTGTATCACAATTTTGCAAAACACAATCCGATTATTGACTATCATTGCCATCTTGAACCTAAGAAGATAGCAGACGACTATAAATTCTCCTCAATCACGGAAATCTGGCTTGGCGGCGACCACTACAAATGGAGAGCCATGAGAACCAACGGAGTGGATGAGGAATATATCACAGGCAAATCAACTTCCGACTGGGAGAAGTTCGAGAAATGGGCCGAGACAATCCCTTACACGATGAGAAACCCGCTTTACCACTGGAGCCATCTTGAGCTGAAGACAGCCTTCGGTATCGACAAGCTTCTTTCTCCTAAGACGGCACGTGAGATATTCGACGAATGTAACGCCAAGCTTGCGACACCTGACTATACAGCCCGCAAGTTCATGGAACGCTACAATGTAGAGACAGTATGTACTACAGACGACCCTGTAGACACATTGGAATACCACAAGACAATAGCGGAAAGCGGATTCAAGGTGAAGGTCCTTCCTACATGGCGTCCTGACAAGGCAATGGCTGTGGAGAATCCGGCAAACTTCCGCAGCTATATTGAGAAACTGTCTTCAGTATCATCAGTATCAATCAGTACATACAATGACATGATTGACGCACTGAAGAAGCGTCACGACTTCTTCGCAAGCATGGGCTGCCGTCTGTCCGACCACGGAATAGAGGAATTCTATGCCGAGGACTATACAGAAGCCGAAATCAACGCAATCTTCAACAAGGTATATTCAGGCAAGGAACTTACAAACGAGGAGATACTCAAGTTCAAGTCGGCAATGCTCGTAGTCTTTGCAGAGATGGACAATGAGAAAGGCTGGACCCAGCAGTTCCACTACGGAGCCATCCGCAACAACAACACATGTATGTTCGAGAAGCTCGGTCCTGATACAGGTTTTGACTCAATAGGCGTGTTCAATACCTCAAAGGCAATGTCTAAGTTCCTCGACCGTCTGAATTCGGTCGACAAGCTTACAAAGACAATCCTCTACAACCTCAATCCTGCCGACAACGAAGTAATCGGTACAATGATAGGTAACTTCCAGCAGGGTCCTGTAGCCGGCAAAATACAGTTCGGTTCAGGCTGGTGGTTCCTCGACCAGAAGGACGGAATGCAGAAACAGATGAACTGTCTTTCAGTTCTCGGATTGCTGAGCCGTTTCGTAGGTATGCTTACAGACTCACGCAGCTTCCTTTCTTATCCGCGTCATGAATATTTCCGTCGTATCCTCTGCAATCTGATAGGCGAGGATGTTGAAAAAGGTGAATTGCCTGCATCTGAAATCGAGTTCCTCGGACAGATGGTAAATGATATCTCTTATAACAATGCGAAGAGATATTTGAATCTGTAAACGCTTAGTGAACAGTCAGTGAATGGTGAATGGAATATGTTTATATGGCATTTAAATAGTGATTAAATAGCATTTAAACGGTATTTAAATTCGGTGCGGAACATAGATAAATTACATTGACAAAGAAGAACAGCCGATAAGCGGACGATTGCCGTTTATTGGCTGTTTCTCTATATAATGATGTATCGTTTCAGGCTTTCTTCTCCCTGTACTCCGATGGTGTCATGCCCATTTTCTGTTTGAAGCATTTGCTGAAGTAACGCGGGTCGTTTATTCCAACCATATATGCTATCTGCGTTATGGAGAACTCTCCTGATTCTATTAACTGAACGGCTTTGTTTATACGTACCTCTTTTATAAATTCTACAGGGGCTAACCCGGTCAGCGATTTCAGTTTCTTGAAGAATACCGAACGGCTAACTGCCATGTCTTTTACCAGGTCGTCAACAACCAAATCGCTATTGTCCAAGCTGTTTTCCATCAGTCCCATCAGTTTGTCCATGAATTTTTTGTCGTTAGGCGACATTTCAGGGACATTCGTTTCGTTCTTCTCTACTTTGTCGTTTGCGGCTTTCCATCCTGAGTTAAGCAGTCTTTCCCTGTATGCCTCCTGTATCTTCAATCTGCCTTGAAGAATGTTCTTGACTCTGGCTTTCAGATATGTGGCACTGAAAGGTTTTGTTATGTAATCGTCTGCTCCGTATTCCAATCCTTCCAGTTTGCTTTCAATGGCGGTTTTCGCAGTCAGCAGTATTAATGGTATATGGCTGGTGGTAATTTCGTTTCTTAATTCCTGCATCATCTGGAATCCGTCCTTCACAGGCATCATCACATCGCTTATTATTATGTCCGGTAAATGTTTGAATGCCTTTTCTTTACCTTCCTCTCCGTTTGCCGCTTCTATGACATAGTATTCCGGTGAGAATATTCCTCTTAGGAATTGTCTGAGTTCGGAGTTGTCTTCAACTATAAGCATTACTTCTTTATCTGAATCCTGAATCTCATTTTCATCCAGACTTGGGGTTTCATCATTTTGTGGCTCCTGCAAGTTTTTCTGTCCTTCAGTCTGACAGTCAATGTCGCTTTGCAGAAATTCTACCTTCTCGTCATAATGCTCTTTGCCTTTCTTGAAATCAATTTTGAAACAGCTTCCTTCATCCGGCTTGCTCGTTACATTGATTTCTGCTTTGTGCATGTCTGTAAAGTCTTTTACCAATGAAAGACCAATACCTGTGCTTAATTGTGATGTCGCTTTTGACTCGATATGATTTTCAAAGCGGACGAACAGTTTTTTCTTTTTGTTCTCAGTAATACCCATTCCCTGGTCTATTACGGAAACAGATACTGTGTCTTCGTTTTCTTTTATTGCTATTTTTATGGCTTTCCCGTCAGGGGTATATTTGAATGCGTTCGATAGCAGGTTGTATATAATCTTTTCATATTTGTCTGCGTCCACCCATAAATAAATGGCGCTTTTTTCTGTTTCCATTGTGTAGTTTATATTCCTTTCTTTGGCTACAGCCTCAAAGTAATCCATTATTTTACGTGTAAACGATACAATTTCAAGTAGTTGTACCTGCATTTTCATCTTCTTGTTCTGTATTTTCCTGAAATCAAGAATTTGGTTTACAAGTCTCAGCATACGGTTTGCGTTACGTTCTACAACAGATAGTTGTTCGCGTATTCCGCCAGGAAGTTCATTATCCTCCAGTATGTTTTCCAACGGAGCTGTTATGAGTGTAAGCGGTGTCCTGAGTTCATGTGAAATGTCGGTAAAGAATCGTAGCTTTAAATCTGTAAGCTGATGTTCCATAACGACTTTGTGTTTCAGCCTATAAATGGTTGACAGAATATATACGGCAGTAAACACAACTAATAATAGAATGAACACGTACAGAGCATAAGCAAGTGGCGTTTCCCAGAACGAAGGAAGAATGTTTATTCCAAGGTCGCGGGTGTTGTCTGTCCATACTCCATCAGAATTTGTTGAGCGTACCTTGAATATATATTCTCCTTTTGGCAGATTGGTATATGTAGCCATACGTTGTTTCCCTACATAGTTCCAGTGCTTATCGAAGCCATCCAGTATGTATGCGTACTGTATGTCTGACGGGGTAGTATAGTCCAGTGCCGCATATTGGATGGTAAATATATTTTCTTCATGCGAGAGTGTGAGATGTCCTATGTCGTCTATGGTACTTTCCTTCAGAGGACCTGTGCCGGGTACAACTGTATTGTTTGCCAACAATAGTTGCGTAAAAATTACCGGAGGTTCGTATATACTTTTCTTTATTGAGTCAGGGTTGAAATAGAATATACCGTGATTCGTTCCGAATACGATATCACCGTTCGACAGGTAATCGGATGATGCTTCGCTGAAACGTATCTTTAAGTTACTGTGTCTGTCCTGGAAGTTCTCGAAACTTTCATCAGCCGGGTTGAACTTCGTCAATCCGTTCTCTGTGCTTATCCACAATATACCTTTTTTGTCTTCCTGTATTGATAAAAGAATGTCAGATGGCAATCCGTCTTGTACGGTGTATGTCTTGAATTGTATTTTACCATTCTTGTCCATACTTGTCATTCTGTTCAATCCTCCTCCGAATGTGGCTATATACAGTTCTTCTTTTTGTGTGTAAGAAATCCAATGCACATCATTATTACTAAGAGATGTCGGGTCTTTCGGTGAGCGCATGTAGTGGTTGAAAGTTACTTCACGCGGGTTCGTAAAGTCCAGTCCGGCCATTACAAGGCCTCCTGTAGTGCCTATCCACAATCTGCCATGTTTATCAGCCGTGATACATCTTACTTTGTTACACTGCTTTATCGGGTATCCTTTCAGCATGTTCCTATGGCTTATGAATATATCTTTTCCGTTTTCATCTTTAGATATATAGTTTATGCCGTTAGAGAATGTGGCAACCCATATTCTGCCTGAATGGTCTTCGTATATGCAGTAAACATCGTTGCTTGAAAGGCTGTATATGTCGTTTGGATTATGTTCGTAGCGTGTCAGTCTGAATTGCATTCTAGCCCCTTCCGGTTCGGCTTTAATTAGTCCGGCTCCTTTTGTGGCAATCCACATGGTACCTTTGCTGTCGCATGTCATATAGTAAACATTACCAGCCAGTGGAGTTCCGGATTTTGAAATCTTTCCACTCTCCGTCATGTAACCTATTTCATTATAGCTACTGTCATATATGCGCAGCATACCGTCTTTTAATCCTACCCATAGATTCTTGCCATATTCGTGTAAAGCTCTGACTTCATTCCCAAGTGTTTCACGGTCGGACTGTACAGGACGTTTGACTCTGAAACGTTCAGTTCTGAATGTTATTTTCTCCAAACCTTTTGAGTGGGTACACATCCATAAATTACCTTGTCTGTCGGAATATGCGCAGTGAATCTTATTTGAGAAATGCCAATGCTTACCTTTCATACTGTTATAGAAAGGCATTATGCAGTTTTTCGCTCTGTCGAAATAAGAAAAACCGCCGCCATAAGGGTGTACCCAAAGAGTCCCGTATATGTCTTCGTGTATGTGGAATGCGGGACGTGACCTGTCTGTATTCGTATATTCAGTATATACCTTTTCTATTTTTATTATTCCTGTGTATGGATTGAAGTGTGCCACTTGGCCTGATGCGTCTTGCGCAAACCATATTTCATCGGCTGAATCTCTGTAGAGATTGTCTATAGGAGCATCAGGTATAGTAGAAGGCTTGAAGTGTTTAAGTGAAGAATTTTTCATGTCGTACACAAAGAAACCGTCTTTCTCGGTAGCTATTACAGCTTCTTCATTTTTCTTTATATATTTGATGCCTTTTACTCCTGATTGCACAGGCAGTTTCAATGGTGTGAATATGCCATCGTTTTTATTCATTATCCAGACATATCCGCTGTTAGCTCCAAAAAAAAGTTTCTGTCCACAGTCTTCCATGGTGTAAAATATGTTTTTCCCACCATTCTCTTCTGTATCAGAACCATTATTACCAAAAAACACTTCCGGATTTTGGGAGTTTTCGCAGAAACATGCCATACCGTTGTCTGCAAGTACCCATTCTTTGTTTTCAGACATGAATACGTCAAAAACGGTCGATATTGGGAATATTTCATGTCCTGATGAATAGTATTCTGTAGTGAATTCTTTACTTTTAGGATTGGTTGTTACCCTTATGGCACCTCTGTTCTCCGAGAGTAGCCATACATTACCGTTAGGCAGAGCTTTTATGCTCGTAATCGGTATATGTGCTTCGTTCACATCATTGTCGGGTACACTTACGAACTTTTCAGTACGTGGGTCGAAACGAAAAACTCTTTCGTCGTATGTAAGCATCCATATAAAGCCGTATTTGTCAAGTTCCATACAGTCTACACGGTTGCTTGTGAGTGCGATATCGTTATCCTGAAATCCTTTGTATGTATGGAATGTATATCCGTCGAATTTGTTTATCCCGTTCCAGGTAGATAACCACAGGTTACCTTTTTTGTCCTGTAGTATATCCATTACTGTATTTTCAGATAGACCGTCTTCAGAAGAGTAATGCGTTATTACGCAATCAGGTTGCGCACTGATATTTACTGAATATATGTAGAATAAAATCAGGAATATTATTTTTCTTGTCATGTTATGGCGGTTAATATGGTTTTATGTTATGTAGGTCGGCGGCATTGCTGCCGCTTTCCCCATTAAGAACTGTACGTGCGACTTTCACCGCATACAGCTCCGATAATTCTAAATTTAATTCTCATAAAATTAAATCGGCTCATAATCATCTTGCGATGACTTGTTTCCGATAAAGTTTTCTTTACGCACGTTGACGGGCACTTTTGAGTTTCCGCCTTTCGAAGTATCCGTCCCATGAAGGATCGAACGGATTGGCTTCGCATTTTATCTTTATGTGTCGCTTGATTGGAATCTCAGTCAGTTGTTGTAATGTGAACTTCTCCTTTATTCCTCCACATTCATATACAAATCCGAAAATCCAATTTCTGCCACCTTCATGGATAAAATACTTCTTTCTTATCCATTTCCTTGACTTGTTGGTATGTCTGTTATATGACCATCTTTTAAGCTGGTTTATTAAGATATGGTCGCATCGGCAGAACACCTCCTTTGATACCACATGGCTGTAGTAGTTGCCCCATCCCCTTATTATAGGATTGAGTTTCTCTATCAACTCCTGCTGGGATAGTGACTTACCTTTGGTCAGCACAACCTCATGCAGCTTGTCAGTGAAGCGTTTCTGACTTTTCTTTGACGGCTTTATTAACAATGTTCCGTTGTACTTCCGTACATTGAACCCTAAAAAGTCAAATCCTTCACTGATGTGTGTTATCAGTGTCTTCTCCTCGGATAGTGTAAGCCCTCTTTCCTTTAAAAAGGCTGTCAACATTTCCTTTATTTCAAGTAATGTTTCCCTTTTATCGGCTGTGACAATGAA